>NZ_JBNPVS010000019.1:0-158663 GCF_050434225.1 Paraburkholderia sp. GAS32 | reverse complement strand
AGCGACAGCTATGAGCACCTGACCCGCGACAATTACCCCCGTCGACCGGACAAGATAGTTGTCGCGCGGCCGGAAAAGATAGTTGACGTTAACCAGATGGTCTTCAGATGTCTCTTCCACGTCGGCTGAAGCGATGCCAGACGATTACCTAACACGCGACAACCGTCATTGTTCGAGTTGGATGAGCCCGTGCGTCTCAGCACTGCCCAAAACTTCGGACATACCGCGCGCTTTGACTCCAAGCAAGGCGATACGGTATCGAGCGCGCGTAATCGCAACGTACAAGCGCTGATGAGTTGCGTAGCTGACAGAATTCTCGCTGTCTGCGGAGTTTGCCGAGACCTTTGGCGGTGGCGGACTATCTAGGCAGCCAGTGAGCTCGTTCATACGGGACGCAATGGCTCGCACCTCGTCCGCGTCCTTTCGCTCCTTAGCTGCCTTCTGGCCCGCGGACTCTTCTGGATACGGGAAATTGAATGCAGCAATTTGAATAGGCGAGTGTACTTCCAACGGTGTCTCGCTCAATTGCTTCTTCACTAGGAGGTTCTTGAACCTATTCCTCGTTTCTGCATATTCGCGGCCTATGCTCATCAACCCGCCATGAGATTGCAACCAGCCCTCTACGGTGACTACGGGAAGGTAGTTGACTATTGGCGTTTTTTCATGCGTCGTGTCGCAGCGCGCTGTAATCACGATGCCGCAGACCGGGCGTCCCGGATACTCCTCTGCGCACGTGCCGCAGAATACAGTTCCTTGGGTCATGCGCCCCATACGCACGTCAGAAATCACTGTGCCTCCAGAACGAAGGCGTGCAAACTGCTCTAGCGTTGACTAGGTCAACAATGCCAAGGACCAGCATGCCCGTGCCGGAGCCCGATTTTTTCGCCTTCCGGCCCATGGTCTCAATCTCTCGTTTCTTTTGAATTATGCGGATTGACTCATTCGGTCGTCGCCGTCATTTTCGGGAAGTATATTACGACCGAAAGAAAGTGACCTCGGAACGGAGCCGGTTCAGATTACCGCTTTCCTCGCTCTTCCGTGACTAAGCCGATGCCGCGCAGATACCCAAAATCGCTTCCGAACGCCCAAACTGCAGTTGCTCCCATGAACACAAGTCTGCGCGTAGTGGACGACGTCTGATTTGGTGAAGCGAGGGGCGTTCGGCAGGCAGTTCGTTGGATTGGGAAACCGGACGCCGACTCGCTCCTTGGTACCTGCCCACAGATGGCATCGCTATAGTGGCAACGGAAACGCCAACCGTTGCCAACAGCGGATTTAACCGCAAGTTTGCGCTCACTCACATCACAGAACTACGCACCAACCTTCCCGACTTCATCCTTGCCGACGTGGCAGCGTTATTCGGCCGTCTCGTCGCGAGGCCTACCCACCTCATCCCAATGTCGCACTACCGTAGGGTCCAACCAATCTGCCGCGCGGCGAATCCAGCCGGCGTCAATCACCCCGTCGTTTGAAGACAGTTTTTCGGTCTGAAACTTGTCGGCAAGGCTCCTCAACCGATTTGCCCGCTCAAGCTTGGACGCCAACTCTTCAACTTGCTTGAGACGTTCGAGTGCCTCCCTCCGTATTTCAGCCAGGCGCCGCTCCTCCGCGGCCTTGGCTTCAGCGATGACTTGGCGCTTGGCGTCAATTTCGGCTTTCACGCGCCGACGGATGGAGAGCTCACGGAGTCGGCCGATGAACGCCACGATTTTGGTTTCAACGGACGCGCTCCGGCTGTCGCCAGTTTTCGCCAACTCATAGCTGCTATTTGGCTCGGTCACCGCAATATCGAACTCGCCCGTTGGATGATATTCGTACTGCTGGGTGTAGAAGTTGAATCCGACCTGTTCTTTCTTCTGTCGCTGTTCGCGCGTCAGCGGGATAGGTTCACGCCGGTTTCTTTCGCGAATTTTGAACGACAATTTGAGGTCCAGCACGGAAGCGAATGCTCGAGTGGCGCCTTTAGCATCTGCAGAAATAGCGTAGCCTGCGGCCATCACCGATTCGAGCACAAGATTGAGAAGCAGCACCGCGCGCAGGCTGTTGGCGTTTGATGCGTCGACCCACATCAGGCCCGCGCCGTCACACTGGCGCCATCCCTGAGCATCGCGCCCCTTGCCATCAAGCTTCTTCGCGATTCGCTTCGCGAGCGGCAAACAGTCCTCCAGGGATGTCCGCAGGGGCAAGTTTGGTATCGCAGGGCGCCGCGGTAAGTCCTCTTCAAGACTTTCACGATATCGGGCGTCGAGCACGTCGTCTAACGGCGCAACGTACCGAGAACGGCGATAAGTCGTTGGTCCCTTCGTCGTACCAAGCGGAGGTCTCTTCACGGCCCGGCCTGCAGCCAGTTTTGCCCAGTAGCCGACCGGTGGGAGCGGCACTTCAAGGTCCAGGCATATTTTCCGAAGTCCAACGTCGGAAATCGCATAGCGTTTCGCCACCTTGGTAACCGGCTCGGTCCACACTTGCTCGTAAAGCTCCTCTCGCTGAAAGTCGGTGTATTCCCAACCCATCTTCATACCCCCGCAGACAAAACAATGGTCTGCGCGAGCGATGAAATGCTGCGCAGACGGGACATACCTCTTACATCAGCCGACACTTCGGAAGCAGTTCTGTTCCTTGACGGACGACGACGAGCCCATATAAATGGGACGACTACATTCCGAATGGAATTCTCAATCGAAAACTCTGCGGTAGCAGCCGCTGCCCGGGAGACACGCCCTGATGCAACGCAAACGGAAGATTCAGCGGGGGTATTCGGCGCGGCCGTGCGGGCGGAGGTGGAGTTGCTGGCAAGAGAGTGGCCGGGGGACTATCCGGCCGGGGCGGTGGAGTGACTGATGGTCGGGGAGACTGAATCCTGACATCATTGCATCCACGGTTACAGCCGGGCTATGGCAGCGTGTTGACCGAACCCGTGGGCGCTGCCCCACTGTAAGTCGTCCAGGCTGTACCAAGGAGTGCGTCAGCGCTCAAGTTTCACGATTGCAACCGTTCGATGAGCCGGGACCAGTAGTACTCTGCAGCCCCCTGTTCGGATAGTTGGTCTTGGATAGAACCGCCCATCATGCTCATCATTGGTTTGAAAAACAGTTTTTGGGTGTCTTCTTTGACCGTCAGCGCTTCGTTGAATCCGTTGGCATGGGAGCTGACCGAGTCAGCATACCGAATCTCGCTCGAGCCGCGGCCGTAACTGCCTATGGAAACTGTGCACTGCGCGACGGCCTTACCCGTCCAATGACCGGCCAAGCTCGGCAGTCAGTGGTGGCAAATGTGGAGTTATTAATCGCTAAAGGGGGGACGCGCTGGGTCGGTGGCGCCCAGCCTAATTGGGGCGTTGAGCCCGTGCATTCATGGTGACAGCCACCGCCTTGGAGGGCGGGTCTACAGTGACCGAGTAAACGTGCTGCTGGTTCTCCGGCACGTTGTCTTCGCATGATTTTCCCATGGCCACGGGTCCCGAAGATGCACCTCCGATGCTGAACCGGACGGAGCAAACGGGCCCGTCATCCCGTCGCAGAGTAATCAGATAGGCACGTGTTTCTACCTCTTCAGCTCGTGCTTCAGCCCTCATGTCAAAGTGAATTACTCTGGGAATCTCAGCTGCTTGCAGGGTCCACTCTGCTTGGCTAATCGGAATTTGCTGTTCTAGATAGCCCAGCGTGTTGTTCCGGAATTTTGATGATGGGGAGGCAGGCAATGACGCAGATGTTTGCGTTTGCCCTTGAGGCGGCGGCAGGGAGGTCGGCGCGCATGGCGGCATGCCTGCAAACTGTTTTGCACCGCATACCCAAGAAGCGCCCGCATTCTGAACCACGACCGTAATCGCAGTCTGGCTTGGATGCCCAGCGGCAACGAGCGAGTTAATTTCTTTTACGAGAGGAGCGAGGCCGGCAATGGCACCAATGAGACCTGTCAGCACGACAAGAAAAGGGAATGACCTAGTCTCGTTTGACATCGGGGCTCCGTGCATCGCTCAAAAGCATATCGAAAGCCGAACACGCCGGCGCTGCGAGGGCCTATCCCGTCGCGTGCTGTCTTGCCCGGTCCGGCATTGAGTCAGTTGTCGGGGCGACGTTTGCCCCGATAGCTGCTCACCTTCTGGGGCCAGACGGTACCGCGTTCCCTCGGTTGCCGCCCGACTTTTGGCCTGTCGTGCTCGGCCAATTACCGCCGACGAACCCGTTGCCTGCCCGGCCTCGGCCGGGGCTACCCGCCTTCGAGCCACTTCCTGCGGACTGGCCGCCCCCCGTCTGCCCACCTTTGCTGCCACTGCTTTTGCTCATAGCTCACCTCGAAGTGCGTTCCTCATCGTCGGCGGAAACAGCAACCGCCTGAGATACATCTAAGGTCACCGGCGCCGCGCAGTCAAAAAATACCCGCCCGAAGGCATCTTCCCAGCCGCCTTGGACTGCTCAGTTCGAGGTAGGACGACGACTGCTTACGCAGCCGCAGCCGCAGCCGCAGCCGCGGCGTCGGCGTCGGCGTCGGCGTTTAAACGATGTCGCTTTACGGGCGATGGATTCCACGAACATCGGCCTGGAAGCGTCAAAAAACAAGTTAGCGCCCACTTACACTGGGCGTCATGCGATTGAACTGCTATCAATTCTGTTGAACGACGTCGCCAACGACGCGGAAGTAGCGGCACGGGAATCGGAGATATCTGACGCCAGTTTCATGCGCTTGCGTCGGGCTATGGACCGGGTTGCTTGCGCGCAATCGGTTTTGGAAACAATGAGGGTGAGAAGCGCGGGCGCGAGCGACGAGGAAACAGCGCTGCGGGTGCGGATGCGGGAAGCGGTGGATTTGCTGGCAAGGGCGTGGCCGGAAGATTATCCGGCCGGGGCGGTGGAGTGGCTCTTGTTGCAGTTGTCACCGCTTTAGGGAGCGCTGAAGCAGTGCAGCCACGTCACGTAGCGGCGAAAGCCGATTGGCCCATTGCTGATTAAGACGCAACGGCCGAGGAGAGCCGCAGTCGAAACCGACCACGGACTCACTTGCACATCATTCCGAGTGGTTTTTTGCGAAATTTGGCCGCCAAAGCCGCCAAATTTCGGCCTCGCAATTAGAAGCGTTTACGCTTTACAAACAAGGTCTTGTCGACAAAAAGCTTGGCGGGAACAGATAGAAGCGTTTATCTGTAAACGCTTCTATTTCTGTTTCGCATAAGAGCGCTGGCGTTCAGCGATACGCACCCACCGTCACAGACTTCGCCAGGTTCCAGTCGGTCTTGTCATGCATCACGGCGGGTAAAGCGGCGCGAGTCACTCAACTGTTGGGACTGCCTGAAGGCCAACGTACCACCGCATGACTGTGGCCGTCGGGTCTCTGAACGACCGATGTGACTGCGTGTTAAACCTCACTCAATCCAGCTGTCTTCTGCAACCCCCAGAGAACGGAGCTCAAGAGCGTCCAGGTCACGGTGTAACGCACGGTGGTCGCGGAGAATGTTCAGTGGGTCCCAGAAACATACGGGAACTGCTGGTTGCCAGCTAACAGTTTGATTATCGCTTCGTGTCACGGGCCTGCTGACCTGCGCGGGCAACGACGGACCCGCAAAGGCGTCAGCGGGGAACTGTGCGAGCGCTTCCTTTTCAATATCTTCGACGACCGTATCGATATACAGATGGTGCATGAAGTCGAGCGGGCGCGGCCAGCGCTCTTCGCGGAACAGCCGCTCCGACTCGGCAATCTCACGCATCAGTGCCCCGTTTGGCTGGTCGGAAAAATCGAGCCAGTGCCGGTAGATGACGTCGTCGATTGCCTTGAAGTATTGGCGGCGGGACAGTTTGCGCATGAAAACTCCTGTGGGGTGGGGTTGGTGGATGCGCCCCGAAACCGCAAAAGGCCACGGGGATGCAACGTAAAGCCACCAAAGCGCGCAAGCGCTTCCAGCTCAAATTTCAGATGCGCGCCGAAGGCGGAAAGCGCCGCCGGATTGGTAATGGAAGATGCGGTCATTGCAGCCGCACGGGATTCACCATCCGAAGTCATGGGCTGGGCGCGAGTCTTCGATGTCGACGTCCGCGACGGCCTCCCCACCCACCTTCGCAAACGCGTATCGCCGGCATCGTTGGGTCTGTCGGGACCCGGAGCGGGTCTCCCCCTGAATGGCATCGCGGGCTTCCGGCGGACACTCCCGCAAGCTGTCGTCCTGTGGCCCCCTCGCGCCGCTATGGTTGGACCGGTACCCTTGAAGCAGGCAGGGCGTCGCAGACGCCCGCGTTGTCCCCTCCCAAGAAGCTCTATCTTTTTCTTTTAGCAAAGGAAGCCTCTTTAGTAGTAAAGAAGCTCTCTTTTCAAAACTCTAGCGAGCCGCGTTTATACGGCGATGCCGGGGGCTACGTCCGGTACGGTGAAGTAAAGGGCGTCGTGTGCCTGCTGGGCCATAGCTGCCACTTCGTGTGGACGTTCCCTTCTTCTTCGGCACGCCCGGATAGGAGACCTCTTCGTTGAAGGCGGCAAAACTGCGGGGCCCAGCCGAAGACTCCGAACTGGACAAGCTGCGGGTGGCGCACGCGACGTGGACCAGTGGTCTCATGGCCTGGAAGGAGCAGCGTGGTGGGTAGGCATTGCCGACCGAATACCCGGGGCAGGGTAGAAGCGTGTGCGTGGCGGCGCACACGCCCGAGTCCTGAAGTTGTTGCGGGCGGTCTGGCCGATGTCCGGACTGGGTGCTGGCCTGAGGCCTGGCCTCCGGTCAGGATGCCCTGTTTGCCGCTTCCAGATGGGCCTCCTGCTCCCGGGAGGTCATTCGTGAAAGACGCCGGCTGGCAACGGGATTGTCCATTGCCAGATTCCTAGCCCCGCAGGAATCTGGCGTCCTGTTGCAGGGGGCGATGAAGCGCCCGGGTGACGCTTCGGCTACGACGCCGGCCAGCGGGGCAGGTGGCCGAGCTCAAGTCCCGGAAAATCGAGCTTTTCCATCGCCTGCACGAGCAATTCAAAGGGCAGGCGCTTCTCGCCACGCTCCTTCCACCCGTAGCGGCTGTCCGGTGCATGCCCAATCAGCTCGTCGATGACCAGCCCACTGATGCCGGCCAGTTCGCCAAATGTCTGGAAGGTGTGGCGGAAACTGTGGAACACGACCGCGGGGTCGTGGATGCCGATGGGCGAGCGCAGGTAGGCGTTGAACCAGTTGCTGAACACTGCGCCGCGTTTGTCGTACTGGTCGGTCGAGAGGTCAGGAAAGAGCCATGCCGAACCGCCGGCCGGTCGGCGGGATTCGACATAGTCGAGCCAGCCCAGTCGCAGCAGGTTACGGTGGACCGGGACATGGCGCATAACGCTGCGGCGTCTGGTACGGCTTTCACGTTTCGTGTCGTGCAGGTCGAAGCACCATACGCCATCACGCTGGACCACATCGGCGACCGTGAGCCGGCACACGTCCTCGACGCGTGCGCCCGTATGCAGCCCGACGAGCGGCGCCCAGTAGGCCGCATCGCTGCCGCCCTTGTCCGGGCGGTGCCCACGCGTGCAAACGGGAGAGGCGAAGACCTGGTTCAACTGGTCAATCGCGAAAGCGGTGCGTACGGTCTTCCGGTTGGCCTCTACCACCTTCGCGTCAAATTTCATGCCGCTGAAGGGGTTCGTTGCCAGCTTCGTCAGCTTCTTGCGCATGGCAAGTCTGATGAGCGGCGACAGCAGCGACAGAATCGTGTTCACGCGGCCGTGCTCGACGTCGTCCTTCTCGAGGCAGCGCGCCTTGAAACTTTCAATGTGGTCGGGGGTCAAGGCCGACAGGGGCAGGTCGCCCACATGTAACTTGAAGCGTTGTATCTGCCTCGCCACGTCGTCGACGGTTTTCCGCGCGGGCATTCGCTCCTCCTTCCAGCATTTCAGGGCGGCCTCCCATGTATCGTTTTCGTCGACCAGCGGAATCAGCTCGGGCGTCTCGCTGACTTCGCCCTCGATGCGCCGCAGTTCTTCCTCAACGACAGCCAGTTGTGCTTCGGCGATGGCCTTCAGCAGCGTGACGAACTCCGTCGACGCGGCGGGCAGCCAGGCGCGTTCCCACGTCAGATGCTCCTCGACGGACTCGCGGACTTCCGATAAGTCGTCGGCCGCCCGGGCCCGGCGCAACTGGCGGCGCGCCTCCAGCAGCAGGCTTCGGTGTGCCTCATCGTCATGGCCGTCGTCGTAACGGGCGTCCGGGTGGGGCGCCGCAAAGTAGGTCGGTCGCATCTCGTCGTCGCAGGTGAGGGCATGCACCTTGTAGCGCTCCACCAGTCGGGGAATCTGCACGGCGGAAAGGCGCGTGGTACCGGGCGGCTGCACGGTGGGGTGATAGGGATGGGGCTCATCGTCGACGGGGCGCAGGCCGTGCGGTAACCACGGCTCGCCGGCTGCTGCGGCGGCGTCGGCCGCGGCCCGTATCGGGGCGACGAGGCGTTCGAATTCGAGGGCAGCCATCGGCAGGCGGGCGATGGCCTCGTTGCGACACGGCGTTTCCAGGCTCAACCAGATTTCGGTCTTGTCGAGCATGGCGCGCAGCTTGAGCGGCACCTTGCGGCGAAAGTAATAACTGGTCGAATCGGCGCGGGTGGTCAGGTAGGGGTGTTTCACGGATGCTCTCCACAGAAAGGTAACAGTGGCGTGTAGCACCCGGACTTCGCAAACCGGCGTCATCTAAAATTTAGATGCGTACTGCGCCTTTTCGGGCGCATTACCGGCGTTCCAGAACAAAAAAGCCGCTGCTTCGTGAGAAGCAGCGGCTTTTTCTACAACTGGTGGCGAATCAGGGACTCGAACCCCGGACCTGCGGATTATGATTCCGTCGCTCTAACCAACTGAGCTAATTCGCCGAAAGAAGCGAGATTATGAGGATAGGGTCGGGGGCTGTCAACCCCCGGCGCGCAACTTTTTTAAATTGCCCGGGCTATCCGGCGTTTCAGTCCCTCGCGTAAATATCCGAGTCCTTGGTTTCCTTGACGAACAGCATGCCGATCACGAGCGTGACGAGCGCGACCACAATCGGGTACCACAGCCCCGAATAGATGTTGCCCTTGGCCGCCACGATCGCGAAGGCGGTCGCCGGCAGGAAGCCGCCGAACCAGCCATTGCCGATGTGGTACGGCAGCGACATCGAGGTATAGCGGATGCGTGTCGGGAACATCTCCACCAGCATCGCCGCAATCGGCCCGTAGACCATCGTCACGTAGATCATCATGATCGTCAGGATCACCACGCTCATTGGCCAGTTGATCTGCGACGGATCGGCCTTCGGCGGATAGCCGGCGGTCTTCAGTGTGGTCGCCAGGGTCTTGTCGAACACCTTGCCCTGGTCCTTGGCGTCGGCGGCCTTGCCGTCATACGTGTTGATCACCGTATCGCCCACCTTGATCTCCGCCAGCGAGCCCGCCGGCGCCGCGACGTTCTCGTAGTTCAAGCCGGCCTTCGAGAGCGCGCTCTTGGCGATGTCGCAGGAACTCGTGAACTTCGCCGTGCCGACCGGATTGAACTGGAACGAACACTCGTCCGGGTTCGCAATCACGACGATCGGTGCTTTTGCCGTTGCGGTTTCCAGCGCCGGGTTCGTGTAGTGAGTCAGCGCCTTGAACAGCGGGAAGTACGTGCAGGCAGCAATCAGCAGGCCGGCCATGATGATCGGCTTGCGGCCGATGCGGTCCGACAGCGAGCCGAAGAACAGGAAGAACGGCGTGCCGATCAGGAGCGCGATCGCGATCAGGATGTTGGACGTCGCGCCGTCGACTTTCAGCGTCTGCGTCAGGAAGAACAGCGTGTAGAACTGACCTGTGTACCAGACCACGGCCTGGCCGGCGGTCAGGCCGATCAGCGCGAGGATCACGATCTTCAGGTTCTTCCACTGGCCAAATGCTTCAGTCAGCGGCGCCTTCGAGGTTTTGCCTTCAGCCTTGATGCGCGCGAACACCGGCGATTCATTCAGTTGCAGGCGAATCCATACCGACACGCCGAGCAGGAAGATCGACGCGAGGAACGGAATGCGCCAGCCCCAGGCGCCGAACGCGTCTTCGCCCATGGCCGTGCGTGCGCCGAGAATCACCAGTAGCGAGAGGAACAGGCCGAGCGTGGCGGTGGTCTGGATCCACGCGGTGTAGAAACCGCGGCGTCCCGCCGGCGCATGTTCCGCGACGTACGTGGCCGCACCGCCGTATTCGCCGCCGAGTGCAAGACCTTGCAGCAAGCGCATCGCGATGAAGATCACCGGCGACGCAATGCCGATCGACGCATAACCGGGCAGGAAGCCGACCAGGAAGGTCGACAGGCCCATGATCACGATTGTGATGAGGAACGTGTATTTGCGCCCGACCATATCGCCGAGGCGGCCGAATACGATCGCGCCGAACGGCCGTACCGCGAAGCCCGCGGCGAAGCTCAGAAGCGTAAAGATGAAAGCGGCAGTCGGATTGACGCCGGAGAAGAAGCTCTTGCTGATGAAGATGGCGAGTGAGCCGGCCAGATAGAAGTCGTACCACTCGAAAACCGTACCCAGCGACGATGCGAAGATCACCCGCTTCTCATCGCGCGTCATCGGCACGTGCGAGATTTGCCCGCCAACGGTAGCCATATGTCGTCTCCAATATTGATATGTGCACGCGGTCCGCCGGCAAAGGCGTTCCCGTAGAACCGATTATTGGAGTGGAAACTTACGGCGTACTGACGTGGAGGGGTGAAATGGCAGTTTCAGGCGCAGAGAGGGAAATTCCATCAAAACGCGGCAATTGACGCCTAAGTTCTTGTAATTTTTGACAAACGTATCTCAATATGGCGCCGGCCCAAGCGTCGATTTTTGCGCTCTTAGGGTAAGTCCCGTCCCTGTTCGAGTACGTGCAAGCTGACACGCACGAGGGTTCCGGCAAGCCGTGGGGAGGTTTGGTAGACGTTATCGTCGATGGTCATCTCCCCGCCGTGCATCGTCGTGATCTCGCGGACGATCGCAAGCCCAAGGCCGCTGCCGTCGCCTTCGCGGCCGAGAATCCGATAAAAACGCTCGACCACCCGCGAGCGCTCGGCCACCGGAATGCCGAGCCCGGTGTCTTCTACTTCCAGATGCACGAGTCGCGCCGTCACGTCGTGCCGCACCCGCACGGTGATCCGTCCGCCAGCCGGCGTGTAGCGGATCGCGTTGTCGATCAGATTCGACAGCATTTCCCGCAGCATGACCGGATTGCCGTCGACTTCGACCGGCTCTTCGGGGGCTTCGTAGCCGAGGTCCATCTGCTTGGCGAGCGCAGCCTGAACCCAGTCGCGCACCGCGCTGCGCGCCACCTCGGTCACCTCAACCGGCGTGAAAATCTGGCCCGACATGCGATTTTCCGCGCGCGCCAGCGCCAGCAACTGGGTGACGAGACGCGCCGCATGCTCCGAACTGGTGGCGATCTGTTCGAGCGAGCGGTGGACTTCCTCGGAGGCGTCCTGGCGCAGCGCAAGCTCGGCCTGGGTGCGCAGACCGGCAAGCGGCGTTTTCATCTGATGCGCGGCGTCGGCGATAAAGCGCTTCTGCAACTCCATGTTCTGTTCGAGGCGCGTCAGCAGATCGTTGAACGACGTCACCAGCGGCTCGATTTCCGGCGGCGCGCGGCGGGCTTCGAGCGGCGACAGATCGTCCGGGCGGCGCGCGCGAATATGCGCCTGCAGGGCATGCAGCGGCGCGAGTCCACGCGACAGGCCGAACCACACCAGCAGGATCGCCAGCGGCAGGATCACGAACTGCGGCAGGATCACGCCTTTGATGATGTCGTTGGCAAGCTGGCTGCGTTTGTCGAGCGTCTCGGCGACCTGCACCAGCACCGGCTGAGCACCGGGCGTTTGCGGAAACTCGACGGTCGTATAGGCGACGCGGATATCGTTGCCGCGCAGCACGTCGTCGCGGAATTCCACGAGGCCAGGCGGCGGCCGGTCTTCCTCGTGCGGCAACGGCATGTCGCGCTCGCCGCCCACCAGTTCGCCGCGCGTGCCGAGCACCTGATAGAACACGCTGTCGACATTGTCGGCGCGCAGAAAGTCGCGGGTGGAGTCGGGCAGCGACAGCTCCGCCACGCCGTTGATCGGATGGATCTGGCGGGCGAGCACGTAGGCGTCAGTTTCGAGCGCGCGGTCGAACGGACCGTTGGCGATCGACTTGGCGACCAGGTAGGTGACCGCGAGGCTCATCGGCCATAGCAGCAGGAGCGGCGCCAGCATCCAGTCCAGAATCTCGCCGAACAGCGAGCGTGGGCGTGCTTCGGCGGCGGCTTCGGTCTCGTCGGGCGGGGCGAACGGATTGGCGTAGCGCTCGTCGCGCGCCTCGTCGAGGTCCGCCGCGTGCGCCGTGGCGCGATCTGCGCGTGCGGACATGGGGGCTCTCTATTTGAAGTGATGGCTCGCGGGCATCGCGGCCGAGGGGGACGAAGAGGACGAGGAGGGCGGCTCGGATTCGGCGGGCGGGTTGGCGCTCTGGTTCGCGTTCATGTTCACGTTTGGCGGCAGGGCGGCTTTCTCGAGGCAGTACCCGAGGCCCCGCACAGTAATGATGCGTACGCCGCTCGGCTCGATCTTCTTGCGCAGCCGGTGCACGTAGACCTCGATCGCGTTATTGCTGACTTCTTCGCCCCATTCGCACAGATGGTCGACGAGCTGTTCCTTCGACACCAGCCGGCCGATCCGCTGCAGCAGCACTTCGAGCAAACCAAGTTCGCGCGCCGACAGGTCGATCACCTGCTCGTTGACATAGGCGATCCGGCCGACCTGGTCGAACGACAGCGAACCGTGCCGCACCACCGTCGGGCCGCCGCCCGCGCCGCGCCGGGTCAGGGCGCGCACGCGCGCCTCGAGTTCGTTCAGCGCGAAAGGTTTGGCCATGTAGTCGTCGGCGCCGAGATCGAGGCCTTTGACGCGTTCGTCCACGCTGTCCGCCGCCGTGAGGATGAGCACCGGCACGGTCGAGTTGCGGGCGCGCAGGCGGCGCAGCACCTCGAGCCCGGACATGCGCGGCAGGCCCAGATCGAGGATCAGCAGATCGAAAGTTTGCATCGACAGGGCGGTGTCGGCCTCGACGCCGTTCTTCACATGATCGACGGCATAGGCCGATTGGCGGAGTGATCGAACCAGACCGTCCGCGAGTATGCTGTCGTCTTCGGCAATCAGAATTCGCATGGTGCGCAAGCCTGGCCTTGCCGGCACCGTGGGGTGTTCCCCCGGCGCACAGCGGTCTCCGAAAATTATTGTGGGTAGTTGGGCAGCGCGACAGTAAAAATGCGCGTTCGCATGAGAATCGCGCTTGCCAAAACTACTGTTTTTTTATACAGTGTCTGAGTTTCGTGTGCTGTCCTCCAAAACTAGGCTGCACATCTGCCTCAGACGCCGTTCATCATAGCAAAGGACGATTCATGGAAGAAAGCAAGAAAGGCTCGGCTGGACTGACTGCTGAAAAGAGCAAGGCACTCGCTGCCGCGCTTGCGCAGATCGAAAAGCAGTTCGGCAAAGGGTCGGTCATGCGGCTCGGCGCAGGTGAGGCGGTCGAAGATATCCAGGTGGTCTCAACGGGATCACTCGGCCTCGATATCGCGCTGGGCGTCGGCGGTTTGCCGCGTGGCCGGGTGGTCGAAATTTACGGTCCGGAGTCGTCCGGTAAAACCACGCTGACGCTGCAAGTCGTCGCTGAAATGCAAAAGCTCGGCGGCACGGCAGCGTTTATCGACGCGGAGCACGCGCTGGATATCCAGTACGCGGGCAAGCTCGGCGTGAACGTCAACGACCTGCTGGTTTCGCAACCGGACACCGGTGAACAGGCGCTCGAAATCGCCGACGCACTCGTGCGCTCAGGCTCGATCGACATGATCGTGATCGACTCGGTCGCGGCACTCGTGCCGAAGGCTGAAATCGAAGGCGAAATGGGCGACTCGCTGCCGGGTCTGCAAGCGCGTCTGATGTCGCAAGCGCTGCGCAAGCTCACCGGCACGATCAAGCGTACCAACTGCCTCGTGATCTTCATCAACCAGATCCGTATGAAGATCGGTGTGATGTTCGGCAACCCGGAAACCACCACGGGTGGTAACGCGCTGAAGTTCTACGCGTCGGTGCGTCTGGACATTCGCCGGATCGGTTCGATCAAGAAGAACGACGAGGTGATCGGTAACGAAACGCGCGTGAAGGTGGTGAAGAACAAGGTTGCGCCGCCGTTCCGTGAAGCGATTTTCGACATTCTGTATGGCGAAGGCATTTCCCGTCAGGGCGAAGTCATCGACCTCGGCGTGCAGGCCAAGATCGTCGACAAGGCCGGCGCCTGGTACAGCTACAACGGCGAACGTATTGGTCAGGGTAAGGACAACGCGCGCGAATTCCTGCGCGAAAATCCGGACATCGCCCGTGAGATCGAAAACCGCATCCGCGAATCGCTGGGCGTGAATGCCATGGCGGAAGTGGCGACCGGTGCGGCCGCTGAAGTCGCGGGCGAAGAAGAGTAACCAGCACGTGATACGCAAGGGCCGGCCGCCGTCCAACGCTGGACACAACGCGGACGGCCCGCGTGACGGTGGCGACGATTCGTTCGAATCGTCGTCATCCTCTTCATCGCCGCCTTCCTCCTCTTCGACTTCCCGGTCCACCCGGTCGTTTGGGCGGTCGTCGGGAAAGTCGTCTAGCAGTTCGTCCGGTAGTTCGTTCAGTCGTTCATCCGGATCATCGTTCGGCAAATCTTCTGGAAGCTCTTTCGGGCGTTCCACTTCACGTTCGCCACGCGATCCTGCCGGCAACGCTGCCCCCAGGCGCTCATACGCATCAGATCCCGATCCCTTTGCCGCAGCCGGCGAAGCCGATCCCTTCGAATCGTTCGACGCGCACGATCGCGCCGCAGGTCGCCAGCCGCAGTCTGATCCCTCTGCGCAGGCTGAAGCGGACCCGTCCGAAACCACCTATACCCGCTCGCGCCGCACGCCTGGCGAGGCGAAGCCGGAACAGGACGATGCAAAAAAATCCCAACGCCCGGCCCGTTCGCTAAAAGGACGTGCGCTCGGCTATTTGTCCCGGCGTGAATATAGCCGCTCCGAACTGGCGCGCAAGCTGAAGTCGTTCGTCGAGGAAACCGATTCGCTCGATACCTTGCTCGATTCGCTGGAAGCCGAAAACTGGCTGTCCGACTCGCGGTTTGCTGAAAGCCTGATCCATCGGCGCTCGTCGCGCTTGGGCGCGAGCCGGATCGTCGGCGAATTGAAGCAGCATGCTGTGGACCAAACGCTGGTCGAAGAAGCCAGTGCGCAACTGCGCGAAACCGAGCTGGCGCGCGCTCAAGCCGTTTGGCGGAAGAAATTCGACCGGCTTCCCGAAACTGCCGCCGAGCGGGCCAAACAGGCGCGCTTTCTGGCATCGCGCGGTTTCTCGGGCGCTACGATTGGCAAAATTCTCAAAGGGTTCGACGAGGAGTGAAGCGGCGACTAGCTGCGCTATCCCGTTTGGCGCACAGCGCGTGCCGGATACCTGTGCGGTTCCCACTTTGAGATAGCGCCTGCCGCGCTCTCCGGCCTGCTGGGCGGCCCTGCGCATTCCGGCCTGTCTCAAATACCCAGTATGCTAAAATTCGTGGGTTTTCCAATCCGGCCTTTCCTTCCCGCATGCCGCTCTCCCCGCCAGTATCCCGTCAGTTGCGCCATCGTCGCGCAATCAGAGCGGAAGCCTATGAGCGAGCCGATGGCCTGTGGGATGTGGAAGCGTGCTTGACCGACGAAAAACCGCGCGATGTGGTGCTTGCGTCGGGCGTCCGGCCCAATGGTCAGCCGATCCATGAACTCTGGCTTCGCATCACCATCGATCGCAAGCTCAACGTCGTCGACGCCGAAGCGTCGTCCGACTGGGTGCCCTATCCAGGCTTGTGCCAGGCCAGCAATCCCGCCTACCGTGCCCTCATCGGGCTCAATCTGTTCCACAACTTCCGTCGCGATGCTGCCCGTTTGCTGGCCGGCACGGCTGGCTGCACGCATCTCACCGAGTTGTGCGCGCTTTTGCCGACCGCCGCAATCCAGGCGTTCGCCGGCGACGTGTGGAACACCAATGAAGACACGCCGGGCGCAGCGGCGAGTTCCGGGACCGAGCAGTCCAGAAGCAAAGACAGCACAGACGAGCATTCCAACAACAAACCGCCATTCCAGTTGGGACGCTGCCACGCGCTGCGTTTCGACGGCGAGGCGGTGCAACAGTTTTATCCGCGCTGGTATGGCCGCGCTCCGTATACAGCGGATCGCGCGGCATCGTCAGGCGACGGGGCAGCCCGCCAGACAGGTGAGGGCGGCAACGCGTCCGGCATGAACGACGGCAGCGGAAACGAAGTTCAATCCAACTCTCAGACTGAAGGGAATCACGCATGAAGATTCACGAGTACCAGGGTAAGGAAATCCTGCGGAAATTCGGCGTCGCGGTACCGCGCGGCAAGCCGGTCTTCTCGGTGGATGATGCGGTCAAGGCCGCGGAAGAGCTCGGCGGCCCGGTATGGGTCGTGAAGGCTCAGATCCACGCGGGTGGCCGTGGCAAGGGCGGCGGCGTGAAAGTCGCCAAGTCGCTGGAGCAGGTTCGTGAATTCTCGAACCAGATCCTCGGCATGCAGCTCGTCACGCACCAGACCGGTCCGGAAGGCCAGAAGGTGAATCGTCTGCTGATCGAAGAAGGCGCTGACATCAAGAAGGAACTGTATGTCGGCCTCGTGATCGATCGCGTTTCGCAGAAGATCGTCGTGATGGCATCGAGCGAAGGCGGCATGGACGTCGAAGAAGTCGCGGAAAAGACGCCTGAGCTGATCCACAAGATCGCCGTCGACCCGTCGACCGGTCTGAAAGACGCTGAAGCCGACGAGCTCGCAACGAAGATCGGCGTGCCCGCCGCTTCGCTGCCGCAAGCGCGCGCGATCCTGCAAGGCCTGTACAAGGCATTCTGGGAAACCGACGCATCGCTGGCCGAAATCAACCCGCTGATCCTGACCGGCGACGGCAAGGTCATCGCGTTGGACGCGAAATTCAACTTCGATTCGAACGCACTGTTCCGTCATCCGGAAATCGTCGCGTATCGCGATCTGGACGAAGAAGATCCGGCTGAAGTCGAAGCGTCGAAGTTCGACCTCGCCTACATCTCGCTCGACGGCAACATCGGCTGCCTCGTGAACGGCGCTGGCCTCGCAATGGCAACGATGGACACCATCAAGCTGTTCGGCGGCGAACCGGCGAACTTCCTGGACGTGGGCGGTGGCGCCACGACCGAGAAGGTCACGGAAGCGTTCAAGATCATGCTGAAGAACCCGAACCTGACCGCGATTCTGGTCAACATTTTCGGCGGCATCATGCGCTGCGACGTGATCGCGGAAGGCGTGATCGCGGCGTCGAAGGCCGTGTCGCTGAAGGTGCCGCTCGTCGTCCGCATGAAGGGCACGAACGAAGACCTCGGCAAGAAGATGCTCGCTGAATCCGGTCTGCCGATCATCGCGGCTGACAGCATGGAAGAAGCGGCTCAGAAGGTCGTCGCGGCCGCTGCGGGCAAGGCGTAAGCCAAACCCCGAGCGCGCGTTTACCAGGATTACGAATGGCGGCGCGTGAGTGGCGCAACAGCGACGCGGGCGAGAACATTCCGCTTCGCGGCGCCACCGCGTGACGCCAAACGAACAGAGGTCAATACATGTCGATTCTGATTAACAAAGACACCAAGGTCATCACGCAGGGCATTACCGGCAAGACCGGTCAGTTCCATACGCGTGCTTGCCGTGAATATGCAAACGGCCGCGAAGCGTACGTTGCAGGCGTGAACCCGAAGAAGGCCGGCGAAGATTTCGAAGGCATTCCTATCTACGCTAGCGTCGCTGAAGCCAAGGCTGAAACGGGCGCGACCGTGTCGGTGATTTACGTTCCGCCGGCAGGCGCTGCTGCTGCCATCTGGGAAGCCGTCGAAGCCGACCTGGATCTCGCAATCTGTATTACGGAAGGCATTCCTGTCCGTGACATGATCGAGCTCAAGGCACGCATGCGCGCAAAGAACAGCAAGACGCTGCTGCTCGGACCGAACTGCCCGGGCACGATCACGCCGGACGAACTGAAGATCGGCATCATGCCGGGTCACATCCACCGCAAGGGCCGCATCGGCGTCGTGTCGCGTTCGGGCACGCTGACGTACGAAGCAGTCGGCCAATTGACGGCAATCGGCCTCGGCCAATCGTCGGCAGTCGGTATCGGCGGCGACCCGATCAACGGTCTGAAGCACATCGACGTGATGAAGATGTTCAACGACGATCCGGAAACGGACGCCGTCATCATGATCGGCGAAATCGGCGGTCCGGACGAGGCGAATGCTGCTGAGTGGATCAAGGACAACATGAAGAAGCCGGTGGTTGGCTTTATCGCTGGTGTTACGGCGCCTCCGGGCAAGCGCATGGGCCACGCCGGCGCGCTGATCTCGGGCGGTGCGGACACGGCCGAAGCCAAGCTGGAAATCATGGACGCATGCGGTATCAAGGTTACGAAGAACCCGTCGGAAATGGCGCGTCTTCTGAAGGCGATGCTGTAAAAACAAAATTCGCGCGCAGTCATGGCGCGTTTTTGATACGCTTACGAAACCCTTTCGTGAGCAGGCAGTCCTAAAAAGCGGGGGAGTCTAGACTCCTCCGCTTTTTTATTGCCCGCGCGTCCGATTCCTTCTTATTCTTTTGCTCATGCTCGAGTTCTTCGCCACGCTCCATTGGGGCGCAGTCATCCAGATCATCGTCATCGACATCCTGCTGGGTGGTGACAATGCTGTCGTGATAGCGCTCGCCTGCCGTAACCTGCCGCCTGCGCAGCGTACGAAAGGCGTGCTGTGGGGTACGGCCGGCGCCATCGTGCTGCGCGTCGCGCTGATTGCGTTCGCCGTGGCACTGCTCGACGTGCCGTTGCTGAAATTCGCCGGCGGCCTGTTGCTGCTGTGGATCGGCGTGCGTCTGATGGCGCCCGCGCATGATGTCCACGAGAACGTCAAACCGGCCGACAAGCTGATGTCGGCGATCAAGACCATCATCATCGCGGATGCCGTGATGAGTCTCGACAATGTGATCGCGATTGCCGGCGCGGCCGAAGCGGCCGACCCCGAGCATCGCCTTGCGCTGGTGATTTTCGGGCTGGTGGTGAGTATTCCGCTGATCGTGTGGGGCAGTCAGTTGGTGCTGAAGCTGCTCGACCGCTTTCCGATCGTCATCACGCTCGGCGCTGCTTTGCTGGGCTGGATCGCGGGTGGTCTGATCATCAACGACCCGGCCGGCGATCGCTGGCCGGTTCTGGATTCGCCGGTGGCCGAATACGGTATGAGCATCGCCGGTGCGCTGTTCGTTGTGATCCTCGGTTATCTACTCAAGCGTCGCAACGCGAATCGTGCGGCGGCTTGACTCCGAGCCTGAGTCTGAGTCTCAGTCGAGCGTCGCGGCACACGCCGCGTGGCGGGCTGGACCCGAACCTGAGGCATGAGCGGACTCGCGCAATGCGAACCGCACGCCGCCCCGAGCTGACCTGAACACCACCGTGCCAGCGCAACGTTAGCCATTCGGCTGACTGTGTCGAACGCGCGCCGCTGGCTACGATTGAAACGCCTGTCCCCGATTCGAGGGGCAGGCGTTTTTCGTTTCAGGAGCCTGCCGATGACCGTTACTTTGCCGTATTCCCCTTTTTCACAGTCCACGCCTTCGCCACGGAACGCGTTCGAACGAGCGCGCTGGAGCGTGCCGCTCGCACGTGCCTGCCGCCGTTTCGGTTCCGGTTTCGGCTTTACGCTGATCGAGCTGATGATCGTGCTGGCAATTGTCGGCGTGATCGCCGCCTATGCGATTCCGGCGTATCAGGACTATCTGGCCCGCAGCCGCGTCGGTGAGGGCCTCTCGCTGGCTGCATCCGCGCGGCTTGCGGTGTCCGAAAACTCCGCGAGCGGCAATGCGTTCGGCGGCGGGTATGCGTCGCCGCCTGCCACCCGCAATGTCGAATCCGTTCACGTCGACGACGATACCGGGCAGATCACCGTCGCCTTCACGACGCGCGTCGCGCCTGCCGGGTCGAACACGCTGACTCTGGTGCCATCGGTGCCGGACAATGCCGACGCACCGACTGCGCGAATCGCCTTGAGCAAGGGCGCGGTACAGGCGGGCGCGGTCACTTGGGAATGCTTCGCCGGCGGGAAAACCGCCTCTTCGTTGCCTGCGCCAGGTGCCGGGCCCGCACCAGCCGATACGCCTTCCTTACCGTCGAACCTTGCACCGCCGGAGTGCCGCGCGTAAGCAATGGGGTGGAAGATCGGGTGAGTTGTTATCCGAACGTAAAACGCTGATTTTCGGGATATTTCAGCCCAGCCGGCGCACAGCAGGAGAATTTTTTTGTATAGTGCGCCGGTTGGTGCGACACGCACGCTCGTGTCCGTTCGCTCACGTTACGAGCATCGACTGCAGTAGATGTGCTTTAGGCCTCCTCGGGGGCGATTTCTAGTAGCTGAGTGTGTGGTCCTTCGGGACTACGCCCCATCTTTTTTGTGAAGCGTGACCCGGGCTTGTCCAGCCGGAGGATCGCATTGTATTGACCTGATTACCGTCAGGCCCCGCCCAGTCAGCGGCTTCATCTCCGCCGACCAGGCGGGATGTCGTGTGCAATTCCTGTGCTTTCAACAGCAACGGATTCGCAAACCGATACGAGCGAAAGCTCGGTGTGTCATTGTTTTGCCTCGCCTGATGTCCGGGTGAGGAAGTGAACCTGCTGTACGACCAGCAGTAGCCTAGGAAGACATGCGTCACTGGTAACGGTGGGGTGTGAAGCTGTTCTGACAATGTAGCCCCCGGACGTTTCGGGCAGATCGGTTCCGTGAGGAACGGTCTGGAGACTCCCAGCAGCAAGGGGGTTGAGGAGCTAGGCTGGCTGATAAGGTTAACGTAAGTGAACTGCTGATAAACCTCGTAAGCACTGAGGAGCCAAAGCTGCTTGAACATTGGGCTCTAACCAAAAGGTACGTGGCTGGTTAATCCGCTCAACCGTCGGGTTACGTCGTCACTTAGCCACCGGGGAAGAGGCAGAACCTACGTCAGTCGTGTGACATGCCGGGAACGTGGTAAGCCTGTATGGTTGCCGGCGCAGTAAGGCTGGCAGGCGAACCGCAAGGGACGCTGTTGATTGTGCAGGTATGGGAGGACGGAAAAAGCGAAAGCCGGGCTGTAATGGTTCGGATAGGGGTTGGAACATCACCCCACGCGAAAGCGGGCAGACTTCCGTCTGGTCTACCGTCGCAAGACGGCTGACTACCCTCGGTAACTTGGTCAGATGCAGGCGCATGCGCCTGCATTGAGTTTTGTTGTCCCCCAGCGGGGTGTATCTACCCCGCTGGGGGAGATGCGCCTTCTGTCTGGGGACTTTTCCAGGTAGGAGAGCAGCATGAAAGTATCTGGTCGAAAGACCGGATCTGCGCTTTCCCACGCGCCGGACAACTGGCACGCCGTAGATTGGCGACGAGTTGAGCGGAACGTGCGAGGGATGCAGATTCGAATTGCGAAGGCGACGCGGGAAAGTGACTGGCGCAGGGTGAAAGCCCTGCAACGGATGCTGACCCGCACGTTGTCCGCAAAGCTGTATGCGGTGCGACGTGTTACGCAGAACCAGGGTGCGCGAACGGCTGGAGTCGATCGCGAGCTATGGGATTCGCCTGAAAGCCGATGGCTTGCTGTCGGTAGGTTGAAGCGGCACGGATATAAGCCTCTGCCTTTACGGAGAGTCTTTATCCCCAAGGCCAATGGGAAGGAGCGCCCTCTGGGCATCCCGACCATGCGGGACAGGGCGATGCAAGCCTTGTATCTGCTGGCCTTGGAGCCGGTAGCAGAGTCGACGAGTGACCCGAACTCGTATGGGTTCAGGCTCAACCGTTCGACGGCTGACGCCATGTCCCAGATTTTCGTTGTCATGGCCCGTCGCAGTTCATCGCAATGGGTACTTGAAGCGGACATTAAAGGATGCTTTGACCACATCAACCACAAGTGGCTGGAAAACAATGTCCCGATGGACGGGGTGATCCTTCGCAAATGGTTGAAGGCTGGCCTGATTTACAAAGGGCAGCTACAGGCGACAGAGGCCGGTACGCCGCAGGGAGGCATCATTTCCCCGACGCTGGCAAACGTGACGCTGAACGGGCTGGAACGTGAACTGATTGCGCACCTCGGTGCGAAATTTGGGATCGGGAAAGCGAAGAAGCTGAAAGTAAATGTGGTGCGATACGCGGACGACTTCGTCATCACCGGCGACTCGAAAGAGATGCTGGAACGCGAAGTCAGGCCTTGGATAGAAACCTTCCTTGAAGTACGGGGATTGCAACTATCGGAGGAGAAGACCCGGATCGTTCACATTGACGAAGGCTTTGATTTCCTTGGGTGGAATTTCCGGAAGTATTCGGGAACGCTGCTCATCAAGCCAAGCAGGAAGAACGTGCAGACGTTCTATCGCAAGGTGGCGGATACGATCAGCGGTCACAAAGCGGTAAAGCAGGAGGAGTTGATCCGATTGCTGAATCCGATGCTACGAGGCTGGGCGCAATATCACAGCCCCGTGGTAGCCAAGCAGGCGTATAGCCGCATGGAGTCGTTGGTGTTTTACAGGCTCTGGCGGTGGTCGAAGCGGAGGCATCCAAACAAGAACGCGGAGTGGGTGAAACGGAAGTACTTTCATTCGCTCGGCAATCGGCATTGGGTGTTCGCCGCTCCCGTAGTTCAAGAGGACGGCAGCAAGGGTCTGCTTGAGCTGTACCAGATCAGCGGTACGGACATCAGGCGCCACAGGAAGGTCAAAGGGGAATTCAATCCTTTTGATCCATTGTGGGAGCAGTACAGCGAGCAATTGCGGCAGGATCGCATGGAGTATTCAATGCGCTATCGCAAGCAATGGGTGGCGCTGTACAAATCACAGGGCGGGTTGTGCGCGCACTGTGGTTGGGCTCTGACGAACGAGACCAGTTGGCACGATCATCATCTGGAATATCGGATGCATGGCGGAACCGACGCTCTGTCCAACAGGGTTTTGCTGCACCCCGACTGCCACCGGCAGGTACACGTTGGTAAACTTGCGGTAACTAAGCCGGCTCCGTCGTTGCACTGACGGGGCTTTGTAAACGAAATATGTAGGCTTGAGCCGTATGCGGGGAAACTCGCACGTACGGTTCTTAGGGGGCCCCTCTTCCGCAAGGAAGGGGGGCTACCCTACCTGACGCCTCCGGTTACTCGATGCCCACCCCATTTGCGCGCTACCTGTCTCTCATTCTGTTGGCTCTCGCGTTGGTGCTGCCTTACGCAGTCGCCAACCACACGTATCCGATTCCGACCTTCTACGCTGAATTCACGGCGCTCGCGCTGTATCTGCTGACGGGCGCGGGCGTCGTGCTGCTGGTGTGGACGGCGAGGCCGCGCGTGACGTTTGCGTCGCCCGTTGTCGCGCTGGTGCCGTTGCTGTTCGGGCTCGTGCTGGTGGCGCAGTCGGTGCTACTGCCGGTTTCGCAGCCGTCGATGAACTGGCTCGGCGGCGGTTACCTGCTCGCCGCATTCATGGCGACGCACGCCGGCTACGGTTTCACACGCGCCAAGCTGAATGAGACAGCACTGCGCTGGGCAGCGGGGGCATTGATCGTCGGTGGTCTGTTTGCGGTGTTTTGCCAGGTGATCCAATTGTTTCACCTCGAGGTGCGCGTGTCGCCGCTGGTCGTCGCCTACAACGTGACCGTCGAGCGCCGGCCGTTCGGCAATATGGCGCAGGCGAACCACCTTGCCACCTATATCGCATTCGCGACGGCGAGTGCGCTGTTCCTCGTGCAAACGCGCCGCATTGCCGTCAGCATCTGGCTGCTCGTATCGACGATCTTCGCCATTGGGCTTGCGCTGACCGTGTCGCGTGGCCCCTGGCTGCAGATGGGCGTGATCGTGGTGGCGGGTTTCTGGATGGCCTTCGCGCAGACGCGCAGTCAGCCGCATCTTCGCCGCAGCAATCGCGAATGGCTGATTCCGATCGCGTTGGCGGTGCTGTTCTTCGTCATCAATGCATTGATCCGCTGGGCCAATGTGCGCTATCACCTGGAGCTTGGGCAGTCAGCGGCCGAGCGCTTCAAGGACGCCGGCCAGATCGCGCCGCGCTTGGCGCTCTGGAAGTACGGCTGGACGATGTTCAAGGCGCATCCGCTGCTGGGTGTCGGCTGGGGCGAGTTTCCGAGCTACCAGTTCGAGTATGTGAGGTCGCTGGGTGGTGTCGAGATCGCCAATAATTCGCACGACATCTTCATCGACCTGCTCGCGAAAACCGGCTTGATCGGCCTCGCGATCGTGCTGTTCGGCCTGATCACGTGGCTGGTGCGCGTGGTCCGCGCGCCGCAGAGCGCTGCGCGCGTGTTCGGCATTGCGCTGATCGGCGTGCTGGTCATGCATGCGCTGGTCGAGTATCCGCAGCAGTACATGTTCTTCCTGCTGCCGGCGATGTTCGTGTTCGGCTTGCTCGAGACACGGCCGCTGCGGCTCGTGCCTGGCCGCCTGTCGTTCGGCGCGTTCGTGGTGATCGTGTTCGGCGGGCTGGCTGCGCTGTATCCGGTGTACAAGGACTACGCGCGTGCCGAGGTGCTGTATTACGGCTCGCGTCCGGCAGAGCAGTATCGTGCGGATCCGTCGTTCCTGTTCCAGGCCTGGGGCGAGTACGGCCTTGCGACGTTGGAGCCGATGAATTCGATGAACTTGCAACACAAGCTCGCCATGCACAAGCAGGCGATTGCGCTGCTGCCAGGCGAAACCGTGCTGCGCCGGTATGCGGTGCTGCAGGCACTGAGCGGTGATCCAGCGGGAGCGTTCGACACCGTCGAGCGTCTCAAGATCTTTGCTCAGGAGTTGAATGACTGGCCGTCGCAGTTGGCCTACGTGTATGAGCTGTGCGACGAGCAGAAGACGCTGACCGGCTTCAAGGCGGAACTGGTCAAGCGCTATGGCATGCCGCCAGGCGACGTCAATCAGGACGACGACAGCGAGGATGATTGAGCCGCGCTGTCGTTCTGTGGCCTTAGTAGCAGTAGAGCGGGGCGATGACGTTCGCAGTCATCAACCCGCGACCCAATCCCCCGACTTCCCGCCGTGCTTCTCCAGCACTTTCACATCGGTGATCGTCATTCCGCGATCCACCGCCTTGCACATGTCTGGATGCCGTTCATAGCCTTGCGTGACGGTCTTATAAATCAATGACTTGTAGCCTACGATTTGTTCGATCTTGACCAAAATGGTTAATGAATTTGGACAGCGTGTGGACAGGACTTGGACAACAATCCTGACTACGCCTGTCGCAACTTTACCTGACCGTCTTGGTTCACGGTAGATGAAGTGGTGCGCGGAAGACGCCATCTTGCGATGGATTCCGGCACACGAACCGAAGCGCGGCGACGTACTGCACAGGCACTACGTCAGTCTGAGCGCCGGGGATGTTACTGAATCGCTAGAAACTATTCAAACCGCACTGACCGCGCTTTTTTTACTTGCAGGTTAGACCGGTTTGGTTGGTCAACGGAACAACATTCTAAGCGCCACCAGTTAGCCGAAGGTGCGGTATGGCCTCTTCAGACCTGTGAATATTGTTCGGGAAGCTGGTCTCCGCAATTCCAAGCTCACCCGCTGCGTTTGACGCCGTAGCATATAAGCTTCTTAGAATGAATTTCACAAAGACAATCGGAGATAACGGAGCGCTGACTGGAATGCGGCAATTCTTGTATTGTCCCAAAGTTAAATGAGATTTGGGATGTGAGATAGCTTTGAAAATTTCATCATTACTGTCGAAATCAAAGCGGATGGGAAAGGCCACCACGTTTTTGGACAAAATATCTGCGTAAATCTCGTCATCCTCATAAATCTCAGGGTCATTCTGATACGCTTCTAAAGACGGAGATGGAAAATAAGCGAGTCGATGGGACGAGATTATTTCATTTTTGAAGCTATAAAACATCTGAATAAGTGCGCCGTCCATCATGCGTACATTAAATGCGCCCGCTTGATCAAGTGCGGTGTATATTTCCTTATATGAAATATTCTTCAATGAAATGCTGAGATCAAGTTCGGCCTTAAGCCCTATCTGAGTAACTCCTTCAGGGTAATCTCGAATTGAAGGATAATTTTGTTCATCAACAAAGCTCAGACTGATTAATTTTCCGGTAATGTTGCTGATCTGTCTGAATACCTCTTGAGGGTTCAATTCGGTTTCCCCCGGAGCAGTCGTTCCAGTTTTTCGCGAAGCTCTTCTGGCAGGTCCTCAGGATTGGTATCGCCCGTTTCGATTGATCCAATTAAATCAGAGAGATTCCGAACGCGCTGCTTAAGAGCGTTAAGTTCCTGTTCAGACCGGTCCCGATTGATGATTTTGAGATTATTACGTTGTGCTGAGGTCGGGTACGTAAAATCGAGTTTAAAATTATGTTCGGCAACTTGCGCAAATTCGTCCTTAAGCGCAACCATCCTCGACCCGTAACCGGAGACGCGTACCCACGCCTTGCTGCGTGTAATTGCGGTGAATAATCGGCTGCGCGCCGTCGCCAATTCAGATGGGAAATAAGAGGTAAAGCAGTCTTGCGCATTAATTACGTAGACCATCGCCGCTTCATTCCCTTTGGCACGAAAGATGCCTGTGAAGGTAACGACGTTGGGTTGAAAAAACACGTCACGGGAATTGGTCACTCCCGCAATGCTTGAGTTAATGCCGCGTTCGAAAAGTTTGGCGCGGGCGGCACCGACAACCCTTTTGGTTTTTATCGGGTCCGGGTTTATGACGATAATGTCTTCCGGCTGTAATTCTTCTTCTCGAATGTTCTTCTCAATCGAATTCACAAGCCATTCCGTTTGAGCCTCGTCTGACTCGAATGAGGAAAACTGAATTAGGTCGTCAATAGGGGAATGCGCTTCCAAGAACTGCGGGCTGGTTCGCTCCGTGCGCTCAAGGACAACATGCGCCCCGTCCTCAAGTTCACCCTCTGCAACCCGGTAGCCAACTTCAAGCCACAACGACGAATCATCGAATATCTGAACCAAACCCGCACTCTCACGGTACACACCAAAGCCCAGGGCGTGTGCAGTCGCTAGAACCGGGCGCGAATTACGGTAGCAAACATCTAGCGTGATGTCTTGGCGTGGTTGCCCCGGTCTATGGGGGCCGAAAACGACAAGTGGTTGACCGCTTGTGTCGTTTCCAAAGATTTTCTCTGGCGACGGGAGCGACGTTTCAGTAAGGCTTTGCAATTCGTCGTAGGCATATACTATCCGTTTGGGTTTGCGCAGCAAGGAATGACAGATGCGCAAAAATTCAGACGAAAAATCCTGTGCCTCGTCAACGAGGATCACATCATAAATCTCAGCGCGTTTGGTGGTTTGACTTAGAGCGCTCTTGCAAGCGTCGCCAAAAGGGTCTTTGCCGCCAAAGGTGTCCTTTGCGCTCCCGAAATCGAAATAGGTTGCACCGTTTTCCAAGCAGAAGCGGTAGTAGATACCATCGTCGCTCGTACCGGCTGGCGATCCCCACGCGTGGATTATGTCGATGTTTGACCAGTCTGGTTCTTCGTTTGTTTGCTCAATCGCAAAGTTGTTGATTAACTTGCGAAATTGATCCTTCAAAGATCGTGTGTTGAACGTGACCGCGATCTTCCAATCTGGATGCTGGGCGTGAAGGTACGCTACCTTCAACGCAAGAACAATGGTTTTACCGGAGCCAGCGAGGCCGCGTAGCCTTTGCACGCCATCAACCGTCTCAATCACGGCTTCGCTTTGACGGCTATCTAGATTCGCAATCGAATCTTCGAGGCGTCGTACTTTTGCGCCGCGAGACTCGGAGTTCAGGGCAGGGGGTCTGCGACGACCCTTGCGAATTGTCGAGATGGCCTGAATTACCGAGGCGAGGGCATCATACAGTTCCGGTTCTTTCCAATGAATTGCGGCCACTTCGGCCAAAAGACCATCATCGTTAACAAGCGGATAGTCCGGTGTTCGATATTGCGCGATGTTGGTAATCGCTGGCGCGTATGTGATCACCGAAAGCTCAACACCCAATCTCCTGCCTTTGGTCAAGCTTGGGTATTGAAACAATTTGGCCGTCAGTTTGTTGAAAGTCTCGTCCTGCATAGAAGTGAAAGAATCGAGATTCTTCCCTTCGACGAGATTGAATGCGACCAAACCTCTCGTCGGACTCAGTAACACCGCGTCCAGTGGAAAAGCGCCTTCGGGCGTGCCGATAATCGGGTACCCGATGTAAAGGGTACCATCGAGCGTTAGATCGCCCTCTAACAGTTCGGACAGTCGCTGCGCGGCAGCCGGTTTGCGAGTGGTACCCCAAATTGTCGTGATCATCTAACGCCTGCGAGAAAATTCGTGTTGTCAGCATTCTACGGGGTCGGCCAGTACATTCCTACCTAGCCGCATGGCCGAATGTCCCGACAACACGCTGGACTGTATCGGGGGAAGTTTGCGAGTCAGGGTTTCACCATTGCCCGACTGACGGAGTTTGGAGTGGGTGGTATGGTTCTCCGCAGTAACCGACTGCCATCGCAACGGTATTGGACGTTGTCAGTCTGCAATCCGACACCGTGGCGACTGTTGGCGACGCGTACTGGTTGGCGATGGTTCGGCCTAGCGCATAGCTGCGACCATTGCACTGTAGGACTGTCGGGACCATCGATAGTGACTGTTGCAGGCAGCGGATGACGTAATGCATTCGACTGTCAGCGAATGTCACGGCTTTGAGCGACTGTCGGCGTCTGTGGCGAATGCCAGCGTCTGTGGCTATGTCAGCGTCTGTCACTAATGCAGCCCATGCAGCCAATGTCAATGACCGTCGCGATCAGTACTGTAGGCGACTGTTTGGATCGGCGGTGGTCGGTTCGCACTGTGCGTTCATTGTTGCACAGTCAGGTGCGACTGTTGGCGACGGGCTGAATGGTGCCGTTGACCATCGAGTTCAATTGGCCGAATGCATGCAATTGGCGCTGACTGTTGGCCCACTAGACTGTGGGCCATTGTCTGCACTGTGCCAGTGCTAGGACGACTGTTCGTCAACTGTAGCAACGATTGCAGCGAGACCGATTTGCACTGTCCCGACCATTGCAGGCTGGCGACTTCGGACTGACGGCGCACTGTGGATGGCAGCGCGACTGTTGGGACCCGCACCTTGGATGGTGCATTCGACTGTGCAGATGGCAGCCACAGTCGATTACATAGGGCAGCGGAATGTCAGTCGCATTGACGTGAACTGTCAGGCACCGTTGTCGGATGTTGATTGCATTGAAGGCGGCACCGCGAATAGTGCTGGCTGTAGCCGCCGCGACTGTAGGCAATGAATTTCACAGGATCACGACAGTCGGTACAGCCGCACCAATGGTCCGGTGCAATGGAGCGACCGTTGGCGCATCCACGGTCATTGCAATGCACGGTCGCATTCATCGGACGGTGTTTCAATGGTGGCACTGACTGTTATGCCGCGACTGAAGCAATGGATCGTACCGGGCCGACAGTGGAGACGGTCCGCTCAATGGTCGGCCAACGGCGGGATTGGCGGATGGCCGACTGTCGGGCAGTTGATGGCACCGAAGGATACGCCGGATGCACTGACGGCGTGATTGGCCCGCAATGGTCGGCGGCCATCATTGCCAACGCCGACTGTCGTTCAGTAGTCGGTTGCATTGGTGCGGTCTCCATTGCGATTGAAGCACTGTTGCTGCCAATCGTGGCGGCGCTTCAATGGTCCCGCCGACTGTTGCGCCCGCGACTGTTGCCGGCTGATGCGCGATGGCGCTGTCAATAAGTAATATGACCGTGAGGGCCATTGACCATTTGCAATGGATCGGACAGCAAAAGTGATCGCGATAAATCGCACCTAGAAGTCCTTTTTTAGAGTCTCAAGTCGGCCGTAAACACGTTCCTCATTATATCCGCTAGATTTTAGAAAATTTCTGAGCGTCATGTTACGCTTCATGAGATTGCAGCCTGCGCACACAAATACAAGATTTCTCTCAGAGGAATTCCCTCCTTTGGAAACGGGGTAAATGTGATCGAGGTGTGCGTTGGCATCGCCTAACTTTCCGTCGCAATAGGGGCAGACATCAATCAGGGAAAGCTGCTTCGATAGGCTTCGCCTTAGCCCCTGAGCTTGTCTCCTTTTTTCGCTCTCGTTCAGCGCTGCCCGTGCTTTCAACTCACTTGTGCGAGTCTTATTTTCATTAATTTTATTCTGATGTTTTTCGATCAACGCATCTAGTTCGGAAACGTTCAGGCGCAGAAAGTCCACTGTGATTTTTTGTCCGCCAATGATGAGTGTAGTACTTGGCCTAGGTTCACGCGGAAGGGAATCCAATCGTTGGTGTTCAGACGGCGGCTGCCGGTCGTACACCTCGCCCAAGCGCCGTCTTACATTTTCTATTTGTTGAATTATGCCTCGTGCGGGTTGTGGGTCGTAGTGTCCTCCCTCGAATTGAATGGATGCCATCAATTGCCTTTTGATAAAGCCAACGCTGTGACTATCCAAAAGTTTCATTAATCTCTGGAGTTCAGTTGTCAATGGTGCGATATTTTGACGCTCCCACCGTTCCATTCTCAGGCTCGCGGCCGAATTTGAGGCAGATACCTTTTCATTTTCTGCGTAGACCTGCTTTAACTTGACGGCGTATGCGTTTGTTTTTTCTAAATAGGCGTTGTGGCCCTTCTTGATTTTCTTTAGTTCCTCTAGTGGCACACCATCAAGTTTATTCAATACCTGAAGTCTGTTTTTTCTCGGTGAATAAACGTACATGACTTTCCCCGTGCGAGTTGGATTTAAAACCGTTAGCGCCATCGACGGAACTCTCGGGCGCTACGTGGGCGTTCAACTATCGCCTTCAAAATAGTCAGAATCGATCTTCTTTATGTCGAAGGTGCTGACGGTCGAAACACCGACGTTGTGATCCACCATCAACTTAACCAGTTGTTCGCCGTCCACAAGGATAATTTTTGACGCGATGACGCCCGCGTATTCCTTCGCTTCGCGGCTGAACGTGGATGTGGTGATGAAGACGCCCTTGTTCGCTCGTTGTCCCTGCAAGGCACCCGCGAACTTCTGTATTTCTGGGCGTCCCACGGTGTCTTCCCATCGCTTCGCTTGAACGTAGATCACGTCCAAACCGAGTTTGTCTTCCTTGATGGTGCCGTCAATGCCGCCGTCACCGCTGCGCCCGATGACGCTCCCCGCGTCTTGGCGGGAACCGCCGTATCCCATCGCCACCAGAAGATCGATCACTAACCTTTCAAAAAAACTTGGGGTCGAAGATTTGACTTGGTCCAGCAACTCGGTTTCGAGGCTGATCCGCAGTCGCTGATATGCCTGTGCAAACGATTCTTCGGGCGTTGATTCGTCAATTTTAGGCATGGTTACGCCGGGCTGCGACACCGGCACGTCCGTGGCCTGCACTTCACTGCTCTTCTTTTGCCGGAACGCAACGAATTCTGGGTATTCGTCGAGGGTGCTGTTATCTATTCGTCCGGGATTTTTCGCAAGCAGCGCTCTACCGCGTTCAGTGATATTGAAGTAGCCGCGCTTTCTGGATTCGACTACACCCGCTTGCTTCAAGTATGTTCGCGCCCAGCCTACGCGATTGTCGAACACTGGGGCCGTCCCGCTGGGAAGGAGCGTGTTACGTTCCTCGTCAGTAAGCTGATATTCGTCGGCGAGGGTCTCGACTACGTTGCGGAACCGATGTTCTTGACCATCGGCGACTGCACGCAGGACGGGCAGCATCAGGGTTTGGTAGTCGGGTATCGGCATGGCTGTAGTTAATCGTTCTGTAGTTCGCGTTGCATGCTACCGGACCACGACACAAATTTCATCCTTACAGTCAGTGGCGCGTCTTCGTCGCCGTTCCATCGGAAATCGACCGTTTGCTAACAGTCGCTGGACGCATATCATACGACCGTTGGAAAAATAGGGTTGACGATTTGTAACGCCGCTTGGTATCCTGGCACCCTTTTCCAACGGTCCGGGGCGATGAATGGCGATCTTCGGGTATGGCAGGGTCAGCACAAGAGAGCAGACGACAGAAAATCAACGGCTTGAAATCGAAGCCGCAGGGTACACGGTCGATTACTGGTTCACGGACGATGGAATCAGTGGGAAGACGCATGCGACTCAGCGTCCGCAGTTCATGGCGATGCTAGACAAGGTCAGGGATGGTGAGTCGCTCGTTGTGACGAAACTTGATCGGTTGGGCCGCGATGCCGAAGACGTGTTGCGGACCGTGCGGACACTGGCGGAACGGAAGATCGAAGTCATCGTGCTTCAACTTGGCAAACTTGATCTCGGGTCATCTGCCGGAAAGCTGATGCTGACCATGTTGGCGGCAGTGGCAACGATGGAGCGTGATCTGCTGATCGAGCGCACGCAAGCTGGTCTGGCGCGGGCCAAGGCTGAAGGAAAGTCGCTCGGTAGGCCGACCAAGACGACGCCAGCGCAGCGCGAAGAGATGAAGGCGAAGTACGTGGCGGGTGAAACGATTAGTGCGCTGGCGCGGACCTATGGCATCTCGCGGGCCAGTGTGCTAGCGGTGGTGAATCCGTAGATCGCAGCAACAGGACTACGCAGACATGCAAGTGAACGTAGCAAGATCCGACTTTCTTACATTTTCCGAACTGGCCGACAGATGGGGCTATTCCGCCGCATACTTGCATGACCTGATTCGAACGGGCCAGATCGTTCCGTCAGTCGCGCTGACAGATCAAGAGCGTTATGTGGGTGGGCGGTTCAGCGGCGGGTATTTCGTTGGAGACGTTGACAACGCACGGCATCAAAGCTACGCCGAATACTACGTTGGCACCGTTTTCGGTAACGACGACCACTACGAGAATCGACCTCAGTGCGACAGGGTGGTCTTTTGCCATTGCCCTGTTGACGATCCGGCTGGCGGCTACTCCTTTCAGTTTGTCAGCGAAAATGCCGATCCCGGTCAGGCGGCGAAATGGTTCTATCTGGACCATGCGGCACGAATTGGCAGCGTTGACGGAGAACGACGCTTCCGCTTCATATGGTCCGAAGTCGAACGGTTTGAGGCCGAACATACAGGGGACGACGGGCAGGCTAAAGACACGTCTTCGGCGATGGGGATGTCGGAAGATTCTAGGATCAATGCGCAAGAACTAGCGCCTGAGCATAGAGCGGTGCGACATACGACAAAGAATCGCATTCACCCGCTCGATGCAGAAATCGAGCGGGCTAGGAGGAATGCGCTTGATCCCGACGATACGAATGCTGTTTGGGTGGAAATTCTCAAACTTGCGGACTCGCAGGTAGGCTGTCTGCTTGGCGTCGATGATGGAGAGGTGAAGTACGACGCGAACGGTACGGTCAGGTTCTTCAAAAAACGAACTCTAGGGGAACGACTGCGGCGTGCTAACGCACGCTAAGACGTGTTAAGGCGCGGCAGTACGCGCATCTATCGGGGAAAATCGTCATGGCGGGCAGAATGTGAACTCCCTCAACAAACAAGGAATTCACATGCAAATCGCGCAAAATACAGTAATTGCCCCTTCCCCGAAAGGCTCCTATGTGTTCCATCGGCCCGACGACCAGTTCGGTCCAGCAGTGACGTATTCATGGTTCAAGAACAGAACCACCACCGTCCCGGAACGCGTGACTGAATCGTTCCAAGAATTGGCGATGCGATGCCGCGCTCCAGAGATCAGAGCGAAGAACGATGGCCCGACATTTTCGCCGTTCACGTTCGGGCATCGTCATTTTCACGAATACCACGCGCGAGAATGCAGCTTTCTCGCATTCAAGTTCGAGAAGGTCCGAGGTTGCACGCAAGCCGAAGACATTCTCGCCTGCGTTGGTGGTCTTGCATCCTTCTTGTATAGCACCCCCAACCACAGCGTGTCGGAGCAGCCGACCGGAAACTATCAGTTGATCGTCGCGCTTCGCACGCCGGTCCCAAAAGAGCATTTCAAGGTGTTCGCGATGAATTTTGCGACGCGGTTCTGCCGGTTGAGTGGAATCATCCACCCGGCCTACGCTTCATGGAATCAGCGAATTCAGTTTCCGTCTTGTCCCGGTTCGCGGGTACATGATTTCGTAGTAAAAGCCCAAGGCGGGCGAGCATACGACTGGCTGCCGGACTTTCTCGAACATCAAGCCCCGAAGTCATCCGCAATTGGTGGTATGCAGTGATGTCGGCGCTTTCTCTTCAACAAAAGCCAGAAGCTCTTCCAGTCAACTTCGATGGCATCCCGGCATTTCTGAAAGAGTGCCCGCAGTGGGTTCTGTGGCAATGGCATTATGATAGTGAAAGTGAACGTTGGACGAAGCCACCACGGCAATGCGATGGCCAATTTGCACGCACAAACGATCCCGGTACGTGGGCTACGTTCGACGCGGCTCATCGTGCATATCTCGACGGCGACTTCGACGGCATCGGCATTGTGCTTCGCGATGATCTCGTAGGTATTGACCTTGACCATGTTCTGGACGAAATCGGCGAACTTACACCGCTGGCTACCGAGATCGTCGAACGTTTTCGTGGCGCATACATGGAAAAGTCGCCAAGCGGCGACGGTCTGCACATTCTCAGCCTCGGAACCTTTGCGCGATTCGGCAAAGGCACTGAGCACAAGAATATTGAATGCTACGGTCAAGGCAGCAGCCGTTACTTCACGGTCACAGGTCATGAACTGAGCAACGGGGCTGAGATCACCGACCAGCCGGAAGCCCTTGACTGGCTGTACGAAGCGCATTTCCGCAAATCCACGGCGGCGGATGCGAAGCTGCCCACCGTTACCGATGGTGGCGTCGCCAAGATATTGGATGACGCGGTCATTCTGGCAAAAGTGGTGCAAGCCGGTGACGGAGAACGCTTCCGGAAACTGTATGACTACGGTGATTTCTCCGACTACCCAAGTCAGTCCGAAGCAGACCTCGCACTGGTAAACATGCTGGCCGGTGCGACGCAGGACTGCGAGACTCTGGACCGTCTGTTTAGGGTGTCGGAGCTATTCCGGCCTGAGAAGTGGGACAAATCACATACGGCTGACGGCCTGACCTATGGCCAGATGACCATCGCCAAGGCACTGACGGGCAAGAATGCGGCGAAGTCAGTTGAAGCTGCTGCACCCCGCACTGGCCAGTTCGTTCGCGCTGCCGATGCGATGGCCGAAACGCACACCGTTGAATGGCTGATCGACGGTATCATGGAACAAGGCACATCCTGCATGCTGTTCGGTGCATCGGGCAGCGGCAAGAGTTTCGTCGCAATTGATTGGTCGTGCTGCATTGCGACCGGCACTGACTGGCATGGTCAAGATGTCGAGCCGGGTGCCGTTTTCTACATCGTCGGTGAAGGTCAGAAGGGCTTTGGACGACGGCTGACGGCATGGCAGACGAAGAACAACGTGTCGTTGCAGACAGCACCGCTGTACCTATGGCAGTCTCCGATCCCGCTGTCTAGTGCCGAAAGTGTGAAGTGGCTTGCTGCTGAGATTGCGAAGGTCGCATCCCCGAATAATCCGCCGCGAATGGTCATCATTGACACACTGGCGCGGAACATCGGCAACGCGGACGAGAACAGCAATCGGGACATGGGGCTTCTCATGAATCTGCTTGATACTCACCTGCGCCTTCCTTTCAATGCATCGGTCGTCATCGTCCATCACTCAGGGAACGGTGACAGAGATCGGTTGCGTGGTGCATCCGGCCTCACTGGCGCAGTGGACTATGAATATCGCGTGGACCGGAAGGGCGATGTCCGTGCGTTGGTCTGCAAAAAGAACAAAGAAGGTGAAGAAGGCGAAGATCGTCAGTTTCGGATCGAGCGCATACCGCTTGACGGGAATATTTCGTCTGCTGCCCTTGTGATGCTCGATACGCCATCGAAGAACGCTGCCGGTGTGAAACTGCGTGCACCGTCAATTACGTGCCTATCTGTACTGAAAAGAATGACGGATGCCTGTGGTTTGGTTCCAAGCGATGAATTGAAGAAGGCCGTTGACATTGGCGCTCCGGGACTGGTGGTTCCGAAAGAGAAGTGGAAAGACGAATCAATCAGTGCTGGCATCAGCGCAGGTACGACCGACGATGCCAACCGCAGGGCGTTTGATCGTGCCTTTGACCAGTTGGTGAACGAGGCCAACCTTGTCGGAAGCCACGGCGACTACGTTTGGGCGAAGTGACTTCGGCGGACAACCGGACAGGCAAAAATAACCAGTTGTCCATCGATTTGGTCTTTGACCTAATCAGGACGGACAAGGACACACCCCTATAAAGGGGTGCCGGTCGTCCATAGGTGCGGATAGAAAATAATCTTTCTTCTTCTGTGGCCTAACAGAAATGGTTGCGCCCGTCCTGTCCGTCTTTCAAGTTCTGTTGGTCATGGCCGATTCACCGCGAAGCGGCGCGACCGAGGGAAGCGCTAGACCATGTGCCGCTGGTGCCGGACGGGTACCCGTCGCCGGTTTGCAGCATAGGCAGTTGACATTCGCCCGCCGCATTGGTAGCGTGTCGTTGCCCCGATTTGACAGATCAGCTTGCGGGGGCGTTACAAATACAGCTAAAGCGTGGACAAGAACCCGTTTTAGCGCAAGCTGAACGGGTTTTTTTGTTTCACGTCGCGGATTTAAAGCACAACTTGCAGCGCGACTCACAAATTCTGCTAAAGCGTCGCCATGCCTCTCTACCCCGAAGGCCGGTGATCGACGGAACCATCGGGGCAGGAGATCTAAATGGCACAGCCACTACTGGGCGTTCTGCCCTCTCTGGACAGCCTTTTTCATGGCTTCCTTTTTCAACTGAATGCACCTGAGAGTCACGTACTGCTGACCGGGCTTCCCGGTACGGTCCGTCCCGGTTCGTTTGTCTTTGCAAAACCGCGTGCAGAAGTGCGCGAAGCCATTTCCGCACGTTGCACCAACGGTGTCATTGGCGGATTTCGCATCATTCGTTCAGCGCACTGGATGAAGCAAGCCTTGCTTCCGGTGTATGCCTACGATGTACCGCACATTGTCAGCTTCTTTGCCGCCCTTCTTCCGTATGCCGAACATGAGCGATTCGAATCGAAGGGGAGGGGTGCGCAATGAAATCGCGATGCTCACGCTACCCCATCGGCAAACTGCTTCCGGATGTGATCGACAGGTCCGGTTTGGTCCCAAAGGATTTCTTTGCTGAACTTGGTTTCAAGAACTTCTCCAAGTCAGTTGAGCGGCTGGATTGCTGGCTTATACATGGCGACGGAAACCCTTTGCTGCTGGAAAGACTTCAATCCAGCCGGTTCGCCATCGACGAGAATCGGTTGACGGCGGTGATGGCCGAAAATGAGGTCTTGTTGCAGCGAGAGCGTGAGGCTATCGCCAAACGCGAGGAGGATGAAGCAAGAAATTCCTTCCGCCCTCACATAGAGGTCATCGCGGAATTGTCACGCCCGACCCAGATAACGATGTTTTGCCTCACTGGCGGGAATCGGCGATTCAACATCGGACTGCCTGACGATATATCGGCATGGCCTTGGGAAGATCAACTTGCCTATCTGAAACAGGTAGTACCGGAGAACTTTGCAAAAAACCAAGGCCGGACTTTCTTTACGGGGTCCATCGAGGGCTATCTGTACCGCCCAACATTCGATGGCGACCCAATCTGGTTAACCGTGACCGGCGAAATTGATACGCAAGGTGAGCCGATTTCGGCATCACGCTGTGTCGCATATCTTCGGTGGCATTGATCGGAGGCGAGACTACCGTCTGGCCTTCGATGGCAATGTGTTCCGACTGTGTGAAAGTCAGATTGCGGATGCCTTGGACCGGCTGCGCGGGTGTCTTTCACGCTCCGCTGATTACCGTGAATGCTGTGGGTGACGATGGTCGAACCACAGCATTTACTTCCTGAACTCACGTCAATTGCTACGACCGGGTATAGAAATCCCGCTGGCTGCCGTTAGCGTGCGTAACGACACGAATTGTGTCGGCATTCCGCAAATAAATCGATTCCAATAAAGACAACTTGAGTGCAAAGGTCTACATGAAACAAAAAAAAGCAGGACAGGTGAAATCGGGGCTTCGTCTCACAGCGGTCGCAGCTATTGCAGTATCGGTCTTGGCTGCATGCGGCGGCGGCGGATCAAGCAGCACGACCGCATCTACTACGAGTAATGCGACGCCAAGTTCGTTGGCCGGGACTGTTGCGGTCGGTGGCGCGATCTCTGGTGCAAACATCACGGTAATCGACGCCAATGGCAAGAGCGTCACGACGACCAGTGACGCATCGGGCAACTACTCGATTTCGCTGACCGGACTAACCGCGCCGTTGTTGATCGTCGCATCCGATCCGACCGGTGTGCATCCGGCGCTGGCGTCGGTTGTTGCCAGCATTCCTTCCGGCACGACTGCGCCCGTCATCGGAAACGTCACGACGCTGACGACGGCGGTCGCTGCGCTGCTGACGACCAGTGGCAACACCTTGGAATTGGCAGGCAGCGGAAGTCTGTCGTCGCTCGCGCAGACCGGTTCGGTCACGGCTGCCGTCGCCAAGTTGAATACCGCCCTGTCCAACATCCTGCCCGCGAATGGCATCAAGGCGGGTTCGTTCGATCCAGTCGGCACGATGTTCACGGCTAACCAGACCGGTGCCGACGCAGTGATCGATGCCGTACAGGTGGTTCCTGCGCCGAATGGCGGCACACAAATCATCTCGTCGGCGGCACCGTCGAGCGGTATCGCGTTGAACCAATCGACATCGGTATCGACACCGCTGGCCGCGCCACCGGCATCGGCGGCGTATCTGTCGCAAGTCATGACGGCGCTCACGCAGTGCCTTGCAGGAACGTCTTCGGCCTGCACGCAAGCCGTTGATGCCAACTACAAGGAAAACGGCTTTACCACCTTCGCGACCGCGCACCCGAAGATTGCTGCGACAGGCGTGACGATTGGGACGCCGCAGACCCTTGAATTCTTAACCGGCACTGGTGGTGTTCAGGAAGCACTGGTTTCGATCCCGTACACGACAACCGGTGGCGTCGCCGGTACGGAATTGACCGTCGTCCAGCAAACATCCGGTGGGGCTTGGGACATCATCGGAAACCAGCAGCAGTACAACGTCACCATCTCATCGTATCTGAGCCGCTGGCAGTTCCTTGATCCGAATGACGCGCAGTACAGCCGGTACGAATCTGGCCTGAATATCAGCATTCCGGTCGGTGGGCCGAATCCTGCGAACCTTGCTTCCGCTTCGGTAACGGGTCCGGGCATCAACGGTACTTTGTATCTTGTGCCGCGTACTGGTTCGGGGAACGGCAATCTCGCACTGACAACAAACGTGCAGACGGGTGTCCCCACTGGCGGTGTCACGTCGAGTTCGAATGCGAACACCTATCGATGGTCATGGCAGGCATTGCCCGGTGCGACTGGCACTTACAGCCCGCCGACCGGTAGACGCGGGTTCTATGCGCAGTCGCCGGTTGACTTGACCACGGTGCCGCAGTTCGCCAAGTACACGGTCACGTTCTATGACTCGACCGGGACGCAGATCGGCCAGCCGACGAGTGTTGTGAATAGCACGCCGCCGATAAGCGCGGCGGCGGGTGCTGGCGTTGCATGGCAGACCCTTGCGACCAGTGTGCAAAATGACTTTTTGACTCCGAGCGGCGCACTTGCGAGTGGACAATCGTCAGTTGGCCTTTCGTGGTCAAACATCGTTAACGGTCAGAACATCGCGCCACTAGTCTTGGCTACCCAGATTCAAGACAATCCGGGCACCGGCGTTACACCGCAAACCGAAGTCAATGGATTTTGGAATGGTCCCGCTTCGTTTGCTTCTTCAGGGCAGTACACATCATCAGTGACAGCCGGGATCGATCAATATGGCGTGCAGGAATGCAGCACAGCGTGTACGTTCCCTGCGCTACAAACCGGTGCGTCTCGCCTTGTGCAGTTGCGGTGGAGTGTCGGTCAAACGGAGTATGACAACAACTGGCGGTACATTGACTGAATGACCGTCGCGTGATGGACGGACGATTCGCGCATGACCGGCTGTCGCTTGGCTGGTGATGCCGGGTCGTCCGTTTTTCATTTTATTGGCGCGTTGCCCGTACCATCGCACCAGCCGGTGCCGTAGCTACGTTTGTTAAAGGAGAGAATCGATGGCGAATGAAACGGGGTTCATCGGGCTGCGCGGATGCACTGATGCCCGAATTGCAGGGCTGGTCGGTCTGCTTGTCGGCGATGCACTTGGCGTCGGTTTTGAATTCAAGAAGCCTGAGCAGATTCCGTCACGCGATCAGATTGAGATGCAAACTTCGTACACTTTCCGGCGCTCACATGCCGGGGTTCAGGTCGGTACATATTCCGACGATGGCGCACAGGGACTTTGCCTACTAGCCACGCTTCTCGAATGTGGGAAATTTTCGCTGACCGACTTCGCGAGCAGGCTGCTGCGATGGTACGACGACGGGTACCTTGCGGTCGATGGTGAAGTCTTCGACATTGGCATTCAAACCGCCGAAGCGTTGGACAGGTTGCGCGACGGAGTGTCGCCGCGTGAAGCTGGCGGCGCGTCAGTGATGGATAACGGTAACGGCAGTCTTATGAGAACGTTGCCTTTGGCCTTGTGGCACAAAGGAACCGATGATGCGCTGGTCCGGGATGCACACCTACAATCCCTGCCTACGCACGGCCATGCCCGGTCACTGGTCGCGTGTGCGTTTTACTGTCTCGTTGTGCGGGGGTATTTGCAGAAGCTGGCAGACCCTTGGAATTTTGCCGACCACCGCCTTGACGCCATCTACAACGACTGGTCGAACCAACAGGAGCGCAAGGCGTTTCTGGTAGAACTGGACGTGCTGAGACGGTTTCCGAAGACCGATCTGCCGCTAGGCACTGGCTATTGTCTCGACACCATCTGGTCCGCGCATGCGGCAATGCAAGAGGATTCGTTCGAGGATGTTGCGAAGACTGCCATCAGCTTTGGCAACGATACCGATACGACGGCGGCGGTGGCGTGTGGTCTGGCCGGAATCAAGTACGGCGTCGATGGAATCCCTGAGCGGTGGTTGAGACAGCTTCGGGGATTTGAAATAGTCCAACCGTTGATTGAACCGCTCCTTGCAAGGTCACCGCACAATTGATGGTCACCCCTCGCCTAAAGAAAACAGGCCATCGGTCGTAAACAGATTGACACCGACCGCTCTCCACAAAGGCTGAGGCATGAGAAGCAAACTTCTGGCCTGTACTTTAGGACTCGCATGCACGCTCCTGGCTGGCTGCATGACGACCGTTCCTCACGTTGACGCGCAACACGCTGATAGCGTCGAGACAGAACATGCGATTGCCAACAGCATTCAGCCACCGAGGATTGACGCAAACGGGTATCTGGTGACGCCATGGATACGCGTCACGATGATGCATGCGTTCTACGAGAGAGCAGCGCACCTCGGACTGAAAGTTAGTAAAAACGGAGACGGAGTGCCAGTAACCATTCGCATTACAGGTGTAAGAAGTCGATCCGACACTGCTCGAATTCTTTTCAATTTTATGGACGGGGCGGACTATCTCAGTGCCGTCGTTCAGGTGGGCGATACGAGTTTCAAGGTTGAGGAAGATACCTGGCTGTATTGGCTCTTTACGGGCTTTCGCACAATTACGGACGTCGCCGACGCGGTCGGCGAACAGGCCGCGAACGGTATAGCGCTGATGGCCGGAATGCCGATTGACGATTAGCGCATGGAACGCTGCCAAGAAGGATGCTGAAGGACCTGCGCAAGTGGCCGTGGACGATTCTCCGCACGGTATTATTGAAGGCCGCTCAGATTGGCGGATGGTGCGCAGGGGCCGCACGTGAAGGAAGGTCAGGTGCGCCGATAGCGACGCAGGTTGCGGCGGCGCGAATTTCGACGGCCCAGCATGCACAGCACCGCCTCAGCGCCCAGCACGAATGAAGTTATCAGGGCCACCGCGAACCCAAACGCGACGGTGAGCCGAACCAAAACACTAAAAAGCTCAGCCAATTACTTCTCCCGGTCGCGTCACCTTGCTCATTTGTTCATACTATTGCGTTTGCTATGCTGATACTGTCTTCCTATTGTACCGACTTGTTAAATCGGGAAAACGCTACTTAACTTAGGCGAAATCGGTAATTTTTTCGATGCGCCCGTCCTGCAAGGCTACCGAGGCGGTGTGCGATGAAAAGCGGCGTTTTATAGGCTCTTTGCGGCGGAAGGATGACGCTTTTTTGCAACAGTTCCCTGACCATATCGGTCACGCGAATCATGCTTCCATATGCTGGTTTCGGGCTGAAACCGCGATTGAACTCGACATAAAGCATGCCGCCCGCAATTCGCGGTGTCGGTCCAACTGTACGCCGTTGAAAACAACGATCTATGCCGATGTTTAACGTACTGATCGACACCAGCGTTTGGCTGGACCTTGCGGCAGACGCAAAGCAGACGCCATTGCTGGACCTATTAGAGAGTCTGCTTTCGGATGGACGGGTGATGCTGCTAGTACCACGCATCGTTGTCGATGAATTCCATAAAAATCGCGACCGGGTCGCCAAATCAAGCGCGAAAAGCCTTTCGAGTCACTTCGATCAGGTGAAGAGCGCCATTCGCAAGGCTGACGGCGATAAGCGGCAAAAGGGCCGGGTGCTGGACTACCTGTCCGACTTGGACCACCGCATCCCCATCTTGGGTGGTGCCGCCGAAAGCGTACTGGCGCGGATCGCTGCGATCCTGTCTGCGTCCACCGTCATCGAAGCAAGTGATGCGGCCAAACTTCGGGCAGCAGACCGCGCACTGCATCGAAAGGCTCCTTGCCACCATGAAAACAAGAACTCGATGGCTGACGCTGTGCTGATCGAAACGTACTTCGAGTGTGTACGGACGATGGGTGGTGCAGGGCAGCGGTTCGCATTTGTCACGCACAACAAGCACGACTTCAGTATCGTCAACGGCAATCAGAAGCTGCCACACGCAGACTTGGCTGCTTCGTTCTCGAAGATCAAGTCAATGTACTTCATCAACTTGGCCGAGTGCTTGCGACGTATCGACCCGATGCGCGTTACCTATGCAATGTGGGAGCAGGAATGGGACCAAGAGCCGAGAGGTCTTTCGGAGATGTTAGATGCTATGGACCGGCTGACGACGCAAGTCTGGTACAACCGGCACAAGTACACCGAATGGCAAATCGAAAAGGGCAAGGTCAAGATCGTCAGTCGAGAAGAATGGCAAGAGAGATGGAGCAGACGCAGGAGCAGTGCTCAAACTCACATCGTGGACGACATTTGGAAAGGTGCCTTGAAGTCTGCAAAGAAGGCAGAACTGAAACTCGGTGAAGGCAACTTTGGCCCTTGGTCCGACTTCGAATGGGGAATGATTAACGGCAAGCTGTCGGCGCTGCGATGGATGCTTGGTGAGGATTGGGATGAGTTATACACGTAACTGGACGGCGTTCGCCAGTCGTGTATAGCTGGAATTCCATTATCGCGGCGACCGAATGTTCACGGTCCACGCTGTCTCGGCTGTCGCGGCAGGTCAAACAAGAAGCGGTTGCTGAGGTTGCTTCATAACCCGGCTTCGCGCATCAGCGGGCGACCGTCACGCAGAGTGCGGCGGCGATCCGCTTTATACAGGCAATCCGATGCTGCGCACGATCACGCAGAATTCGTTAGCCGTTTAACTCGAATAAAAGGAATAACCTTGCAGCCACCAAAGGAACTCATCGAATACGCGAATCGCGTTACCTTGCACAACCCGGATTTGCAAATTGTTTCGCAGAGTGAGGATTACCCATGGTTCATCCGTGAATTCCAGCGTCAGCTACAAGTCCTTGAAGCGAGGAAGGAGTTGCTGCTTCCTAATTTGAGGGATAACAACGAATCTGTTGCGATCTTCTCAGATTATGGTGGGGAAAGCAGTGATAGCAAATATAACACATACAGTTTTTTGATTTGTGCATGGAATCAATTGGCTCTATTCCACCGTGAAATGGACAAGCTCCGGCTGGAAGCAGGGCTTAGTAATCCATTGAAGGAAATATCTTTTAAGGACTTTCGTTACGGTCCAATCAAGCGTTCGCTGGATAAGTATTTGTCAAATTTAAGCAATCTAGTGAACGGGTATCTCCTCACAGTAGTCGTCGAGAAGACTGTTGGGTCAGTATACGGAACTGACCGAAAGGCTACGCATAAGTTCATCACCAAAACTCTTGCAGAGAATGGTTTTGGTGATTGGAAGTATGATGTGGCGGAAAAGATGATGCGTATTACGCATTTTTCTGCTTACCTTGCAGCATTCCTTTCAGGTCCGGGGCAGAAAATTTTTTGGATGACGGATCACGACTCGATTGCTTCGACCGGTGAAAAGTTCCAAAGTGCTCTTTCGCTCTTCGATAGGCTCCTTCGGCATTATAGTAAGCATGAGTTTTCGTTGGTTGGTGGGGCTGTGCCATTTGAAGAAAAGTCTCCTCAATTTTTGGACCTGTTAAGTGCCCCCGACATCGTCGCGGGTTCGGTTGAACATTACCTCACCCGAGCGTATGGCGGAAACGAGGAGCCGCTTGTGAAAGAAGGCGCGGACAAGGTATTAGGCTGGCTAACGGGTCAAGGCATTGGTCTAAAACGCCATACGATGATTATCCGCACCCAAGATAATGGAATAGTCGGCGGAACCCTGAAATTTGATTTGAAAGAGACCGATCCGAACGCTATTTTTGTGCCGATACTGATGGCTTAGGAGGCGTCTCCTTTTAAGAATCTGGCAAACATCAGCGCTTTAACGACATAAAGCTGCCGGGACGCGGGTTCGCTGTCTGACACTCGGTGGTGTTCAGCGGTAGCTGGCCGACCACTCGCTGGCCGGTGCCAAAGGCGCGACCATCGAGTGCAACTGTTTCACTGGTGGAGATTGATGAGGGCCGTCCGGGACGGCACTTTGACGGGTGCCGGTCCCCGTTCAACCAAGACCGGCGTAACGCCGTGCAATGAACCCACGAACGGGAGAGCCTATTTGACTAAGACCTTCACTGAATTCGACATCACCATCGAAACCCTTGGCGCACATCTCCGCGATAGCGGCTTGGTGCCGTACAAGGTCCAGCCTGATGGAATCTCGCTGCGCACGGAGAACGGCATCGGCTATCGCATCTCTCTCGTCACGGACCGGAAGTTCATCCGGTTCAGCACGTACCTTCCGCTGAACCGGCAAGCGCCCATCGACCAGAAGCACGCGCTTTCGAAGCGGCTGAATGAAGAAGTGTTTCTGCCGGTCTTCACCGTGGACCAAGACGAAGACCTGAGCGTGGCCTACGTCCTGCCTTACGCCCACGGCCTGATCGCCGGAAACTTCGTTGCCGTCGTCAATCGGTTTGCGTCACTGCTGGAATTCATCGTCCAGACATACAACGACGACGGCTTGATCGATTTCGGCGTGCCGAGTGTGACGTCCCCCGCTGCCGACACTGGATCAGGGCCAGCCAGTGGCGAACTGGTGCACTGACGGATCAGCCTAGCTTTCGTGCCAAGTCGGCTGCGGATGGATGGTAGTACCGCTTCAACATCCCTAAGTTCTGGTGTCCCGACACCGCCGCGAGTTCAATCACATTTGGCAACTTCTGCGCCAGTCGTGTGATGGCCGTATGCCGCAGGTCGTGCCAGTGGAAGTCCTTGATGCCTGCACGTTTGCACGCCTTCCTGAAGGCAGCGTGTAGCGTGTTGCCTTTGACCGGAATTACCCAGCCGTCGATGGAGCGGGGTAGGTCGGCCAAGATGCTGACTGCCTTCCTGGATAACGGGACGGTTCGCGCTGTACCGTTCTTCGTGATCGGCAGGTATGCGGTCTGGGCTTCGAGATTGACGTTCGACCACCGCAATTCAATCAATTCGCCGCGTCTCATGGCCGTTTCCAAGCTCAGGATTGTTGCCGGAAGCAGCCATACGCTTCGCCGTCCAGTCGGGACCATTGCCGCTAGAAGGCGCGTTTCTTCGTCGGTGGTGAGCACACGATTTCGACCTTGCGGCGAAGGCGGTTTACGAACCAGAGTGATCGGGTTCGCAATGTTGATGTCCCACTCACGACGGGCGTGATTGATGATCGCCGATAGATACGCCAGTTCCCGAATCACCGTGGCTGGCTTCACCTTTTTCAGCCGTTCATCCCGATAAGCCGCAACTGCCTTTGGGGTCAACGCGGCCATGCTGAGTTTCGCGAGTTTGGTACGGCAGGTAGCGCGAAGCCGCGATATTTCGTCCGCACCGCTGCGCCTTGTGGGGCAAACGTCGGTGATGTAGTGCTCGATGATGTTTTCGAGCGTGTTCGCTTCGGCTTCACTGCGACTGACGAAACTCCCCCGATCCATCTCGGTTTCAACGGATCGCGCCCATCGTTCCGCATCGGCGCGGACGTTGAACGACTTTGTTTCAGCCGGGTATCCCGCACGGCAAACGCGTGCTTGCCACTTGTTACTTCTTTTTCGGATCGATGCCATTTCCTGTCTCCAACTTGGACAGAATTTGGACAAGATCGATTTTTCGTATGCCAGAAGTCAGATTTGTAGTGATTCTGTCAGGCCACGGCTTCGTTGCAGAATCAAGGAAGCGTCGAATTAAGACTTACGAAACAATGCCTTAACTCTCCGCCACCCAATCCCCCGATTTCCCGCCGTGCTTCTCCAGCACCTTCACATCGGTGATCGTCATGCCGCGATCCACCGCCTTGCACATGTCGTACACGGTCAGCAGTCCGACCTGCACGGCGGTTAGCGCTTCCATCTCCACGCCCGTGCGTCCCAGCGTTTCCACTTGCACCGTGCAATGCACGCCGGGCAACGTTTCATCGAGCTCGAAGTCCACTTTCACGCGGGTCAGCGCGAGCGGGTGACATAGCGGGATCAGATCGGCGGTGCGCTTCGAGCCTTGAATCGCGGCGATGCGCGCGATTCCGATCACGTCGCCTTTTTTGGCGTTGCCATCACGGATCAGCGCGAACGTCTCCGGCAGCATGCGAATCGAGCCGCGCGCGACCGCGATGCGCTTGGTCTCCTGCTTGCTGCCGACGTCCACCATATGCGCCTGGCCGGCGGCGTCGAAATGAGTCAGTTCGGGCATGGTTGGGCTCCTTCAGAGGGCGCCTATCATAGCAGCGTGATTGGGCGAGTCGAGATGATTACAATCACCGTATGCCCGCTATCTTAGTCCGAGCGGCGGGCGCCGCTTTTCGACTTCGTCATATCGAGCTCGCGATGCGTTCGAAACGGTTTCTTGCTGCGTTGTTGTCTGTCGCGCTCGCGGCACCGCCGGGCGTGTACCCGCAATCGCGTGGCGCATCGAATGCGAACACCAACACGGGCACGACCCTCGCGCTCAACATACAGCCCGCCGAACCGCCGTTGGAAAGCGGCCCGGTTGAAACTTTTGCCGACCCCGTCGTGCCGCCCGACATCGCCCAAGGCGTATTCGGCGTCTATGGCGGCGCGCAGAACCGCTTCTCCGGCAACCCAGGCGCGACCACCAACTGGCGCACCCCGATCGTCACGCAGCAACTGCCCGACCTCGGCAATGGCGGCTCCGGCTCGCTGACGCCGCAAGCCGAGCGCAAGCTCGGCGAACGCGTGATGCGCGAGTTGCGTCGCGACCCCGACTATCTCGAGGACTGGCTCGTGCGCGACTATCTGAACTCGGTCGCCGCGAAACTCTCCGCGGCGGCGAGCGCGCTCTACATTGGCGGCTATCGTCCGGACTTCGAGCTGTTCGCGGTCCGCGACACGCAAATCAACGCCTTCTCGCTGCCAGGCGGTTTTATCGGCGTGAACACCGGTTTGATCGTGACGACGCAAACCGAGTCCGAACTGGCCTCCGTGCTCGGCCACGAGATGGGGCACGTCTTGCAGCGGCACATTTCGCGGATGATCACCACCGGCGAGCGCGGCGGCTACGCCGCGCTCGCCGGCCTGTTGTTCGGCATTCTGGCGGGTGTGCTCGCGCACAGCGGCGACCTCGGCAGCGCGATTGCGATTGGCGGCCAGGCCTATGCGATCGACAACCAATTGCGTTTCTCGCGCTCCGCCGAGCATGAAGCGGACCGCGTCGGCTTTCTGCTGCTGGCCGGCGCCGGCTACGACCCCTACGCGATGACGACGTTTTTCGGCCGCCTCGATCGCGCGGCGATGAGCGACACCGGCATGTCGGCTTATGCGCGTACCCACCCGCTGACCGGCGAGCGGATCGCCGACATGGAGGACCGTGCGCGCCGCGCGCCTTACCGGCAACCGCATCAGACCTCCGAATACGGCTTCGTGCGGGCTCGGGCGCGCTTGCTGCAGGACCGCTCGCGCAGTGAATACGCGGACGAGGTTTCGCGGCTGCGCTCCGAAATCGAGGAACGTACCGCGGTGAACGTCGCAGCGAACTGGTACGGGATTGCGTATGGGCAGATGCTGCTCGAGCGTTACGATGATGCGGCGGCGTCGCTGGTTTCGTCGCGTGCAGCATTTGCCGTGGGCGAACGCGGTGAAGGCGAGCCCATGCGCAGTTCGCCGAGCCTCGACGTGCTGGCGGCCGATATCGCGCGCCGCGCCGGGCGTGATGACGAGGCGGCACGTCTGGCCGAGTTTGCGCAGAAGCGCTGGCCGCAGTCGAACGCCGCAATCGACATGCAAATCCAGACCTTGCTGACCTTGAAGCGATTCGCCGACGCGCAGGCTTTGGCCCGGAAGGAAACGCATGCACAGCCCGATCAGCCTGCCTGGTGGATGTATCTCGCGCAGGCAAGCGCCGGCAGCGGCGATGCGTTGACACAACATCGGGCGCTCGCCGAAAAATTCGCGCTCGAGGGGGCGTGGCCGTCGGCCATCCGGCAACTGAAGGAAGCGCGGGATCTGAAGACGATCGGCTACTACGATCTTGCGACCGTCGACGCCCGGTTACATGAAATGGAGAGCCGCTATAAAGAGGAGCGGCTTGACGAGAAGAGTTAGGGGTTGCGGGCTTGCGCTATCCGATCGGAACGCGAGGTATGCAAAAGAACCAGGCGATAAATAAGCAGGCAAACGACCTAGACGTGTGCCGCCGGACTATCGACAAACCCAAACCGCGCGGCAACCTCACTTCGCTGCACGCCCTGCAAGGGCAACACAACCCCATTGTTCCAGCGAAACGCCCCGCTCATCGAGTCATCGCCCAACGCTGCGTGGTCGGAAAAAACCTCGAGGTCATGATCGTGCAAAACCGCGACTCTCGGCGGCGTCGAGCCATCGACGAACAGAATCCCACCTTCATCGTCGACAAACACGGCCGTTGGCTCGAAAGCGCCGCCGGCCTGGTCCGTCAAGGAAAGCACGCCAGCGGCATCGGCTGACAACCTCACCACCCACGGCGTATAGCCCAACTCGACATACACCCGCTGCGGGCCGTTCTGGAAAAACCACTGCCCGCGTTCGTCGGCGTCGTAATTCCGGTTGATAAACCCGAGCAACGCCTCGTGCCGGATCGCCGTACCTGGCGTACCGCTGGCCTGGGCGGCCTCATCCCGCATGCGCCAGTTACCGCGCCGGTCCAACATCAACCATCCGGTGCAACTCGGCACGTTCGGCCATTTGGCCAAGGCCTGCTTGACGATGTCATCCATGATCGACGTACTGCTCCAGATAGCCGAGCACGCGCCGCGACAACCAGTCGATGCGGCCCGGAAACGGCCCGGTCATAAAGCCGGCGTGACCGCCGTGTTCGGGTTGATCGAGTTCTACCGCCGCCGACACCTCGTGCCTTGCCGGTAACGCTTCGGCCGGCAAGAACGGGTCGTTGCGCGCATTCAGCACCAGAGTCGGCACTGCGATCCCGGGCAGCAACGGTCGTGTGGTCGCGCGGCTCCAGTAGTCGTTAGTATCGCGAAAGCCGTGCAGCGGCGCTGTCACCACGTTGTCGAAGTCGTACATTGTGCGGCTCGCCAGCATGGTGTCGCGGTCGAACAGTCCCGGAAATTGCGTCAGCTTCTGCTCGGCCTTCTGCTTCAGCGTCTTCAGGAAACTGCGCGTGTAGATCATGCCGAAGCCCTGCGACAACGCACGGCCGCCGGCGTGCACGTCGATCGGCGTCGAAATCGCCGCGGCGGCCGCGAGCACCGGCGACGCATCTTCGCGCCGCTCGCCGAGCCAGCGCAACAGCACATTGCCGCCGAGCGACACGCCCGCCGCCACGATTGGCCCGCGATGCGTGGCGCGCAAGCGCCGCAGGATCCAGTCGACTTCGTTGCTGTCGGCGAGATGATAGAAACGCGGCAAGCGGTTCAATGGCCCGCTGCAGCTACGAAAGTGCGGCACCACGCCGTGCCAGCCGTACTCGCGCGCGGCCGCCATCAACGTGGCGGCGTAGTGCGACATGGAACTGCCTTCGAGGCCGTGAAACAGCACGAACAGCGGTGCGTCGTCTGCAGGAATCCTGGCGGGCGTGGCAGGGGCGAGCGCTGAGGCAGGCGTGCCGTCATGCACCACCCAATCGAGATCGATGAAATCGCCATCCGGCGTATCCCAGCGTTCGCGCCGGAACGCGATCACCGGGCGGCGCGCAAACAGCGCCGGGACAATGGTTTGCACATGCCGGTTCGGCAGCCAGAGCGGTGCGCGGTAGAGCAGCTCGACGGTGGCCTCGACAGCGGCCGTGGCGCGTGCTGCGCCGGTAGAGGCGGAGTGATGGAGCGTCGTCTCCCAATCCCCCAGGGAGACTTCGTTCGGGACGGGTGACTTCCTGCGGGGCGTGCTCATACCAGCGTCAAAGCAAAAAGGTAGAACCGGTGAAACGGGCCGAACAGGCGAAACGCCCGTCGGGCGTCAGTGCAGCGACCCCTGGCCATGCCGCATCTTGGTCGCGAACTGACTGGCGGCCTCGTTCGGCATCGGACTCGCGTGAATATGCGCAATTCGCCATTCGCCGCGCTCGTGGACCATCACGTAAGTGGTGAACACCATCGTGGGCGCCGCCTTCGGATCGGCCGGGCGGTGCGCTTCGGCAATGGCGTAGACGACGGTGCCAAGGCTGTCGTAGACGCGAATATCGAGCGGTTCAATCGAAACGGGCGAGGTTTCGAGCTGGATTTGCAAGCCGGCCCGAATGCTGTCGAGGCCGTGCAGATGGGAGCCGTCGGCGCAGATGCAACTGACGAATTCCTCATCGATCCACAGGCCCATCAAGCTGTCGATATTCACCTCGGCGATGGCCTGGTAATAGGCGTTCAGCGTATCGGCGGCGGCTTCGAAGATATGGGCAAAACGTGGCATGGCTCGTCAGTCTCTTGTGCGCGGCGCGCGGTTGCGGGGCAGCGGTCAGCGGGACAGTCCGGAGCACCGGACAATCGCACCCAAGCGCGAGGATGCCCGCGCCGCAAGGCGCGAACATGACGCGACGCGCTCAGGGCGTGCGGTGTTGCGTGCAAGTATCAGCCGAATCAGTTTGGTTCAACGTTGCGCAAGCAACATGCCGCGCAAATCGCCGAACACCTGCTCGGCACTCAACTGCTTCAGGCAGTTCAGATGCCCGAGCGGACACTCGCGCTGAAAACAGGGGCTGCATTCGAGATGAAGCCATTGTACCTTCGCGAGCTCGGACAAGGGCGGCGTGTGGCGCGGATCGGTCGAACCGTACACGGCCACCAGCGGCCGGCGCAACGCGGCGGCCACGTGCATCAGGCCGGAATCGTTGGTGACGACGGCGTTGGCCCGCGAGATCAGCGCGCAGGCCTCGCTCAGCGCGGTCTGGCCGCACAGGTTACGCACGTTCGGCGCTTTTTCGGCGATGGCCTGGGCAAGCGGCGCGTCTTTCGGCGAGCCGAGCGCGACGATCTGCGTGTAGGGGAACGACTGGCCGACGATCTGCGCGAGCGATGCGAAATGCTCGGGCGGCCATCGCTTGGCCGGACCGTACTCGGCACCCGGGCAGAACACTAGCAGCGGCACACGGGTATCCAGATTGAAGCGCGCCGAGACCCGCGACGCTTCGTTCAGATCCGCGTCGAGCCGCGGCATCGGCAGGTCGTCGGGGACCTTGGCGCCTTGCGCGTAGGCGAGGGCGGCGTAGTGGCCGACCATCGGCGGGCGTTCATCTTTGCGCGGATTCCCGTGGCGCACGTTCAGCAAGCCGTAGCGGCTCTCGCCGGTGTAGCCGATGCGCAGCGGAATGCCCGCCATCCACGGAATCAGCGCCGACTTGAGCGAATTCGGCAAGACATAGGCCGCGTCGTAGCCGACATCGCGCAAGTCGCTCGCCAGTTGCCAGCGGCGCAGCATCTGCAGCTTGCCGTGCGCGAGGTCGGTTGCGTAGACGTCGCGGATCTCGGGCATGCGTTCGAGTACGGGCGCGACCCACGAGGGTGCGACCGCGTCGATCACGATGCGCGGATGCAATTTCACGAGGCGCGCAAACAGCGGCTGCGCCATCAATGCGTCACCGATCCAGTTCGGTGCGATAACCAACGCGCGACGCATCAGAGTGGGTGTCCGGTGTCGAAACGAAGCGCCGCGCGAACCATGCGCGTGGCCTTCGATTGGGTAAAAGGGGAAAAGCCGCGAGCCTTGCGGCGCGGATCCGGCATGACTGGTCCCGCCGCGGCTGCGGCGTTGCTGCGAAGCGATTGCGTTGCCGCCACCTGCTGCAAAAGCTCAGCCGGTCCGTCACATGACGAACCAGCCAGCAGGTGCGCCAGCAAAGAGCGCCGCAAACGATCAGCGCTCAGTGCGCAGTGCTCAAGATCAGTGACCCTTGACCACTTCGCCGTCGCGCAGCTTGTAACGCGTGCTGCAGTACGGGCATTTCGCTTCGCCGTGCGTGACGTCGATAAAGACGCGCGGATGCGCGCTCCAGCGCGGCATGGCCGGGTTCGGGCAGTACGCCGGCAGATCCTTCGCCGACAATTCGACCAGCGGCATTTCCTTGATTTCGCTCATGGGGACTTTCTCGTTGTATGCAGGGTGCGTGCGTTGCGCCGGCAAAAGGCCGAGGGCCTTGGGCCGGCGCAGCGCGCGTTAGATCTTGGTGAGCCAGTGCGCGTACTTGTCGCTCTTGCCGTTCACGATATCGAAGAAGCCGGATTGCAGCTTCTCGGTGATCGGGCCGCGTGCGCCGGAGCCGATCGTGCGGTTGTCGAGCTCGCGGATCGGCGTGACTTCCGCGGCGGTGCCGGTGAAGAACGCTTCGTCGCAGGTATAGACCTCGTCGCGCGTGATGCGCTTTTCGATCACCTGGATGCCCGCGTCGCGCGCCAGCGTGATGACCGTGTCGCGCGTGATGCCGTCGAGGCACGACGCCAGGTCCGGTGTGTACAGCTTGCCGTTGTTCACGAGGAAGAAGTTCTCGCCGGAGCCTTCCGACACATAGCCGTCCACGTCCAGCAGCAGCGCTTCGTCGTAACCGTCGGCAATCGCTTCCTGGTTGGCGAGGATCGAGTTCACGTACCAGCCCGACGCCTTGGCGCGGACCATCGACACGTTCACGTGATGGCGCGTGAACGACGAGGTCTTCACGCGGATGCCCTTGGCGATACCGTCTTCGCCGAGGTAAGCGCCCCACGGCCAGGCGGCGATCGCCACGTGGATCGTGTTGCCCTTGGCCGACACGCCGAGCTTTTCCGAGCCGACCCAGATGATCGGGCGCAGATAGCAGGATTCCAGCTTGTTTTCGCGGACCACTTCGCATTGTGCCGCGGCCAGCGTTTCGTGGTCGAACGGCACGTCCATCTGGAAGATCTTGGCCGAATTCAGGAGACGCTTGGTATGTTCCTGGAGGCGGAAAATCGCCGTGCCGCCGTCAGCCGTCTTGTAGGCGCGTACGCCTTCAAAAACGCCCATGCCGTAATGCAACGTGTGGGTAAGCACGTGGATCTTGGCGTCGCGCCAGTCGATGAGCTTGCCATCCATCCAGATCTTGCCGTCGCGATCGGCCATTGACATACGATTCTCCAGCGGTGCGGTGAAAGAGCGTTATTTTAGCGTCTTTTGCACAAGGAACGGGCATTTGGCCGCATGCCGGGCGCTATAATTCGGCGCACGCATAATTCAAATCCGGATGCGCCAGCGGGTGCTTGACGACCTGGCGCCGACCTCCCTTCGTTGCGCCGCCGCTTGGCGCCCGCGTTTCGCCTCATGCTCGCTCGCTTGTCAGATACCGATCGCCGTTCCTTCCGTGAGGGCGCGCGCGACTATTCGCCCACGCTGATGGCGATCTTCTCCTGGGGTCTCGTCACCGGAATCGCAATGAGCAAGTCCGTGCTCACGCTGCCGCAGGCGCTCACCATGTCGCTGCTTTGCTACGCCGGGTCGTCGCAACTGGCCGTGCTGCCGTTGCTGGCCGCCAAGCTGCCGATCTGGACCGTGCTGCTCACCGCCGCGATGGTCAATACGCGTTTCGTGATCTTCAGCGCTGGTCTCGCGCCGCATTTTTCCTATCTGCCGATGTGGCGCCGCATCGTGCTCGGCTACTTCAACGGCGACGTGATCTATCTGCTGTTCCAGAAGAAGAGCTTCCAGACCGGTTACGTGCCGGGCAAGGAGGCGTACTTCTGGGGCATGGCGATGTGCAGTTGGTTGTCGTGGCAGGTCTCGTCGATCGTCGGCATTCTGCTGGCAAGCCTGATTCCGGATAACTGGGGCCTCGCGCTGGCGGGCACGCTGGCGCTGCTGCCCATCATGGTGTCGGCGATCGCCACGCGCTCCACGCTGGTCGCGGTCAGCATCGCCGGCCTGGTGTCTCTGCTTGCTTTCGACCTGCCGTACCGGCTCGCGCTGCCGCTCGCGGTGATTGCGGCGATTGTCGCGGGCAGCGCGGCCGATCTGATGGTCGAGCGCGCCGACTTGCGCCGCATCCGTAACAGCGCCGGAGATTCCCAATGACATCCACGCAGATCTGGCTGGCCATTATCGGCATGACCTTCGTCACCGCGGTGACACGCGCGATGTTTCTAATCGGCGGCGAGCGCACGGTTTTGCCGGAGCGCGTGCAGCGGATGCTGCGCTATGCGCCGGCTGCGGCGCTTGCCGCCGTCGTGCTGCCCGATGTGCTGGCGACGCCGGAGGGGCTCTCGTTCGCGCCCTCGAATCACGAGTTTTACGCGACGCTGTCCGGTCTGGCGTGGTTTATGTGGCGGCGCACCATGCTTGGCACGATTGTGGTGGGAATGGCCGTGTTCACGCTCTTGCGCCTCTTCATGTAATTGATTGGATCGAAAATGCTGCACCGCGACATGCGCGACGCATTCTTCAAATACGGGACATTCGCCTGGTTGCGGGTCAGAAGGCCGTGTGGATCAGTTAAAATGGCTGTTTCCGGGATAAGCGCGCCGCTGCATGGCGCGACAGCCGCGGCTTTGCCGCCGGCGCCCGACTCAGTGGAGCCGCTGCCGTGCCGAAGCGCTGGAGTTTGCCGCGCTTGAGGTCCAGCGCGTCGTCCGCCACCGCCTTCCCATCAACTCGCACATACACGCCCATGAACAAGGTATTGCGTCTCTCCGATCTGATCGCCGAAGGCAAGCTGTCCGGCAAACGCGTGTTCATCCGCGCCGATCTGAACGTGCCGCAGGACGATCAAGGCAACATCACCGAAGACACCCGCATCCGCGCTTCCGTGCCGGCGATCAAGGCCGCGCTGGACGCAGGTGCCGCCGTGATGGTCACGTCGCACCTGGGCCGCCCGATCGAAGGCGAGTTCAAGCCGGAAGATTCGCTTGCGCCGGTCGCGAAGCGCCTGGCCGAGCTGCTTGGCCGTGATGTGCCGCTGGTCGCCAACTGGGTCGAAAACGGCGTGAACGTCGCGCCGGGCCAGCTCGTGCTGCTGGAAAACTGCCGCGTCAACAAGGGCGAAAAGAAGGATTCCGACGAGCTCGCGCAGAAAATGGCGAAGCTCTGCGACGTCTACGTGAACGACGCATTCGGCACTGCGCACCGCGCCGAAGCCACCACGCACGGCATCGCCAAATACGCGCCGATCGCTTGCGCCGGCCCGCTGCTGGCGGCAGAGCTCGAAGCGCTCGGCAAGGCGCTGGGCGCGCCGAAGCGTCCGCTGGTGGCGATCGTCGCCGGCTCGAAGGTGTCCACCAAGCTGACCATTCTGAAGTCGCTGGCCGACAAGGTCGATCAGCTGATCGTCGGCGGCGGCATCGCCAATACGTTCATGCTGGCGGCCGGCCTGAAGATCGGCAAGTCGCTCGCCGAAGCCGATCTGGTCGCCGAAGCCAAGGCCATCATCGACGCAGCGAAAGCCCGCGGCGCCTCGGTGCCGATCCCGACCGACGTGGTGACGGCGAAAGAATTCTCGCCGACTGCCAAGGCTGAAGTGAAGGCTGTCGCCGATGTAGAAGACGACGACATGATCCTCGACATCGGACCGGAAACCGCCAAGGTGCTCGCCGCACAACTGGAAAAAGCCGGCACGATCGTGTGGAACGGTCCGGTCGGCGTGTTCGAATTCGATCAGTTCGGCAACGGTACGAAGACGCTGGCTGACGCGATCGCCAAATCGTCGGCGTTCTCGATTGCAGGCGGCGGCGATACGCTCGCGGCGATTGCCAAGTACGGCATCCACGACAAGGTCAGCTACATTTCGACGGGCGGCGGCGCCTTCCTCGAGTTCCTCGAGGGCAAGACACTACCCGCTGTCGCAGTTCTGGAATCGCGGGCTTAACGTGGTGACGCGCTCCCCCTCAGCGAAGTCTGCAAAAGCGCGCGGCGGCAAGCCGCGCAACACCGCAGCAGCAACGGCAGGGGAGCGCGAAGCGCGCTCCGCCGCCACAACGGCCGTGGCTGAAGCCGCGGCCCCGCAGCAGCAGGAATCCGAGTTGTCCCTCGCGCTCGCGGAGTTGACCACTGCCAGCGAGGCAGCGGAATTGTCCACCGGACAAGCCGCCCCCTCGCCCGCAGAACTCCCGGACGACGAGATTACGCTCGCACCCCCTCCGGCGCCCCCCGTGCCGGTATCGAACACCGCTTCACCCCATAAAGCGACGCTGGTTTCAACCGGCGCGCAGCCCCCAGCAGCACCCTTCGGTGCGCAGCCTCCGCATCCGACTCGCAGCGCTCATTCCAGCGATCCCACCCAGACGAGGAGACTCATGCATCGCGCCACCAAGATTGTCGCTACCATCGGACCGGCTTCCAGTACGCCGGAAATCCTGCTGCAAATGATTCGGGCAGGGGCCGACGTGGTGCGGCTCAATTTCTCGCACGGCACCGCCGACGACCACCGCCAGCGCGCCGAATTCGTGCGCGAGGCGGCCCGCCAGGCCGGCCGCGAAGTCGGCATCATGGCCGACCTGCAAGGTCCGAAGATTCGCGTCGGCAAATTCGAAAACGGCAAGACCACGCTGGTCCCCGGCAACCCCTTCGTCCTCGACGCCGAATGTGAACTCGGCAACGACGATCGCGTCGGCCTCGACTACAAAGACCTGCCGCGCGACCTGAAACCGGGCGACGTGCTGTTGCTCAACGACGGCCTGATCGTGCTGGACGTCGTGCGCGTGCTCGGCAGCGAGATCCACACCACCGTGAAGGTCGGCGGCGAGCTGTCGAACAACAAGGGCATCAATCGTCAGGGCGGTGGCCTGACGGCGCCGGCTCTGACGGCCAAAGACATGGAAGACATCCGCACGGCCATGTCGCTTGGCGTGGATTACGTCGCGGTATCGTTCCCCAAGAACGCCACCGACATGGAAATGGCCCGCCAGCTCGCGAATATTGCGGGTGCGCCCTACGGCATCAAGCCGAAGATGATCGCGAAGATCGAGCGGGCGGAAGCGATTCCGGCACTGCAAGGCATTCTCGACGCATCGGACGGCATCATGGTTGCGCGCGGCGACCTGGCCGTGGAAGTGGGCAATGCCGCAGTTCCCGCGCTGCAAAAGCGCATGATTCGTATGGCCCGCGAATCGAACAAGTTCGTGATCACTGCGACCCAGATGATGGAATCGATGATCTACGCGCCGGTGCCGACCCGCGCCGAAGTGTCGGACGTCGCCAACGCGGTGCTGGACGGCACGGACGCGGTGATGCTGTCGGCCGAATCCGCAGCGGGCAAGTACCCGGTGCAGACCATCGAGACGATGGCCGCGATCTGCCTCGAAGCTGAGAAGTCGGAGCAGTCGGAGTTGGACAAGGATTTCCTCGACCGCACGTTCACGCGCATCGACCAGTCCATCGCGATGGGCGCGCTGTTTACGGCGTACCACCTGGGCGCGAAGGCGATCGTCGCGTTGACCGAATCGGGTTCGACCGCGCTGTGGATGTCACGGCACTGGACGCACGTGCCGATTTTCGCGCTCACGCCGCGGGTCGGCAGCGAACGGGCGATGGCGATCTACCGCAACGTCACGTCGCTGCATCTGGATACCAGCACCGATCGCGACACCGCGTTGCAGCAGGCGCTGGAAACCGTGGTCAGCAAGGGCTACGCGTCGCACGGCGACATGGTGGTGCTGACCGTCGGCGAGCCGATGGGCCAGGCTGGCGGCACGAATACGCTGAAGATCGTGCGCGTTGGCGAGCCGTATTGATTCGGTGTAGACCGAAGACTGCTCGATCGGCACTGGCTTGATTGAGTGAAGCAGGCTGTCATGCCCCGCGAGAGGCGGCGCACAGACTCCAATCGCGCGTGCGGTAAAGGTCCGCAGGTGACGCGCTTTAGGGAATGTGTGAACGGGTATGCAGCTTGCTTCGCGATAAAATCGCCCTAAAAGATGCCGACGGCACAGAATTCGTTTCAATCTAAGGAGTTAAGCATGCCTCTCGTATCAATGCGTCAACTGCTGGACCATGCCGCCGAAAACGGTTATGGCATTCCGGCATTCAACGTGAACAACCTGGAGCAGGTGCAGGCGATCATGGCGGCGGCCGACAAGGTCAATGCCCCGGTCATCATGCAGGCGTCGGCCGGCGCGCGTAAGTACGCGGGCGAGCCGTTCCTGCGCCACCTGATCGAAGCAGCGGTCGAGTCGTACCCGCATATTCCGGTTGTGATGCACCAGGATCACGGCCAGTCGCCGGCGGTCTGTATGGCGGCGATCCGCAGCGGTTTCACCAGCGTGATGATGGACGGTTCGCTCGAAGCCGACGGCAAGACGGTCGCTTCGTACGAATACAATGTCGAAGTCTCGCGCAAGGTGGTTGAAGCGGCGCATTCGATCGGCATCACGGTGGAAGCGGAACTGGGCGTGCTCGGTTCGCTGGAAACCATGAAGGGCGACAAGGAAGACGGCCACGGCGCGGAAGGCACGATGACCCGCGAGCAACTGCTGACCGATCCGGAGCAGGCTGCCGACTTCGTCAAGCTGACGCAATGCGACGCGCTGGCGATCGCGATCGGTACGTCGCACGGCGCGTACAAGTTCAGCAAGAAGCCCACGGGCGACATCCTGTCGATCCAGCGCATCAAGGAAATTCACCTGCGCATTCCGAATACGCACCTGGTGATGCACGGTTCGTCGTCGGTGCCGCAGGAACTGCTCGCGGAAATCCGCGAATTCGGCGGCGACATGAAGGAAACCTACGGCGTGCCGGTTTCAGAGATTCAGGAAGGTATCAGGAACGGTGTGCGCAAGGTCAATATCGACACCGACCTGCGTCTGGCGATCACTGGTGCGATCCGCCGCTACATGGCGACCAATCCGGGCAAGTTCGATCCGCGCGACTACCTGAAGCCGGCGCGCGAAGCCGCGATGAAGATCTGTCTCGAGCGCTTTACGCAATTCGGCTGCGAAGGCCAGGCCGGCAAGATCAAACCGGTTTCGCTTGATAAAATCGCGGAGAAGTACAAATCGGGCGAGCTCGCGCAAGTCGTCCGCTAAGCTATAAGCAGGCTCTACATCTGGCTGATTGGCCAGGTTGTCGTTCGATCGCCGTTCCCGCATCATCCGGGGAACGGCGTTTCCCTTTTGTTCCGGTCACACTTTTTGCCCCACTTTTAGCGAACCACGACGATGTCTACCCTTTACGAATCCACGCTCCACTCGCTGCCGCTGCTCGGCCGCGGTAAAGTCCGCGACAACTATGCGGTGGGCAACGACCAGTTGCTGATCGTCACGACCGACCGTCTGTCGGCGTTCGACGTCATCATGGGCGAGCCGATTCCGAATAAGGGCCGCGTGCTCAACGAAATGGCGAACTTCTGGTTCGAGAAACTGAAGCATGTGGTGCCGAATCACCTCACGGGCGTGGCGCCCGAATCCGTGGTGGCGGCTGACGAAGTCGAGCAGGTCAAGGGCCGTGCGGTAGTGGTGAAGCGCCTCGAGCCGATCCTCGTCGAAGCGGTGGTGCGCGGCTATCTGGCCGGCAGCGGCTGGAAAGACTACCAGGCAACCGGGTCGGTGTGCGGCGTGGAACTGCCGCCGGGCCTGCAGAACGCACAAAAGCTGCCTGAGCCGATTTTCACGCCGGCAGCCAAGGCCGAAATGGGCCACCACGACGAGAACATCACTTACAACGAGATGGAACGCCGCATCGGCACCGAACTGTCGGCCACGATCCGCGACATCTCGATCAAGCTGTACAAGGAAGCCGCTGACTATGCTGCAACGCGCGGCATCATCATCGCGGATACGAAGTTCGAATTCGGTCTGGATAACCACGGCCAACTGTATCTGATGGACGAGGCGCTGACTGCCGATTCGTCGCGCTTCTGGCCGGCTGATCAGTATCAGGTCGGCACCAACCCGCCGTCGTTCGACAAGCAGTTCGTGCGCGACTGGCTCGAAACCCAACCGTGGAAGAAAGAGCCGCCCGCACCGAAGCTGCCGGACGACGTGGTCACGAAAACGGGCGAGAAGTACCAGGAAGCGCTCGAACGCCTGACCGGACACAAGCTCGCTTAAGTACGCTTACCTGGTTATATCTGCACTGCGTGAGAAAACGCCGGGCCGCCCCAAGTTTGCTCACCCCCCTCGGGGGGCCTGGCGCGAAGCGACAGGTCGGGGGCGCTCTCAAGAAACAAGGAAGCCGTACCATGAGTGAAGCTCAAACTGCCCATACGCATGGCGCGCCGGTTGTCGGCGTGCTGATGGGTTCCAGTTCCGACTGGGAAGTGATGAAGAACGCCGTCGCGATTCTGCAAGAATTCGGCGTGCCGTATGAGGCCAAAGTCGTGTCCGCGCACCGCATGCCCGACGAGATGTTTGCGTATGCCGAGAGCGCGCGCGAGCGCGGCATTCGCGCGATCATCGCGGGTGCGGGCGGCGCGGCGCATCTGCCGGGCATGCTGGCCGCCAAGACCACGGTGCCGGTGCTCGGCGTGCCGGTGGCGAGCAAGTATCTGAAGGGCGTCGATTCGTTGCATTCGATCGTGCAGATGCCCAAAGGCGTGCCGGTCGCCACGTTTGCAATCGGCGAAGCGGGCGCGGCGAATGCGGCGTTGTTCGCGGTGTCGATTCTGAGCGGCACGAGCGCCGAGTATGCGGAAAAGCTGGCGGCGTTCCGCGTGCGCCAGAACGAAGCGGCCCACGCAATGGTGCTGCCGGCGCTGTAAGCGCCAAGGCTGATTGCTTTTAAGACGTCCCCACTGTCTGACCCCCGGCTGGATGCTGCTGTATGAATGCAGCACCCGGCCGCGACCGACCACTAAGATGAACCCAGACAACACACCGGTTTCACCGATTCTGCCCGGCGCATGGCTTGGCATGGTCGGTGGCGGCCAGCTCGGCCGCATGTTCTGTTTTGCCGCTCAGGCAATGGGCTATCGCGTTGCCGTGCTCGACCCGGACGAAAACAGTCCCGCGGGCGCGGTCGCCGACCGCCATATCCGTGCGGCTTACGACGACGAAGCGTCGCTCACCGAACTCGCGCGGCTGTGCGCGGCGGTGTCGACCGAATTCGAGAACGTGCCGGCGGCGAGCCTCGATTTCATGGCGAAAACCACCTTCGTGAGCCCGGCCGGCCGTTGCGTCGCCGTGGCCCAGGACCGGATCGCCGAGAAGCGTTTTATCGCGTCGTCAGGCGTGACGGTGGCGCCGCACGTGGTGATCGAATCGTCGGACGCGCTGGCCGCGCTCGATGACGCGAAGCTCGAAGCGGTGCTGCCCGGCATTCTGAAGACTGCACGCATGGGCTACGACGGCAAAGGTCAAATCCGCGTGCGCAACGCCGAGGAGGTGCGCGAGGCGCATGCGTCGCTCGCGGGTGTTCCGTGCGTGCTGGAAAAGCGCTTGCCGCTGAAGTTCGAAGTGTCCGCGCTGATCGCGCGCGCGGCGAGCGGCGCGTCGGTGGTGTATCCGCTGGCGCAGAACACGCATCGCGACGGCGTGCTCTCACACACCATCGTGCCCGCGCCGGATGCAAGCCCGACGCTGGTCCAGCAAGCACAGCAGGCCGCGCTGCAAATCGCGGACAAGCTCGGCTATGTCGGCGTGCTGTGCGTCGAGTTCTTCATTCTCGAAGACGGGTCGCTGGTCGCCAACGAAATGGCGCCGCGCCCGCATAACTCCGGCCATTACACCGTCGACGCCTGCGCGACCAGCCAGTTCGAACAGCAGGTCCGCGCCATGACCGGCATGCCGCTCGGCGACACGCGCCAGCATTCGCCGGCGGTGATGCTGAACATCCTCGGCGACGTCTGGTTCCCAGGCGGCCCGAAGGGCGCAGCGGTCACACCGCCGTGGCACGAAGTCGCCGCGATGCCGGCGGCGCGTTTGCATCTGTACGGCAAGGAAGAAGCACGTTGCGGCCGCAAGATGGGCCACGTGAACTTCACGGCCGCGACACTCGAAGAAGCCCGCACGTCGGCGCGCGATTGCGCGCGGCTCCTGCATATCATCACGAGCTGACGCGAGCATCATGCCGGATCAAAGCAAACCTGCCGAAGGGGGCGCCGCAAGCGTCTTGGCTGTGAGCGCCGAGCAGATCGAACACGCTGCCGCGCTGCTCGACGCGGGCGGCCTCGTCGCGTTCCCCACGGAGACGGTCTACGGACTCGGCGGCGACGCTGAAAATCCGGAAGCGGTTGCGCGTATTTACGCGGCGAAGGGCAGGCCGGCGAATCATCCGGTGATCGTGCATCTGGCGCCGCAGGGCGATCCGAACTACTGGGTCGAGCATTTGCCGGCGGAAGCGCAGCGTTTGATCGATGCGTTCTGGCCGGGGCCCCTCACGTTGATCCTGAAGCGTGCTGAGCGGATCAATGCAGCCGTGAGCGGTGGCCAGGATTCAGTGGGTTTGCGCTGCCCGTCTCATCCGGTTGCCCAGGCTTTGCTCGAAGCGTTCAGTGCGTTGCGCGGCGGACATGGCGGCGTGGCTGCGCCGTCGGCGAATCGTTTTGGTCACGTGAGCCCGACTACAGCGCAGCACGTGCGCGACGAGTTCGGCAGCGCGATTCACGTGCTGGACGGCGGCGCATCCGACGTCGGGATCGAATCGACGATTCTGGATTTGTCGCGCGGATTTCCGGCGCTGTTGAGGCCGGGGCGCGTAACGCCGCAGGATATCGCCGACGTACTCGGCGAGGCGCCACGCCTGCCCGACGGATCGGATGCAACGGCACCGCGCGCTTCGGGGACGTTGAAGGCGCACTATGCGCCGCGTACGCCGTTGGCCTTGCTGCCTTTTGATGCGTTGCAGATTTTGCTCGCGGCGCGCCAGGGCGATGAACGCGTGGCCTTGGTGGCGCGTGCTTCCCGCGCAGGGGAGTGGGCTCATGCCGAGGGCGTGCATTTCATTGCCGCGCCTGAAGATCCGCACGTTTATGCGCGCGAGTTGTATGGCCTGCTAAGGGCACTCGATCGGGCGGATGTGAGCCGGATTCTCATCGAGAAGTTGCCGGACACGATCGAGTGGATCGCCGTGAACGATCGGCTCGGCCGGGCCGCGGCTGCATTCGAAGCGCAGGGGTAGGACCTGCCTGGTTGGTGCGGCTTGCTCACCGCCGCCGCCACAATCCGTTGTTGCAACTTGTCGTCTCAACCGCTGTACCGCGCGCGACAAAGATAAAAAAATGCCCGGCTTGACCAGCAAGCCGGGCGTTCGCAGAACTCGCATCCTGCTGCCGCTACGCGGCCACCCTCAACTTATTTCCCCAACCCGGTGGCCGCGACCTGCTGCTGGACGAACTGCGCGAACAAGGCGTTCAAGTGCGTGCTCGCGTGGAGCATGTCCGCGAACATGTAAGTCTGGTCAGCGCCAGCCACCGTGTAGGTCTGCGGTGAGCAGAACAGCGACGAGCCGAACTGGGAGCCGTACTGGGCCGGGGTCAGCCCGTTCGTTGCGCTCGGATTGGCGGTGGCGTACGCGGTTGCGTTGGTCACCATCGCTTTCACGTTACACGCCGTGCCCGTGTTGGACACCGTGAAGCCCAGCGCCTGGTAGTTCGGCAACTGCTGATCCAGCCACGTGAACGCGTCGACCACGATGACCTTGCCGGTGCCCAGCAGGCCGAGGCCCGTTAGGTTCTGGACCAGGAGGTAGTTATACGCCGCGGCAATACCCGATAGCAGTGCAGCGGTGCCAGGCGTCTGCGCGTTGGCTGCGACGCCGAGCGGCGCATTGCCGATGTCCGGCACCGTCGACACCACCACGTGGGTCGCACCCGAGTTGACCATGGTCTGGACTTGCGCGGCGAGCTGGGTGGCGGCCTGCGCGACCTGGGGGTTGGCCAGTTGCTGCAGGTAGCCGACGATGAACGCTACCTGGCCTGCCTGCGAGTTCGGCAGTTTGCCGGCCTGCACGAGCTGCGGGTATTGCGTCTGCAGCGCGGTACCGAGCGCCGTCAGATTCGCGGCGGTCGAGAACTGGAGGATGTCGTTCGCGCCGCCGTTCACCAGCACGAGCTGGTTCGAGTTGAAGCTTGTATGCGCGCCCAGGTAGTTTGCCACCTGGGTCACCACCGGCACCGTCGTAGCCGCCATGCTGTTCGGTGCCCAACCTATGCCCTGGGCGTTGACGACGTCCGAGCCGCCTTGCGCGTAGCCAAACCCGCCCGCCGCAACCAGCGGTTGACCGAAGCCGCCCAGATACGCCGCGGTCAACGTGCCGCCGTAGTACTCCGCGACCTTCTGGGTCCACACTTCGCCCGGGTTGGTCGTGAAGCGGCCACCGCCGAAGCTCGCCTGAATCACCGGCGCGTACGTGCCCACATCCGACAAGCTGTCGCCGAACGACACGACCTGCAATTTCACGCCGCCCGTCGGCGTGCTGCTTGAGCTGTTGTTGTTATCGCTGCCGCCGCCGCAAGCCGCGAGTAGCGCAAACGCAGCACTGGCGATGGCGATCTGCGTGACGCGGACGAAATTGCGTTTCTTCGATGCTGTTTGATTCATGTTGACTACATCTCCTCGTATGGGTGGCCCTGGTGCCATGTATTGCAGGCGGCGCCCACCGCGTCGGCGGCGTGACGACAGCTTACAGAATCATCTACGGCCTGCGCGGTGTTTGAAACGCGGCCGTATGGTTTTTTTCAATGCTCGTATTGCCGCCGGATGCCGCGACACTGGCGCCCGCACCGGCGGCGCGGCGTGCATGATAATCCGCGGCCCATGAGGGCGGTGCGAACAGAGCGCGCCACTTGTTGCGCCAGCCTCGCACGCTCACGAAATCGGCGGCCATCGACGCCCATTCATGAAACGTCGCCTTCAGCGGGTTATACGTGTGGAGCGGCTCGACGATGCCGTACACCGGCGCATCGTGCGGATCTTCCTCGACATAGCTGCCGAACAGGCGATCCCAGATCACCAGCACGCCGGCATAGTTGCGGTCGATATAGCGGTCGTTGCGTGCGTGATGCACGCGGTGAATCGACGGCGTGTTGAACACGTATTCGATCCAGCCGAGTTTGCCGATCGCTTGCGTGTGCACGAAGAACTGGAAGCCGAGATTGATCAGTACGATCGCGACGATCTGCTTCGGCGGAAAGCCGAACACGGCGAGCGGAATCCAGAACAACCACATGCCGGCAATCGGATACATCAGGCTCTGGCGGAATGCGGTCGAAAAATTCATCCGCTCCGACGAGTGATGCACGACATGCGCGGCCCACAGCCAGCGCACGCGGTGGCTGCACCGGTGAAACCAGTAATAGAGCAGATCCTGAGCGACGAACAGCACGACGAACGACACCCAGCTCGCCTGCCACGTATAGACGCGATACTGATCGTAGAAAAATGCATAGACGGGGATGATCGCGAGCCACGCGAGCTTGTCGGCGGCTTGCTGCATCAGCGCGAGCGCGGCGTTGCAGAACGTGTCGCGCCAGCTATAGAGCTGCGCGCCGGGGCGCGTGCGCCGCAGGTGCCACGCCTCCCAGCCAATGCATGCGAGAAAGACTGGCGCCATGGCGAGCAGCAGCAATTCGGCATCGAATTGCATCGTGTCTTCCTCCGTGGTCCCTGGCCGCTGCGCTTGCCGCAGCGGACGTTGTCGTTATCGTTTGATTGGGCCACGCTTTTGGTAACGGCTGCGTGGCTCGTGCGCTACGCATAACGTTTTACGCGCGCCTCAAACACTGCCCGACAGCGTACACGCTTGGGCGCATTGCGGCGCGTGGGTTCTATAGAAGGAATCCTCAATGGGCGCCGCGCTTGTGCGGGTTTTTCCTGGGCTTGCTGCCGCGCGGTTGGGCGACGGAGTCTGAGACCTTCGTGAATCCTTGGGAGGGTCCCTGATACACCCATTCGAGCAAGGCGTCGTGCGCGGCGCGCGCGGCCTCCGAATGCGGGTCGTTGATCAGGCTCACCACCACGTAGCTGTTGCCATCGGACGAGGCCACGTAACCGGCGATCGCACGCACGTCGCGCAGGGTGCCGGTCTTGATGTGCGCGTTGCCGCCCGCGCCCTGGTTGGTCAAGCGGTTGCGCATCGTACCGTCGACGCCCGCAATCGGCAGCGACTCCACGAACACCTGGGCGACCGGGCTCGCATTGGCCCGCTGCAGCAGATCGGCGAGCGAGAGCGCGGTGACGTGCTCGTCGCGCGACAGACCCGAGCCGTTGTCGAGCGTCAGGTATTGCATGTCGACGCTGTCGCGGCGCAGAAATTCCTCGATGGCGCGCGCCGATTTCGCGGGCGTGGCGGGCGCTTTTTCTTCCGTGGCGCCGATCGTCAGGAACAGGTTGCGCGCCATCGTGTTGTTACTGAACTTGTTGATGTCGCGCACGATGTCGGACAGCATCGGCCCTTGGTGCGTGGCGACGAGGCGCGCACCGACCGGTACCGGGCCTTCGCGGGTCGCGCCGCTGAACGTGCCGCCGGTTTGCTGCCACAGGGCGAGGAATCCGCCCGCGAAGAACGCGGAGTGATCGAGCACCGCGACGTTGATCGTGCGCGGACCGCAGCGCACCGAGTAATCGCCGTCGAACGACGCCACCACGGTGCCGTTCGGCTGCGGCGTGACGGTGGGCGAGACGGAGGCGGCATCGCCGCGGCACGGGCCGTTGACGGCGTGCATCTGATTGTCGATCTGTAGCTGCGAGAGCGCGGGCAGCACGTCGATGGCGACGCTGCCGTCCGGCGAAGGCGTCAGTGTGAACGACAGCGATTTGAAGGCGTACAGCAGCGGATCGGGGCCGACGTTGTACGGCGCGGTGGTGTCGTCGTCGAACGGCGGCAGATCGCGCGTGGAGGCGTCGAAATAGCGCTTGTCGAGCACCAGCGCGCCGTCGATGCCGTTGATCCCCGCCTTGTGGATCTTCTGCACGAGGTCGATCAGTTCTTCGGGCACGAGTTTCGGATCGCCGGTGCCCTGGATGTACAGATTGCCGTGCAGCACGCCGTTGGCGTCGAGCGTGCCGTCCGCGTAGGCGCTCGTGCGCCAGCGATAGTCCGGGCCGAGGATCGACAGGCCGGAGTAGGTGGTGACGAGTTTCATCGTCGAGGCGGGCATCATCGGCTTGCCGGCGTTCAGCGCGAGGATTGGCGTGCGGTCGCCCACTTTCTCGACCACCACGCTGATCGACGACAAAGGCACGTGCGCGCGCTGCAGGCCGAGCATCACCGGCTGCGGCAACACCGTGGTGACGTTGACGCTCGGATGCGTGGCCTTGACGCGCGCCTGTGCAGTGAGCGGCAACGCCGCGCCGCCGCAGCCGAGCGCGGCGCAGGTAAGCAGCAACGCCGCCGAGCGCGGTGCGAACCGGCGAGGCAGAGAGTCGGCAGCGGGAGAAGGCAGCGGACGCAGCACCACACGGCGTGCGAGAGAGTGCAAAAAAGCGGGCAAAAAAGCGTGCGTCATGGACAGGCGAAGAAGCAAGATTTCGGGGCGCGGTGGCGCGCGGCAATCCAGAGGGTGTCGAAGCGTCGCGTGGCGCGCGGAAAACCGCGGCGCGACGCAAAGCGCCCATTGTAGAGACATGCCGCCACGCTGCGGTGAAAAAGCGTCGCGCGGCGCGCACGTCGGGGCTGGGCGCTAGAATGCGGCATCGTCAAAAGTTTCAGGACCGTACCAACCATGCGCATATTGCTAGTCGAAGACGACCGGATGATCGCCGAAGGTGTACGCAAGGCGCTACGCGGTGAAGGCTTCGCGGTCGACTGGGTGGAAGACGGCGAAGCGGCGCTCAGCGCTGCGGCCAGCCAACCTTACGATCTGGTGCTGCTCGATCTCGGCCTGCCCAAACGCGACGGGCTCGACGTGCTGCGCACGCTGCGCGCCAAAGGCCAGGCCATTCCGGTGCTGATCGTCACCGCGCGCGACGCGGTTGCCGATCGCGTCAAAGGCCTCGACGCCGGCGCGGACGACTACCTCGTCAAACCTTTCGATCTCGACGAACTCGGCGCCCGCATGCGCGCGCTGATCCGCCGCCAATCGGGCCGCAGCGATTCGACGATTCGCCACGGCAACCTGACGCTCGATCCGGCTTCGCATCAGGTCACGCTCGACGGCGCGCCGGTCGCGTTGTCGGCGCGTGAATTCGCCCTGCTCGAAGCGTTGATCGCACGGCCCGGCGCGGTGCTTTCAAAGAGCCAGCTCGAAGAAAAAATGTACGGCTGGGGCGAGGAAATCGGCAGCAATACGGTCGAGGTCTACATCCACGCTCTACGCAAGAAGCTCGGCGCGGACCTGATCCGCAACGTGCGCGGTCTTGGTTACATGATCGCGAAGGACGCCTGAGCCGATGCGTTCGATTCGCCGTCAATTGTTGGTCTGGCTGCTGGCGCTGGTGTTGCTCGGCGTCGGCATTGCGGGTTGGCTGATTTACCGGCAAGCGCTTGCCGAAGCCAACGAACTGTTCGATTACCAGTTGGAGCAGATCGCCGCGGCGCTGCCGTCGGAACCGTTCTCCCAGGTGCTCGGTTCGCGCGACACCGGCGACGAAGGCATCGTGCTGCAAATCTGGAATCGCAACGGCGTGTTGATGTACTACTCGCGCCCGCGTGCGCCGCTCGCGCCGCGCGCCGAAATCGGCTTTTCGACCGAGCATACGGAGCGCGGCGACTGGCGCGTGTACGGCGCGATCGTCGGCGATAACGTCGTGCAGCTCGCGCAGCCGGTTTCGGTGCGCAACCGGCTGGCGGCGAATGTCGCGTTGCGGACCCTGTGGCCGTTGATCGTTCTGCTGCCGTTTCTGGGGCTCGCGGTGTGGGTAATCGTCGGGCGCGGGTTGCGGCCGTTGCGGCGCGTGACCAGTGCGCTCGACGCGCGTCACCCCGAGGCGCTCGATCCCTTGCCCGATCAGCGTCTGCCGCTCGAAGTGCAGCCGCTCGTGCGCGCGTTGAACGGCCTGCTCGAACGGCTCGCCACTGCGCTTGATATTCAGAAAGCATTCGTCGCCGATGCCGCGCACGAATTGCGCACGCCGCTTGCCGCCGTGCAGATCCAGTCGCAACTGGTAGCCCGCGCGAAAGACGACACCGCGCGCAGCGAAGCGTTGGCCGATTTGCAAGCGGGCGTCACGCGCGCTACACGTCTTGCCGAGCAATTGCTGGCGCTCGCGCGTTCGGAGCCGGACGGCGTCGCCGCTACGAACGCGATCGATCTGCGCGCGCTGCTGCAGGATTGCGTGGCGGCGTACGCGCCGCTTGCGCAGAATCGCGGCGTCGATCTCGGTATCGAGGCGAGCGAAGCCGCCACGGTGACCGGCGACGCCGACGCGCTGCGCGTCATGTTCAACAACCTCGTTGATAACGCAACCAAATACACGCCGCGAGGCGGCCGTGTCGACGTCGGCCTGCATGTCGACGAAGGTCATCCGGTGGTGCGGATTGCCGACAGCGGGCCGGGCATCGAGCCGGCCGAACGCGAGCGCGTGTTCGATCGCTTCTACCGGGCCGGCGCCGGCGCGAACCGCGTGCGCACTGATGTGGCGGGCAGCGGCCTCGGCCTAGCGATCGTGCGCCGCATCGCCACGCAACACCATGCGGCGGTGAAGCTCGACGAATCGCCGGCGGGTGGTTTGCAGGTCGAAGTGCACTTCTGAATGTGAGGCTTTCTGTTCGTAAAGTGGCTCGAACGTGGCTTGAATGTGGCTTAAGCGAGGCTTAAACAAGCCTTAAATATGGGCTTGAAGCGATCTGGCGCTGCTTAAGACTCTTTTAAGCGATGCCACGTACGCTTCATCTCATTCCAAAGCCTCTTTCTCCCAGTCAGGAGTACACGATGAACGCGAAAACCTTGTCCCGCAGCGCTGTTGCAGTGGCTGTCGCCGTGGCGCTCTCCGCCGGCTATGTGGCGGGGCATCGCGACGTGCCTGCGCCGCAGGTGATCACGCCGGCGCAAGCCGCGATGATGCCTGCTGAAGCCGCGGCGAAAACCGGCATCCCCGATTTCTCAGGTCTGGTCGAAACCTACGGCCCGGCCGTGGTCAACATCAGCGCGAAGCATGTGGTCAAGCAGACGGCGCTGCGCGGTAACGGTGGTAATGGCGCCAACGGCGGCAACCAGTTGCCGATCGATCCGAGCGATCCCTTCTATCAGTTCTACAAGCACTTCTTCGGCGGCATGCCGGGCATGCAAGGCGGCGACGGCGGCGATGCGCCCGATCAGCCGAGCGCGAGCCTCGGCTCGGGATTCATCGTCAGCAATGACGGCTACATCCTGACCAATGCCCACGTGGTGGACGGCGCGAACGTCGTCACCGTTAAGCTCACCGACAAGCGTGAATTCAGGGCAAAAGTGGTCGGCGCCGACAAGCAGTCCGACGTCGCCGTGCTGAAGATCGATGCGAGCAGTCTGCCGACCGTGAAGATCGGCGATCCGCGTCAGAGCAAGGTCGGCCAGTGGGTGGTCGCGATCGGCTCGCCTTACGGTTTCGACAACACCGTGACCTCGGGCATCATCAGCGCGAAATCGCGCTCGCTGCCGAACGAAAACTACACGCCGTTCATCCAGACCGACGTGCCGGTGAACCCGGGTAATTCGGGCGGCCCGCTGTTCAATCTGCAAGGCGAAGTGATCGGCATCAACTCGATGATCTATTCGCAGACGGGCGGCTTCCAGGGCCTTTCGTTCGCGATCCCGATCAACGAGGCGATCAAGGTCAAGGACGACATCGTCAAGACCGGCCATGTGAGCCGTGGACGTCTCGGCGTCGCGGTGCAGGGCATGAACCAGACGCTGGCGGATTCGTTCGGCATGCAGAAGCCGCAAGGCGCGCTCGTCAGCTCGGTCGATCCGGGCGGCCCGGCCGCCAAGGGTGGGTTGCAACCGGGCGACGTGATTCTGTCGGTGAATGGCGAGCCGGTCGGCGACTCGTCCGATCTGCCGTCGCAGGTCGCGGGTCTGGCGCCGGGCAGTTCGGCCACCGTGCAGGTGTGGCGCGACAAGGCCACCAAAGACCTGAAGGTGACGATCGGTTCACTGTCGGATGCCAAGGTGGCCTCGGACAAGGCCGATCAGCCGACCCAGTTGCAAGGCCGTCTCGGCGTGGCGGTGCGGCCGCTGACGCCGGAGGAGAAGAGCGGCGCGTCGGTGTCGCACGGCCTGCTGGTGCAGCAATCGGGCGGCGCGGCTGAAAGCGCCGGCATCCAGCCGGGCGACGTGATTCTGGCGGTCAATGGCCGGCCGGTCACGAGCGTCGATCAGTTGAAGCAGATGATCGCCGGCGCGGGCAACAGCATCGCGTTGCTGATCCAGCGGGATAACGCGCAGATCTTCGTGCCGGTCGATCTCGGCTAAGCGGACATTGATCGCATTGAAGTAATGCTTGCCGGTCCTTGCACTTACTGCGTACGGACCGGCATTTTTTTATCTGTTTCAAAGCCGTGATTCAACGCTGTATCAAAGCTGTAAAGCAGGGCGCTCTGCGCCGCATGGCATGGCGCAGCAGCGGTTTCCATACGACGCGAACTGATGGCGGGCACGCAGGTTGCGTCTTCCTTGATCTGGACCCTCCGAGGGATTCCGGACGACAAGGACCTAAAGAAGGAGCGAACCGATGAAAACCCAACGCAAGCAGCGAAGGATCGTAGCCGCCGCGGTTTGCGCAGCGCTCACGCTCGGCCTGGCGGGCGGCGCTTACGCGCAGGCGAGTGACGTAACGGGCGGCACGACCACCGACGAAAGCAGCGCGGGCAACGCCAACGGTGGCGGCCTGCCGCAAATCCAGCACCAGGGCGACGTCGCGTTCGTGTCGGGCGGCGTCGGTCTCGACGAATCGAAAGCACTGCAGCAGGCGCAAAGCCAGTGGCCGCTGTCGATGCGCTTCACCGGCCCCGGCTCCGATTTTCTCGCCGACATCCACGTGCGGATCGTCGATGCGCACGATGGCAATGTGCTGACCGCCACCTCGCGTGGGCCGTATATGCTGGTCAGGCTGCGCCCGGGCCGCTATACCGTGCATGCGCAGTACAAGGATAACGACCAGACCAAGGCGGTGACGATTCCGGCCAAGGGCACCGCCAAGGCGGCGTTCTACTGGAATACGCAATAAGCGGCTCGCCTCTCTGAGCGGCGCCGGGCAAGACGCCCCAGCGGCATTCAGGAAGGCCGCGCAATCGGCTTAACTTTGGCCGATAATGAAGCCACGGGTGCACCCCGTGGCTTTTTTGTTGCACGACCGCATACCGAGTTGCACCCCGAGTTGCATCCCGGGTTACATCCCATCACGGAGCCGAGACATGAGCGATGCCTTGACACCTCACGGAAGCCCCGGCGCCGGCGCGAGCACGGGCGGGCACACCATCGCCATCAGCGGCAACAACCATCGGGTGCGTGTGATTCACGGCGGCGTGACGATGGCCGATACCCAGGCCGGCCTGACACTCACCGAAACCGGCTTGCCGGACGTGTTCTATTTTCCGCGCGGCGACGTCAACATGGCACGCCTCGAACGTTCCACCCATACTTCGCACTGCCCGTTCAAGGGCGATGCCTCGTACTATCATCTGCGCACCGAAGACGGTCTGATCGAAAACGCCGTCTGGAGCTATGAGACGCCGCTTGAACCGGCGCTAAAGATAAAAGGGTATCTCGCGTTTTACGCATCGCGCGTCGACCGCATCGATCAGACGTCCTGACCGGCTGTCGCGCGTTCATCGGGGAGGCTGCCATGGAACTGAACGACGCGTTACGGATTCCGCTTGCGCCGTCCGACGTTTGGGACGCGTTGCAGGACCTCGCCTTGTTGCGTGCCAGCCTCGACAACTGCGAGTCGTTCACGCGGCTCGGCGATGGCGAATATGCGCTCACCATGACCGTGCCGCTCGGGCCGTTGCGCGCGCGTTACGAAGCGCGCGCCCACGTGGCCGGCCAGGACTCCGGACCGGCGGACGCGCAGCGCCGCACCATCAACTTCAAGGCGCGCGCCGAGGGCATCGGCTCGTTGCGCGGCCAGATCGAAGTGAGATTGCGCGCGGACGATGGTTCGCATGGCGTCGGCAGGGAGCGGGGCACGCGGATCGATTACACGATCTGGGCGACCTCGTCCGGGCCGCTCGCCGAACTGCCCACCCGCCAGCTCGAAAACGCGTTGCATCAACTGGCCGACGATTTTTTCGACGAGTTCGGCGCGGTCGTTCGCGCCAAGCATGGGCAAGGGCCGAACCGTGCACGCGGTTCGGCGGCGCGTCGGCAGCACGTGTTTCTGCGGCCGATCACGCTTGGCGGGATTGCCCGGCGCACGCGCGTGGATCATGGCAATGCGCTGACCGGGCGGGCGGCGAGCGCATCGCATGGGGCAGCCCACGGTGTGTCGCATGGAGTCTCGCATCGCGAACCCAATCCGCACGTCGTGCCGAACTGGGCGTGGGCGGTGATGATTTTTCTGGTGGCGCTGCTGTTGTATGTGGCGCGCTGGATTAGCGAGCAGTGACGACGTGGCTTGGCGCACCGCTGTCGTGCCAGCGCGACTACGAAATCCTGGTGGGCGACTACGAAACACCGTCGACCACACGGCATTTGCGGTCCTTGAATGCGCTATCCGCTTTTGCCGGTCTCACCCGCGCTCACACGCCGCGGAACTCCCGCCTCCACGCGGATGGCGAGGTGCGGAACGCCTCCGCGAAATGTTGCCGTAGCGAGGCGGTCGAGCCGAATCCCGCAATCCCCGCGATCGCTTCCACGGACTCATCCGTGCTTTCGAGCAACTGTTGAGCGCGGCCGAGCCGCTGCGCCAGCAGCCATGCGCCGACGGTCGTGCCGGTGGCGAGCCGGAAGCGTCGCGTAAACGTGCGGCGGCTCATCAACGCGCGTTCGGCGAGCGTGTCGAGCGTATGCGGCGCATCCAGATTCCCGCTGACCCAATCGAGCAGACAGGACAGGCGGTCGCCGCGCACGTTCGGCGCGACCGGTTGCTGAATGTATTGCGCCTGGCCACCCTGCCGATGCGGCGGCACCACCAGTCGTCGCGCGACATAGTTCGCCGCCTGCGCGCCGCTCATCTTGCGCAGGACATGCAGGCAGCAGTCGAGACCGGCAGCGGTGCCGGCCGAGGTCAGTACGTTGCCGTCGTCGACATAGAGCACGTCGGGATCGAGCCGCACGCGCGGATAGCGGCGCGCGAAGTCGTCCGCCCACGCCCAGTGGGTCGATGCCGGTCGGTCGTCGAGAATGCCTGCGGCGGCCAGCACGAACGCGCCAAGACACAGCCCGATCAACTGGGCGCCGCGTGCATGGGCGGCGCGCAGTGCGTCGAGCAGGGCGTCGGGCGGCGTCTCGTCCGGATCGCGCCAGCTCGGCACGATGATCGTATCCGCGTCGGCGAGTGCTTCGAGCCCATGTGTGACCGCGATCGAGAAGCCGGCGGTGGTGGTCAGGGCGCAGCGCTCGGCAGCGCAGACGCGAAAGTCGAAATCGGGCAAGCCACCGTTGCTGCGGTCCTCGCCGAACACCACGCACGGTACCGAAAGATGGAACGGGCTGATGCCGTCGAACGCGACGACCGCGACGACATGGCGGGGCGCGACGTCGCGCCCGGCGGTAGAGGAGGTGGATGTAGCCGTCATTCGCAATCGCCCCGTGACATTTAACGATGGCCCGATTCTAGCGAAGATTGTCATTCGGGTCGCTATCGGGGACATGGCGGCTGACGAACAATGCTTCATCGCCGCTGCCTGCAGAACGCCCATCCCGGGTCGCGCAGCGCGAGCCCTAACTGCTCAACTGACAGGAGTCTTGCTATGACCGCACCCCGCCGCGCGCTGATCGTCATCGATGTGCAGAACGAATACGTTACCGGCGATCTGCCGATCGAATACCCGGATGTGCAAACCTCGCTCGCCAACATCGGCCGGGCGATGGATGCGGCTCGTGCCGCCGGTGTGCCGGTGGTGGTCGTGCAACATCTCGCGCCGGCCGGCTCGCCGGTGTTCGCGCGCGGCAGCGAAAGCGCCGAGCTGCATCCGGTGGTGGGTGCGCGGGCACACGATCACTACATTGAGAAGTCGCGGGCGAGCGCCTTTACCGGTACTGATCTCGCCGACTGGCTGGCCGCGCAGCAGATCGACACGCTGACGGTCGTCGGTTACATGACGCACAACTGCGACGCGTCGACGATCAACCACGCATACCATGCGGGGTTTGCCGTCGAATTTCTGCACGACGCAGCCGGCTCGCTGCCCTATGAGAACAGCGCGGGCTTTGCGAGCGCGCAGGAGATTCACCGGGTCTTCAGCGTGGTCCTACAGTCGAACTTCGCGGCGGTGGCGAGTACGGCGCAGTGGATCGCCACGGTGCAGGGTGAGGCGCCGCTCGAACGCGGCGATATCTACACGTCGAATCAGAAGGCGCGGGCGCGCCGGGTCGCCGCGTAAGTGTCTAGTTAGTCTTAGCTAGTCTGACCGGGTAACCGGGCGGCGGCTGCCGTCCGATTCCCGATGCGCAGCGCCGGACTCAGCAGTAGCGCATCGAACATCCCGGCGACCATTTGCTCCGCATGCTTGCTGAAATCGGTCGCCGCCTGCAAAAACAGCATGTCGCGCAGCGAGCCGCTGATGAACGCATGCACCATCGTCGCCGCGATTCTGGTGTCGAGATCGGCCGGCAATTGCCCTTTGGAGATCGCATTGCGCAGACCGCCTTCGATCTTCAACAGCCCTTCGCGCATGTTGGTCTGATAACGGATCATCACCGGACCCATCTCTTCGACGAACTCGCACTTCAGAAAGAGGATGTCGAACACGCGCCGGCGGCGCGGGTCGTTGGCGGTATCGCGCAGGCAGACCGTGCAGATTTCCGTCAGGCGCCCGAGCGGGTCGGGTTCATTGGGGTCTTGCGAGGCGGCCTTGAGTTCGTCCAGCGGCAGCAGCACGCGGTCGAACATTTCGGTAAACAGATCGCCTTTGTGCGCGAAATGCCAATAGATTGCGCCGCGCGTGACGCCGGCGGCCTGCGCGATGTCGGCGAGCGACGTGCGCGATACACCCTTCTCGAAGAAAACCCGTTCGGCCGCGTCGAGAATGCTGTTGCGCGTCTCTTGCGCCTCTTCTTTGGTTCTTCTGACCATATTGTGGTGACCTGCCCTGATTGTGGGGTTTTCCCGGGCGCTTTTAAGTACGCTCGATGACAATCTGTCTGCCGTTAAGCAATTTACGAAGCGATCTTGCAGGCCCCCCGCCCGCAAAGAACTAAACGCACTTTTACATGCATTCGTGGATGTATATATAATAGCATCCCACGATCGGATAGCCCAAGCCGTGACGACCGGTTAATATCCGTCACTGTTGCCTTTCAAAACGCTCTTGCGCCGTGCCCCGACGGGCGGCGCCGTGCGGCATTTCCCCGGTATGGCGCATTTTGTTCAGGATGCCCCTGCAGGTGCGGTTTGCATCCACGGGCTTCCGGTCACGCGTCGCAAGACGCATGTGTGCGCTGTCGTCCCCGGGGTAGGGATGCGCGCACTTTTTCATTCTCAGTCTTTGACAGAGGTCGCTCCATGCGCGTCGAACGGGTTCCATTCCGCTTAATCAGTGCCGCGACGGCTGCCGTATTGCTGGCAGCGTGCGGACCAAAACAATCTGCCCCGCCGCAACAAACGCCCGAAGTGGGTGTCGTCACCGTCCAGCCGACGACTGTGCCCGTCGTCACCGAATTGCCCGGCCGTACCAGTGCCTTCCTCGTCGCGCAAGTGCGTGCACGGGTCGACGGCATCGTGCTGCGCCGCGAATTCACGGAAGGCGGTGAGGTCAAGGCTGGTCAGCGTCTGTACAAGATCGATCCGGCGCCCTATATCGCGACGTTGAACAACGCGAAGGCAACGCTGGCGAAGGCCCAGGCCAATCTCGTGTCGACCACCGCGCAAGCCAACCGCTTCAAGGTGCTGGTGGCCGCCAATGCGGTCAGCAAGCAGGACTACGACAACGCGGTGGCCTCTGCAGGCCAGGCCGCAGCTGACGTGGCCGCCGGCAAGGCAGCGGTCGATACGGCGCAGATCAACCTCGGCTACACCGACGTGACCTCGCCGGTGACCGGCCAGATCGGCGTGTCGCAAGTCACGCCGGGCGCGTATGTGCAGGCGAGCGCCGCCACGCTGCTGGCAACGGTCCAGCAACTCGACCCGGTCTATGTGGACCTGACGCAATCCAGCCTCGACGGCCTGAAGCTGCGCCGCGAAGTGCAGGAAGGGCGCCTGAAGACGAGCGGTCCGGACGCCGCCAAGGTCTCGCTGATTCTCGAAGACGGCCGCACCTATTCGGAAAAGGGCAAGCTGCAGTTCACCGACGTGACGGTCGACCAGACCACCGGTTCGGTGACGGTGCGCGCGATCTTCAAGAACGCGGACAAGGTGCTGCTGCCGGGCATGTTCGTGCGCGCGAAGATCGAGGAAGGCATCAACGACAGCGCGCTCGTCGTGCCGCAAGTCGGCATCACGCATGACCAGAAGGGGCAGCCGACCGCGCTGGTGGTCGGCGACGACAACAAGGTCGCGTTGCGTCAGCTCGTCACTGCGGGCACGTACGGTTCGAACTGGGTGGTGGAAAGCGGCCTGAAGGCCGGCGACCGCGTGATTGTCCAGGGCACCGACAAGGTCCGCCCGGGCGCACAGGTCAAGGCCGTTGCCGCGCAACTTCCCGCCACACCCGCTTCCGACGCATCCGCTCAGGGTGCGCCGGCCGCCAGCGGTGCGACGCAGACGGCTAAACCCGCTTCTGCTGCATCGGGCGCGTAATAACAGGGAGCCCGCCTCATGGCAAAGTTCTTTATCGATCGCCCGATTTTTGCATGGGTGATCGCCATTATTCTGATGCTCGCGGGTATCGCGTCGGTCTTTACGTTGCCGATCGCGCAATACCCGACCATCGCGCCGCCGGCCGTGCAGATCAGCGCAACGTACCCGGGCGCATCGGCGAAGACGGTGGAAAACACCGTCACGCAGGTGATCGAGCAGCAGATGAGTGGTCTCGACCACTTGCTGTATCTGTCGTCCACGTCGGACGACTCGGGTACGGCAACCATCACGCTGACGTTCGCAGCCGGCACCAATCCTGACATCGCGCAGGTGCAGGTGCAGAACAAGCTGCAGCTCGCCACGCCGCTGTTGCCGCAAGCCGTGCAGCAGTTGGGTACCAAGGTCACGAAGTCGAGCAGCAGCTTCTTGCTGGTGATGGCGTTCGTGTCCGAAGACGGCAGCATGAACAAGTACGACCTGGCGAACTACGTCGCGTCGAACGTCCAGGATCCGGTCAGCCGGATCGACGGTGTGGGCACGGTGACGCTGTTCGGCTCGCAGTATGCGATGCGGATCTGGCTGGATGCGAACAAGCTGACCAACTTCGGCCTTACGCCGGTAGACGTGCAGACGGCATTGCAAGCGCAGAACGTGCAGGTCGCGGGCGGTTCGCTCGGCGGCACGCCGTCGGTGCCGGGCCAGGTGCTGCAGGCCACCATCACGGAAGCCACGCTGCTCAATACGCCTGAACAGTTCGGCAACGTGCTGCTGAAGGTGAATACGGACGGCTCGCAAGTCCGTATCAAGGACGTGGGCCACATCGAACTCGGCGGCGAAAACTACAACTTCGACACCAAGTACAACGGTGCGCCGACGGCAGGCTTCGGTATTCAGCTCGCCACCGGCGCGAACGCGCTGGCTACGGCCAAGGCAGTGCGCGCGAAGGTCGCCGAACTGTCGAAGTACTTCCCGCACGGCCTCGTCGTGCAGTATCCGTACGACACCACGCCGTTCGTGCGCCTGTCGATCGAAGAAGTGGTCAAGACGCTGCTCGAAGGTATCGTGCTGGTGTTCCTGGTCATGTACCTGTTCCTGCAGAACCTGCGCGCCACGCTGATCCCGACGATCGCCGTGCCGGTGGTGCTGCTGGGCACGTTCGCGATCATGGGTATCGTGGGCTTCTCGATCAACACGCTGTCGATGTTCGGGCTCGTGCTGGCGATCGGCTTGCTGGTGGACGATGCGATCGTGGTGGTGGAAAACGTCGAGCGGGTGATGCAGGAGGAGGGGTTATCGCCTCGAGATGCGACCCGCAAGGCGATGGACCAGATTACCGGCGCGCTGGTCGGCGTGGCGCTCGTGCTGTCGGCGGTGTTCGTGCCGGTGGCGTTCTCGGGCGGATCGGTCGGGGCTATTTACCGGCAGTTCTCGTTGACGATCGTGGCGGCGATGGTGCTGTCTGTGTTGGTCGCGTTGATTCTGACGCCGGCGCTGTGCGCGACGATCTTGAAGCCGATCGAAAAGGGCCATCAGGAAAAAACCACCGGTTTCTTCGGCTGGTTCAACCGCACGTTCAACAAGAGCCGCGACAAGTATCACTCGGGCGTTCACCACGTGATCAAGCGCTCGGGCCGTTGGCTGATCATCTACATGGTGGTGATCTTCGCGGTTGGCCTGCTGTTCGTGAAGTTGCCGAAGTCGTTCCTGCCTGACGAAGACCAGGGCACGATGTTCGTGCTGGTGCAAACGCCGTCCGGCTCGACGCAGGAAACCACTGCGCATGCGCTGAAGGACGTTTCCGACTACCTGCTCAACACCGAGAAGAGCATCGTCGAATCGACCTTCACGGTGAACGGCTTCAGCTTCGCCGGCCGCGGTCAGAACGCGGGTCTCGTGTTCGTGCGGATGAAGGACTACGCGGTGCGTCAGCACTCGGATCAGAAGGTGCAGGCGCTGGTTGGCCGCCTCTTCATGCACTTCTCGGGCTACAAGAACGCGCTGGTGTATCCGGTGAATCCGCCGTCGATTCCTGAACTCGGCACGGCTGCCGGCTTCGACTTCGAGTTGCAGGATCGCGCCGGTATCGGCCACGAGAAGCTGATGCAGGCTCGCAACATGCTGTTGGGCATGGCGGCGAAAGATCCGACGCTGGCTCAGGTGCGTCCGAACGGCCTGAACGATACGCCGCAGTTCACCGTGAACATCGACCACGAGAAGGCTGCTGCGCTCGGCGTGTCGCTGTCGGTGATCGACCAGACGTTCTCGATCGCATGGGCGTCGCAGTACGTGAACAACTTCCTCGATACCGACGGCCGGATCAAGAAGGTGTATCTGCAAGGCGACGCACCGTTCCGGATGAAACCGGAAGACCTGAACGCCTGGTACGTGCGCAATACGGCCGGCAGCATGGTGCCGTTCTCATCGTTCGCCAGCGGTACGTGGTCCTACGGTTCGCCGAAGCTCGAGCGCTACAACGGTATCTCGGCGGTGGAAATCCAGGGCGCGGCTGCACCGGGCAAGTCGACCGGTCAGGCCATGACGGCCATGGAAGCACTCGTGGCGAAGCTGCCGGCAGGTATCGGCTACGAATGGACGGGCTTGTCGTTGCAGGAACGCCAGTCCGGTTCGCAGGCGCCGATTCTGTACGGCATCTCGATCCTGGTTGTGTTCCTCTGTCTCGCGGCGCTGTATGAAAGCTGGTCGATCCCGTTCTCGGTGATCATGGTGGTGCCGCTCGGCGTGATCGGCGCACTGCTGGCCGCTACGCTGCGCGGGCTCGAGAACGACGTGTTCTTCCAGGTGGGTCTGTTGACCACGGTGGGGCTGTCGGCGAAGAACGCGATTCTGATTGTGGAATTCGCCCGCGAGTTGCAGCAGGGTGAAGGAATGGGGCCGATCGAGGCCGCGCTGGAAGCAGCGCGTCTGCGGTTGCGTCCGATTCTGATGACCTCGCTCGCGTTCATTCTCGGCGTGATGCCGCTCGCGATCAGTAACGGCGCGGGCTCGGCCAGCCAGCACGCAATCGGTACTGGCGTGATCGGCGGGATGTTGACGGCGACCTTCCTCGCGATTTTCATGATCCCGATGTTCTTCGTCGTGATCCGCGCGAAGTTCGGCGGCGAGAAGGAAGACCCGGATGAGGCGCTCGCACACTACAACCAGCACCATCCGCATGATCCGCAAGGTGACGGTTCCGCTGGCAATGGCTCGGGCAAGGACGGACATTGAGATGCAAAAACACTCTTTGATTGCAGTGGCGGTTGCGCTGTTCGCCGCGGGTTGCACGATGGCGCCGAAGTACCATCGCCCGGATGAGCCCGTGACGGCGAACTTCCCGACCGGCGGCGTGTACGACACGCAGCCGGGCGCGGCGAGTGCCTCACGGACCGCGAACGGCCAGGCGGCCGCCGATATCGGTTGGCGTGATTTCTTCGCCGATGCGCGTTTGCAGCGGCTGATCGAAATCGCGCTGAAGAACAACCGCGATCTGCGAGTGTCGGTGCTGAATATCCAGGCATCGCAGGCGCAGTACCAGATCACTCGCGCGGCGCTGTTCCCGACGCTGAACGCTGCGGCTTCGCAAAGCAAACAGCGCACGCCGAAAGATCTGACGTCCACTGGTCTGACGATCAGCAACACGTACTCGGTGGGTCTGAACGCTTCCTGGGAAATCGACTTCTTCGGGCGGATTCAAAGCCTGAAGGATCAAGCGTTGGCTCAATACCTGGCCACCGCTCAGGCGCGCAAGGCTGCGGAAATCGCGCTGGTCTCGCAGGTGGCGAATCAGTACATGACGGTGCTCGAGGTGGACGATCTGCTGAAGGTCACGCAGAACACGCTGAAGACCGCGCAGGAGTCGTACCGGATCGCCAAGCTGCAGTTCGACAACGGCACGGGTTCGGAACTGGACCTGCGGCAGTCAGAAACGGTGGTCGACCAGGCGCAGGCAAACCTGCAGTCGCAGGCGCGTCTGCGGGCTCAGGCGGACAACGCGCTCGTGCTGCTGGTCGGCGAGCCGTTGCCGGACGATCTGCCGCCGGGCATGACGCTGGACAATCAGAACCTCCTGACGGATGTTCCGGCGGGGTTGCCGTCCGATCTGCTGACACGTCGTCCGGACATCATGGAGGCCGAGGAGAATCTGCTCGCGGCCAACGCGAACATCGGCGCGGCGCGCGCAGCGTTCTTCCCGAAGGTCTCGCTGACCGGCAGTTTCGGCACGCTGAGCCCGACGCTCGGCGGTCTGTTCAAGCCGGGTTCGGCGGCGTGGAGCTTCGCGCCGTCGATCACGTTGCCGATCTTCGAGGGCGGCGCGAACAAGGCCAATCTCGATCTCGCCACCGTGCAGAAGAACATCCAGATCGCAACGTATGAGAAGGCGATCCAGACGGCGTTCCGCGAAGTGGCGGACGGACTGGCGGCACGCGGCACGTACGATCAGCAGATCCAGGCGCTGGAGCGCAATACCTTTGCCGAGCAGCGCCGGCTGGATCTGTCGGACCTGCGTTATAAGAACGGTGTCGACAGCTATCTGTCGGTGCTGACCGCGCAGAACGATCTGTATATATCGCAGCAGTTGTTGGTGACCGCGCGCATGCAGCGTCTGCAGAACCTGGTCACGCTGTACCAGGCACTCGGCGGCGGCTGGATCGGACGGGCCGGCGAGCAGCCGCGTCCGGCCGATGCACCGGTCGATTACGGTGCGGCAAGTGCGCCGGTGGCGGCTTCGGCGGCGACTGCGAGTTGAGTCTTGTAGTCGCAGGCGTGTAGGGCGGTTTTTGGCTTTGTCAGGAAGGCCGTCCTGCGCAACTGGTAATAAAAAAACGCCACGGCATGCCGTGGCGTTTTTTTGTTGATACCCAGATGAACTCACATCGACTCAGCACAGCCCAGATCAACTTAACCCAGATCAACCCAGCTTATATCAACTCAACCCAGCGCTCGCGCTCAGCGCGATCCCTGTCGCGCGGCGCCGGTTGCAGTCAGACGCTCAGTGCAAATCCACCGCACGCAGCATCTCGTCGGCTGGCGGCTCATTACCGCCGCGTCCGTCGAAATCATGTCCGGCCTTGCGAATTTCGCACTGCGCCTTCTTCTCGCTCTTCACACCGTTGAAGATCAGGTTCAGCACGACCGCCGACACCGACGCCAGCAAGATCCCGCTATGCAACAGCGGCGACAGCGCCGGCGGCAGCTTCGAGAAAAATTGCGGCGACACCACCGGCACCAGGCCCATGCCGATGCTCACCGCGACGATGAACAGGTTGTGATGGTTCTTCACGAAGTCGACCTTGGCCAGCACCTTGATGCCGTTCGCCGCGACCATGCCGAACATCACGATCCCCGCACCGCCAAGCACGAAGGCCGGCACGGAAGCCACCACTTGCGCCATCTTCGGGAACAGGCCCAGCAGCACCAGGATCACGCCGCCCATCGCGCAGACAAAGCGGCTCTTCACACCCGTCACGCCGATCAGGCCGACGTTCTGCGAGAACGAGGTATGCGGGAACGAGTTGAAGATGCCGCCGATCAGCGTGCCCAGACCGTCGACGCGCAGGCCGCGCACCAGCGTCTTCTGATCCACCGGACGATCGACCATGTCGCCGACCGCGAGGAACATGCCGGTCGATTCGATGAAGGTGACGAACATCACGGTGACCATCGTCGCAATCGCGAGCGGATCGAAATGCGGCAGGCCGAAGTGGAACGGCATCACGATGCCGACCCACGGTGCGTGCGTGACGCCGTCCATGTTCACGCGGCCGAGCACCAGCGCGATGAGGAAACCCGCAACGATGCCGAGCAGCACCGAGATATTGGCGAGGAAGCCCTTGGCGAATTTGTTGATCAGCAGGATCAGCATCAACACGAGGAGCGACAGGCCGAGATAGACCGGATTGCCGTAGTCAGGGTTGCCGATACCACCGGCTGCCCAGTTGATGCCCACTTCCATCAGCGAGAGGCCGATCACCGAGATCACCACGCCGATCACCACCGGCGGGAAAAAGCGCAGCAGCTTGCCGACCGCCGGCGCGAGAAGGATGCCGATGACGCCGGCCGCGATCGTCGAGCCGAAGATGTCGAGGATGCCGAGCGAAGGGTTGGTGCCGATCGCGACCATCGGGCCGACAGCCGCGAACGTGCAGCCCATGATGACCGGCAGACGGATGCCGAAGATCCACAGACCGAGGGTCTGAATCAGCGTGGCGATGCCGCAGGAAAACAGGTCGGCGCTAATCAGGAACGCGATCTGGTCTTTCGGCAATTTCAGTGCCGCGCCTACGATCAGCGGCACCGCAACTGCGCCTGCGTACATCACCAAAACGTGCTGAATGCCGAGCGTCAGCAACTGGCCCGCGGGCAGTCGCTCGTCGCACGGGTGAACCGTGTTCGATTGCATTTTGTCTCTCTCCACCATCTCGTTTTGGGATGGCTCCAAGGTATGCGGAACGAAAAGCTGCAACAAGACCACTGGGGCCTATTCCGGCATTCCCGGTGACGATATGGATGAGGCCTGTTTGAAAGGCAAAAGAAATGCGTGCGCCGCACAAATCGCCCGTCAGCCCCATGCAGCGGCGATGGGCGCTCGCGCGTCGCGCGCGCCCGTGCTAACGGGATATGTGTGAAAATCAATGAGGTGTATCTCGCTCGACGCATAGTGCTGTTTTTATGCGGCTCGCGGCGTGGCGGGGTTAACCCGCGAGTCCGGGTTTTCAGCGCGCATTCGGGCGCGCTTCCGAAGCCGCGCAGCGGTGACGGAAAATACGCCGTTCCAGGCACCTTTCGCGTGCTTGTCCCTAAGCTCAAATTGACGTCCTATCGCCCATGAGTTTTCTTGGCATCGACCTCGGCACCGGCTCCCTGAAAGTCGCAATCGTCGACGAAAACGGCCGCGAGCAGGCAGCGGCCAGTGTCGCGTATGCACTCGAAACGCCGCACTCCGGATGGGCCGAAATCTCGGTGCAAACCTGGTGGCGCGCGTTATGCGAAGCGGCAGGGCGTTTGCCTGCCGGGTTGCGCCTTGACGTGCAAGCGATCGGTTTCTCCGGACAGATGCACGGTGTCGTGTTGATCGACGCCGATGGCGAAGCAGTGCGCCCGGCGATGCTCTGGCCCGACACGCGCGCGTTGAGCTTGCTTAATCAGTGGCCCGAGCCGCAGCCGAATCCGGTTGCGCCAGGCATGGCCGGTCCTTTGCTGCGCTGGATCGTCCTGAACGAACCGCAGTCCGCGCGCAAGACGCGATGGGCGCTGCAACCTAAGGATTGGTTGCGCGTCACGTTGGGCGGCGCGGTCGCAACCGATCCCTCCGACGCCTGCGCGACCGCGCTTGCCGATCCCGCTGGCGTGTGGGATCAGGCGCTGCTCGAGCGGCTCGAATTGCCGCATGAATGGTTTGCACCGCTTGCGCCTTCCTATGCGGCGGGCGGCATTTTGTCGCGGGAGGCCGCGCAGGAACTGGGTCTGCGCGCCGGCATCGTGCTGGCGATCGGTGCCGCCGATACGCCATGCGCTGCGCTTGGCAGTGGTCTCGCGAGCGACGGCGACGCATTGCTCACCACCGGCACGGGAGGACAAATCGTCGTACTCGCCGAGCACGCGCCGCAAGCGGTAAAAGGCCTGCATCGCTATCGGGCCGCGAGCGATCACTGGTATCGGATGGCGGCGATGCAAAACGTCGGCGTCGCGCTCGAACGCGTGCGGGGTTGGTTGTCGTATGAATGGGTTGATGCTTATCGTGACGCGTTCGGCGATACAACAGCCGCTATCTCCAGCGCCGCAGCAGGCCTGACTTTTCTACCGTACCTCACCGGCGAGCGCACCCCGTGGCTCAACCCTGCCGCGCGTGGCGGCTGGCTTGGCCTCGCGCTCGACCACTCGCGCGGCACGATGATGCGCGCCGCATTCGAAGGCGTCGCGTTCTCGCTGCGTGCCGGCCTTGACGCGATCCGCGCGAGCGGCGCGACGGTGACGACCTTGAAGCTCGCGGGCGGCGGTTCCGTCGATGCGCGCTGGCGGCAGTTGCTCGCCGACGCGTTAAACGTCGAACTCCATGCCGTCGACTGCCCCAACGCGGCGCCGCGTGGCGCGGCTATCCTCGGTGGATTGGCGAGCGGGCATTGGCACGCGAGCGACCTCGCCGCGCTTGCGCCGGGCGCGACGCGTGTTGCCGGGCCGCAAGGCGATGCGGCACTCGCCGAACGTTATGCGCGCTTTCTCGATCTGTATGGCCGCGTCGAATCATGGTTCGGCGAAACCCCGCTTCGCTGAGCAACGCGATGTCAGCTACAGACAATGCCGCGACGTACTTTGCAATACCATGACGGCTTTCGCACGCTAAGGTATAGGCCGGCGAACGATGCCGGGCGGCAACGACACTGTCCGTCCCCAGTCCGGCACACGAATTAATTGCGGAACCGCGAACCGCGAACCGCGACACCGGCACGCCGCGCGATATCTCACCGCGACGGGCCAGGCATTCACCGACTCACAGGAGCATTCACGATGAAAACCAAAGCAGCAATCGCATGGAAAGCCGGCGCCCCGTTGACGATCGAAGAAGTGGATCTGGAAGGCCCGCGCGCCGGTGAAGTCCTGATTGAAGTGAAAGCGACGGGTATCTGCCACACCGACTACTACACGCTCTCGGGCGCGGATCCTGAAGGCATCTTCCCGGCGATTCTCGGTCACGAAGGTGCGGGTGTGATCGTCGATGTGGGTCCGGGTGTCGGCACGTTGAAGAAGGGCGACCACGTCATTCCGCTTTACACCCCGGAATGCCGTCAGTGCAAATTCTGTCTGTCGCGCAAGACCAATCTTTGTCAGGCGATCCGTTCGACGCAAGGCCGCGGCCTGATGCCCGATGCCACGTCGCGCTTCTCGCTGGACGGCAAGCCGCTGTTTCACTACATGGGCACGTCCACGTTTTCGAACTACATCGTCGTGCCGGAAATCGCGGTCGCGAAGGTGCGTGAAGACGCGCCGTTCGACAAGATCTGCTACATCGGCTGCGGCGTGACGACGGGCGTCGGCGCTGTGGTGTATTCGGCGAAGGTCGAAGCGGGCGCGAACGTGGTGGTGTTTGGTCTCGGCGGCATCGGCCTGAATGTGATCCAGGGTGCGAAGATGGTCGGCGCGGACAAGATCATCGGCGTCGATATCAACCCGGGCCGCATCGAGTTGGCGAAGAAATTCGGCATGACCCACTTCATCAACCCGAACGAAGTCGAGAACGTGGTTGACCACATCGTGCAACTCACCGACGGCGGGGCAGACTATTCGTTCGAATGCATCGGCAACACGAAGGTGATGCGTCAGGCGCTGGAGTGCACGCACAAGGGCTGGGGTCAGTCATTCATTATCGGCGTGGCGGCGGCGGGTGAAGAGATCAGCACACGCCCGTTCCAACTGGTGACAGGCCGCGAGTGGAAGGGCTCGGCATTCGGTGGCGCACGCGGCCGCACGGATGTGCCGAAGATCGTCGACTGGTACATGGAAGGCAAGATCAACATCGACGACCTGATCACGCATCGTCTGCCGCTCGAGCGCATCAACGAGGGCTTCGACCTGATGAAGAAGGGCGAGTCGATCCGCTCGGTCGTGCTGTACTAGTGCGGCGCCGATACGTCACTAATACGTCACTAATACGTCAGTGACCCGGCACAGAAAGGAGCATGTCGATGCTTGAACTATTGTCGTCGCATGCCTGCCATGGCGGCGAGCAGCGGATCTACCGGCACGACTCGCAGGCCGTCGGTCTGCCGATGCGCTTCTCGGTGTATCTGCCGCCGCAGGCTTTGCAGGCCAACGCGAACGTGCCCGCGCTGTTCTATCTCGCCGGCCTGACTTGCACGGAAGAAACCTTCCCGGTCAAGGCGGGCGCGCAGCGCTTCGCGGCGCAGCACGGCATCGCGCTGATCGCGCCGGACACCAGTCCGCGCGGTGCGGGCGTGCCGGGCGAAAGCGCGGCGTGGGACTTCGGCGTGGGCGCGGGCTTTTACGTCAACGCGACGCAGCAGCCGTGGGCGAAGCACTATCGGATGTACTCGTATGTGCGCGATGAACTGCGCGAAACAGTGCTCGCGAATCTGCCGGTGGACGGCGGGCGTCTGGGCATCTTCGGGCATTCGATGGGTGGCCATGGCGCGCTGATGCTGGCGCTGCGCAACCCGGAGATCTATCGGTCGGTGTCGGCGTTCGCGCCGATCGCCGCGCCATCACAGTGCCCGTGGGGCGTGAAGGCGTTCAGCGGGTATCTGGGCGAGGACCGTGAAGCGTGGAGGCAGTATGACTCGAGCGAGCTGGTCGCTCACGCACCACGCAAGTTCGCTGAAGGGATTCTGGTCGATCAGGGGCTGGCGGATCAGTTCCTCGCCGAGCAGTTGAACCCGGATGTGTTCGAAGCCGCTTGCAAGGCCGCAGGACAGCCGCTGACCTTGCGTCGTCATGCTGGCTACGACCACGGGTATTACTTCATCTCGACTTTCATCGAGGACCATCTCGCGCATCACGCGAAGGTGCTGCTCGGCTGATATTCACCGGGACGATGGCGGCGGCACGCAGTGTGTCGCCGCCAGGCGCCGCTTCAACGCCGCCTCAACAAACTCCCGCCATACACCACCGCCGACAGCACGGTGATCCAGAAGCTCGTCGGCCAGTCGGTATAGAACGCCAGCGTCAGACCGAGCCACGCCTGCACCAGGGCGAACACGGCGGCAAGCACGAGACCGGTCGAGAGTCGCGTCGTCACGTTTTGCGCGGCGGCGGCCGGCCCGACCATCAGCGTGAACACCAGCAGCACGCCGACAATCTGCGTGCACGCCGCCACGGCGAGCGCGGCGATCGACAGGAACAGCACCGACACCCTGCGCAACGACACGCCCTTGGCTTCCGCCAATTCCGGCTGCAACGAAGCAAACAACAAGGGCCGCATGATCGCGGCGAGCGCCAGCAAACTGATGACGCCTAGCGCCGCCAGCACGCCGAGTGTCGACGCATTCACGCCGAGCACGTTGCCGAACAGCAGCGCGGTAACTTGAGTCGCGTACGCAGTGAAGAAGTGCAGGAACAGCAAGCCGAAGCCGAGCGACAGCGACAGGATCACACCGATCGCCACATCGCGTCCGGCCAGCTTCTCGCCGAGCGCGCCCATACCGACGCCTGCCGCGAGCGTGAAGCCGATCATCCCCCAGATCGGCGAGATGCCGATCAGCACCGCGCCGGTCGCGCCGGTAAAGCCGACGTGCGAGAGCGCGTGACCGGCGAAAGTCTGTCCACGCATCACCAGAAAATAGCCCACCACGCCTGCCAGCACCGCGACGATCCCCGACGCCGCGAACGCGTTCACCATGAAATCGTATTCAAACATCGTGCTTGTGTCCGTCGCGTGAGTCGTGCTGGTGTGAGTGGCCGTGTGCGCCACCATGGTCGTGCGAATGTGAATGCCCGTGCGAGTGGCTATGGCCGCCGTTCTCGTCGTGTTCGTGCTCGTGATCGTGTTTTTCGACTTCGACGTCGCCCGACATCACGAAGATGCGGCCATTCACGCGCATCACATCGATCGGCGAGCCATAGAGACGCGACAGCACCGGCCGCGTAATGACTTCATCGACGGTGCCGAGCGCGGCGACGCCGCTGCCGAGATACAACACGCGGTCGAGCGCGTGCAGAAGCGGATTCAGTTCATGCGCCGAGAACAGCACGGCAATGCCGAGCTCCTGCTGCACGCGCCGCACCAGTTCGACCACGCTCTTCTGATGATGCGGATCGAGGCTGATCAACGGTTCGTCGAGCAGCAGCAGCTTGGGGTTGCCGAGCAGGCATTGCGCGAGCAGCAGACGCTGACGTTCGCCGCCCGACAGTTCCGATAACGGCCGCTCGGCTAGCTGGCGGCCGCCTACGAGATCGAGCACCCGCTCGACATCCGCGCGGGTTTTGCTGTCCGCATGGGGCAGGCCCCAGCGGTGTCCATCGGCGGCCATGGCGACGAAGTCGCGGCCGCGCACGCGGCGCCCGGCCAGCGCACTGCGCGTCTGCGGCATATAACCGATCGACGAGTTACCACGCTCGACCGGCTGCCCTAACACGCGGATCGCGCCGCTCGCCGCCGGCACGAGACCGAGCACGGCGCGCATCAGCGTGGTCTTGCCCGCGCCATTCGGCCCGAGCACGCCGATGAATTCGCCCTGATTCACCACGAAGCCGGCGTCGCGCAGAATCGTGCGGCCGCCGAGTTCGAGCGTCACACGCTCGAGTTCAAGCACGGGCGCGTTGCTGCGAGCGCCCGTCGATGCATTAGCTGGCGTGCTGCGGCCAGTTTCGGTCATTGCGTTTTTCCTTTGGCGGGTGTTGCCGCAGCATTCGCTCCGCCCGCGTCGCCCGCAGCCAGCGCCGTGCCCAACCCGTCGAGCTGCGTCAGCATCCACGTCTGATAGGTCTTACCGGCCGGTTCGGTTTCGGTGACGCTCATGGTCGGCACCTTCGATTGCTGCGCGAGCTTCAACATGCGTTTGGTCAGGGCCTCGGTTGCCTGGCTGTTATAGATCAGAACGCGCACGCGCTTTTCGCGCAGATCGCGTTCGAACGCGGCGATATCGGCCGCGCTTGCTTCAGTGTCGTTCATCGTCGCCAACTGGAAGCGCAGATTGCGCATCGAGAGGCCGACTGCGTCCGACATATAGCCGAATACCGGCTCGGTTGCCGTCACCGGCACGCCGGCGTAGCGGCCATGCAGATCGGCGACTTTGGCGTCGATGGGTTTCAGCGAATCGAGAAACTTCGCGAGGTTCGCATCGTACGCCGACTTGTGCGCCGGGTCAGCCGCGACGAGCGCCGCGCTTACCGCGCGCGCCACTTTCGGCATGGTGGCCGGGTCGTACCAGAGGTGAGGATTATCGCCGCTCTTCTTGCCTGTCAGCTCGGCGGCAACGATCGTCGCGCGATTCGAGCCCTTGGAAGCGGCCAGCAGTTTCGCCATCCACGGATCGTAGTCGGCGCCGTTGTAGACCACAAGGCTCGCATGCTGCAAGGCCCGCGCCGTCTTTGGGCTGGCTTCGAACAGATGCGGGTCCTGATCCGGATTGCTGAGGATGCTGGTCACGTCGACGCGATCGCCGCCCAGTTGCTGCACGACGTCACCGTAAAAGTTTTCCGCTGCCACCACCGGGATTTTCGCATCCGCGGCAAATGCGCCGTGGCTGAGCGTGAAAGCAGCGGCGGCCGCTGCGCCCATGGCCACGGTCTTCGACAGCTTTAGCGCATCGCGCGCCCCGTTCAACATCGAGCCGAATTTCTTCATCGTTGTTTCCTGCTGCGTGAGAGTTGAATGAACTACGAACCTTGGGAGCGGCGCGTTTTGGCGTTCATACCGGCGTTCATACTGGTGATCAGGCCGGCTTTCATAGGGACGCACCGGAGGGCCGCGCCGCGCGGGCGCAGCGCGCGCACAGCCCGCTTAGCTCGACCACCTGGCGGTGCACCTCGAAACCGTGTGCCGGCACGCTATGCGACAGTTGTTGGGCAAGATCGCCGCCGGGAATCTCCACAGTCGCGCCGCACCCGTCGCACATCAGAAACTGGCTGCGATGCGGCACGCCGACCTCGCAGCAGGCAAAAAACGCGTTCTTCGATTCGATCCGATGGACGAAGCCGTGCGCGAGCAGAAAGTCCAGCGCCCGGTAGATCGTGGTGGGCGGCACGCGCCCGCGTTGCGGTTCAAGCGCGTCCAGCAACTCATAAGCGCCGATCGGCCGGTCGCTGGCGACGATCGCCGCATACACCTGACGCCGCAGCGGCGTGAGCGCGAGCCCATGCAGGGCGGCGTGCGCCTCGGCATGGGCGAGCCGTACAGCATGGTGTTCTGCAATCGATGTAGCCATCAGCGGACTCCCTGACGAACCTGCAAAGCTTCGGAGCGAAGCGAGGCCGCAATGATATAACGTATCTCGAATTTTTGTCAGCGGCTTGCGCAGAAAGCAGCTTGGCGGTCTTCGATTTCTCGTATTTGTGTCGGTCGAAGCTGGAAGAGGGTGCGCGATGGTCCTGCCGCGCTGCACCATCGAAATCTGGTCGAGCGCCTTGACATGACCCTGTCCGTATCCGATCATTCGATCACTAACAGAGCAATTGTTCGCGCAACGAGCGTTCGCTCACCGCGCCTCAAGAAGCGAAACGAACCGGAGACAGGCAGTGGCGGCACGATTGCAAGACAAGGTGGCCATTCTGACGGGCGCGGCAAGCGGAATCGGTGAAGCCGTGGCCCGGCGCTATCTGGACGAAGGCGCGCGTTGCGTGCTGGTCGACGTCAAGCCGGCGGACAGTTTTGGCGACGCGTTGCGCGCCGCTTACGGCGACCGCGTGCTGACCGTCAGCGCCGATGTCACGCGCCGCGAGGATATCGAACGCATCCTCGCGAGTACGCTGGAGCGTTTCGGCCAGGTCGATATCCTGTTCAACAACGCAGCGCTCTTCGATATGCGCCCGATCCTCGATGAATCCTGGGACGTGTTCGACCGCCTCTTTGCGGTCAACGTGAAGGGCATGTTCTTCCTGATGCAAACCGTCGCCCGGAAAATGGTCGAGCAGGGCCACGGCGGCAAGATCATCAATATGTCGTCGCAAGCCGGGCGGCGCGGCGAGGCGCTGGTGTCGCACTACTGCGCAACCAAAGCCGCCGTACTCAGCTACACGCAATCCGCAGCGCTCGCCCTCGCGCCGCACCAGATCAATGTGAACGGCATTGCGCCGGGCGTCGTCGATACGCCGATGTGGAAAGAGGTCGACGCGCTCTTCGCCCGCTATGAAAACCGGCCGCTCGGCGAGAAGAAGCGCCTCGTCGGTGAAGCGGTGCCGCTCGGCCGTATGGGTGTGCCGGACGATTTGACCGGCGCCGCCCTGTTTCTCGCGTCGGCGGATGCCGACTACATCACCGCGCAAACCCTGAACGTCGACGGCGGGAACTGGATGAGCTGAGCGAATCGCAGAGTGGATGAGCCGAACCTGTTTCACCCTTCGTTATTTTCGTAGAACAAACGCAGCATCACATAACGTACGAGAAAGGAGACATCACATGAAACCAGCTACAAAATCCGCGCTGAAGGCGGTCAGTGCCGGCGCTGTCGCATGCTTTGCGTTGCACGCTCAGGCGGCCACGGTGACCATCGCCACGTTGAACAATCCGGACATGATCGAGCTGAAGAAGCTCTCGCCCGCTTTCGAGCAGGCGAATCCGGACATCAAGCTCAACTGGGTGATTCTCGAAGAAAACGTGCTGCGTCAACGCGCCACCACCGACATCACGACCGGCAGCGGCCAGTTCGACGTGATGACGATCGGTGCGTACGAAACGCCGCAATGGGGCAAGCGCGGCTGGCTCACGCCGCTCACCAATCTGCCCGCTGATTACGATCTGAACGACGTCGTGAAGACGGCTCGCGACGGCCTCTCGAGCGGCGGCCAGTTGTACGCGCTGCCGTTCTACGTCGAAAGCTCGATGACGTATTACCGCAAGGATCTGTTCGCGGCCAAGGGCTTGAAGATGCCCGATCAGCCGACCTACGACCAGATCGCGCAGTTCGCCGACAAGCTCACCGACAAAGCCAACGGCATGTACGGCATCTGCCTGCGCGGCAAAGCCGGCTGGGGCGAGAACATGGCCTATGGCACGACGGTGGTGAACACCTTCGGCGGCCGCTGGTTCGACGACAAGTGGCAGGCGCAGTTGACGTCGCCGGAATGGAAGAAGGCGATCACCTTCTACGTCGATCTGCTGAAGAAAGATGGTCCTCCGGGAGCCAGCTCGAACGGCTTCAACGAAAACCTGACGCTGATGTCCTCGGGCAAGTGCGCGATGTGGATCGACGCAACGGTGGCGGCCGGCATGCTCTACAACAAGCAGCAGTCGCAGATCGCCGACAAGGTGGGCTTTGCGGCGGCGCCGATCGCCGTCACGCCGAAGGGTTCGCATTGGCTGTGGGCGTGGGCGTTGGCCATTCCGAAGTCGTCGAAGCAGGCTGACTCGGCGAAGAAGTTCATCGCGTGGGCCACGTCGAAGCAGTACATCGAAATGGTCGCGAAGGATGAGGGCTGGGCCTCGGTGCCGCCGGGAACACGCCACTCAACCTACGCACGTCCTGAATACAAGGAGGCTGCACCGTTCGGCGACTTCGTGCTGAAGGCAATCGAAACGGCTGACCCGGATCATCCGACGTTGAAGCCAGTGCCGTATACCGGTGTGCAGTTCGTCGGCATTCCTGAGTTCCAGTCGTTCGGCACCGTAGTCGGTCAGAGCATCTCCGGCGCGATTGCCGGCCAGATGACGGTCGATCAGGCGCTGGCAGCCGGCCAGGCAACGGCGAATCGCGCCGTGCAACAGGCCGGGTATCAGAAGTAAAGCGGAAGCCAGCCACATGAGTCACGTGGCACGCGCCGGCTGACGCCCGTCAGCCGGCCCACGCAGCACAGCGGGCCGTCCCCGCCGCGTGGGCACCGAGACATCGCATTGCGTCGCGGTAGCCAGGCGGTTTAAGCCATCACGGCGGATAAGGCGCCGGCCCGCGCATTACCGAACAGGTGGTCAATCATGCGTCCTTTACGCCTGCCTCTTATGCATGCCCATCCCCAAACAGAAAAAGAACGCGAAACCAGCAAAGCCAATTCGGCCCGCTGGCTCGTGACGCCCTCAGTCGCAGTGCTCGTGCTGTGGATGGCGATTCCGCTGGCGATGACGATCTGGTTTTCGTTCTCGCGCTATAACCTGCTGAATCCGGATCTGAAAGGCTTCGCCGGTTTCGACAACTACAAGTATCTCGCCAGCGATCCGTCGTTCGGACCGTCGATCGGGCACACGCTCGAGTTGATCATCTCGGTGCTGGTGATCACGGTGGTCGGCGGCGTGCTGATGGCGATCCTGTTCGATCGTAAGTTCTACGGTCAGGGCATCGCGCGGCTACTGGCGATCGCACCGTTCTTCGTGATGCCGACCGTCAGCGCGTTGATCTGGAAGAACATGATCCTGCATCCGGTGTATGGCCTGATCGCACAGGGCATGCGCGCGATCGGTCTGCAGCCGATCGACTGGTTCGCCGAATACCCGCTCACGGCCGTGATCATGATCGTCGCGTGGCAGTGGTTACCGTTCGCGTTCCTGATTCTGTTCACCGCGATCCAGTCGCTCGATCAGGAGCAGAAGGAAGCGGCGCGTATCGACGGTGCGGGTCCGTTCTCGATGTTCTTCTACATCACGCTGCCTCACCTGAAACGGGCGATCGCGGTGGTGGTGATGATGGAGACGATTTTCCTGCTGTCGATCTTCGCCGAAATCTATACGACCACGGGCGGCGGTCCGGGCACCGCGACCACCAATCTGTCGTACCTGATCTATTCGCTGGGCCTGCAACAGTTCGACGTCGGTCTCGCTTCGGCGGGCGGCATTCTGGCTGTCGTGCTGGCTAACATCGTGTCGTTCTTCCTTGTGCGGATGCTCGCGAAGAACCTGAAAGGGGAGTACGAAAAATGAGCCACGTTGCCTCTACCTCTGCGTCGGGCACGGCGCCGATGACCGTGCCGGCCAAGTCGCCGTTCGCCGCAATTCGCCGCGGCCTTCCTGGCGTGATCGCCTGGCTCGTCGCGTTGCTGCTGTTTTTCCCGATCTTCTGGATGACGATCACCGCGTTCAAGACGGAGCAGCAGGCGTATTCGTCGTCGCTGTTTTTCATCCCGACGCTCGATAGCTTCCGCGAGGTGTTCGCGCGCAGCAACTACTTTTCGTTCGCGTGGAATTCAATCCTGATCTCGGCGGGCGTCACGCTGCTGTGCCTGATTCTCGCCGTGCCGGCCGCGTACGCGATGGCGTTCTTTCCGACGCGCCGCACGCAGAAAGTCCTGCTGTGGATGTTGTCGACCAAGATGATGCCGTCGGTTGGCGTGCTGGTGCCGATCTATCTGTTGTGGAAGAACAGTGGTCTGCTCGATTCGGTGTCCGGTCTGGTGATTGTCTACACGCTGATCAATCTGCCGATTGCGGTGTGGATGTCGTTCACGTACTTCGCCGAAATTCCGCGCGACATTCTCGAAGCAGGCCGGATCGACGGCGCGGCAACGTGGCAGGAAATCGTCTATCTGCTGATGCCGATGTCGCTGCCGGGGCTTGCCTCCACCGCGCTGCTGCTGGTAATCCTGTCGTGGAACGAAGCGTTCTGGAGCATCAACCTGTCGAGTTCGAACGCCGCGCCGCTGACTGTGTTCATTGCGTCGTATTCGAGTCCTGAAGGCTTGTTCTGGGCCAAGCTCTCCGCTGCTTCACTGCTTGCGGTTGCGCCGATCCTGATTGTCGGCTGGCTGTCGCAGAAGCAACTGGTGCGCGGTCTTACTTTTGGGGCGGTCAAATGACCGCAGGTACGACGGTAGGTCATTTCGCGCTGATCTGCGATTGCGACGGCGTGCTGATCGACAGCGAAGCCGTGGCGGCGAGCATGCTGGTGCACGAACTCGAGGCGCGCTGGCCCGATGCCGATGTTGAGCCGGTGGTGTTGCCGCTGCTCGGCTTGCGCATCGAAAAGGTGCTGCAGGGCACGGCGGCGCAACTTGGCAAGAGCCTGAGCGTCGAGGATATCGAGTCGATCCGCCAGGCGGTGGAAGCGGCGGCGATGCAGGCGTCGGCGGTCGTTGGCATCGAGTCCGCGCTCGCGCAGGTGCCGCTCACCAAGGCATGTGCGAGCAACAGTTTCCGGCCGTATGTGGAGAACGTGCTGGCGCGCACGGGCCTCGTGAAGTTCTTCGGCGACCGGCTCTTTTGCGCCGATGCGGTGCCGAATCCGAAGCCCGCGCCCGATGTCTATCTCGCTGCCGCGCTTGGTCTCGGCCTCGCGCCGTCCGCCTGCCTCGTGGTGGAAGACAGCGTGACGGGCGTGACGGCGGCAACCGCGGCGGGCATGACGGTGCTGGGCTTTATCGGCGGCGGTCATGCGAGTGACGCGCAGATCGACGCGTTGCATGCGGCGGGTGCGCGTACTGTGTTCGACGACATGCTGCAGTTGCCGGACCTGGTCGCGCAATGGACGCTGAGCGCGACGGCAGCGATACCGTAAGGGCAGCCGCGTTGGCGCAGCACCTGGATAAATGAATTAACGCAGCAAGAGCAATACACGGAGACACATCATGGCAAGCGTAACTCTGCGCAACATCCGAAAAGCCTACGACGACAACGAAGTGATGCGCGACATCAACCTCGACATCCTGGACGGCGAATTCGTCGTGTTCGTGGGTCCGAGCGGTTGCGGTAAATCGACGCTGATGCGGATGATCGCCGGCCTCGAAGACATCAGTGGCGGCGATCTGACCATCGACGGCACGCGCGTGAACGACGTACCGCCCGCCAAGCGCGGCATCGCGATGGTGTTCCAGTCATACGCGCTGTATCCGCACATGACGCTGTACGACAACATGGCGTTCGGCCTGAAACTCGCCGGCACCAAGAAGCCGGAAATCGACTCCGCCGTGCGCAATGCGGCGAAAATCCTGCACATCGACCATCTGCTCGACCGCAAGCCGAAGCAGCTTTCAGGCGGCCAGCGCCAGCGTGTTGCAATCGGCCGCGCGATTACGCGCAAGCCGAAGGTGTTCCTGTTCGACGAACCGCTGTCGAATCTCGACGCCGCGCTGCGTGTGAAGATGCGCCTCGAATTCGCGCGTCTGCACGACGAGCTGAAGACCACGATGATCTACGTGACGCACGATCAGGTCGAAGCAATGACGCTGGCCGACAAGATCGTCGTGTTGTCGGCGGGCAATGTGGAGCAGGTCGGCAGCCCGACCATGCTGTATCACGCGCCGGCCAATCGCTTCGTCGCCGGCTTCATCGGTTCGCCGAAGATGAACTTTATGGAAGGGATCGTGCAGTCGGTGACGCACGACGGCGTCACGGTACGCTACGAAACCGGCGAGACGCAGCGCGTTGCGGTGGAGCCGGGCGCGGTGAAGCAGGGCGACAAGGTCACCGTCGGCATTCGTCCGGAGCATCTGCACTTCGGAATGGCCGACGACGGCGTGTCGGCGCGCACGATGGCAGTCGAATCGCTTGGCGACGCAGCGTATCTGTATGCGGAATCGAGCGTGGCGCCGGATGGTTTGATCGCGCGGATTCCGCCGCTCGAACGCCACAGCAAGGGCGACACGCAAAGGGTCGGCGCCACGCCTGAGCACTGCCATTTGTTCGACAGCGAAGGGAAAGCCTTCCAGCGTAAGATCGTAGAAGTGCTGGCCGCGTGAGTATGTGATTGGGAAAGCGGCGGGCGCGCCGCTTTCCGTTCGGTCACGTTTATTCACGCTGAGGAAACGTTCATGCCCGCCTACGTCGTCATCACGCGCGAGAAAACGCTCGACCCCGCCAAACTGGAAGAATACAAACAGGACGCGCCCGCAGTCTTCGAGAAGCATGCCGTCATGGTGCTCGCGAGCCATGGGCAGAAAGAAGTGGTGGAGGGGCCGCCGATCGACGAAATCCTGATCCTCGAGTTCCCCAGTTACGACGAAGCGATCGCGTGGTATCGCAGCCCTGCGTATCAGGCGGTCAGCGAGACGCGCCTGCAGGGCGGCGAGTACCGCATCATCATCACGGAAGGGCTGCCGGTGTTGTAGAGCGGCGGTGTGCCGCCTGTAAGCCTTTTAAGCCGCCGCTTCGAGCGCCGCTCGCGCACACAACTCGTCGGTCACCAGTCCCGACAGCCAGCCGCCTTTAAGCACCGCGATCAGCGCTTCGCGCTTGCGCTCGCCGCCGGCAAAGCCGATGGTAGGACGCCGCGGTGGCGAGTCGAGCGCGATGCTGGTGACGCGCCGGCCGGTCGGCGATTCGACGTGCGCGCCGGCTGCATCGATCGGCAGGCCGAGCATTTCGGCCACCGCACCGTTCTGCATCAACTCTTTTACTTCCGCGGACGTGATAAAGCCGTCTTCGTGCAACGGGCATTTCGGCCCGATATTGCCGATGCCGACGAACGCGACATCCGCTTGCGCCGACAGCGATTCGACGATCCGGTACAGCCGGTGATTGCACCACTGTGCGCGTTCGGCTTCGCTATCGGCGAGCAACGGCGCGGGCAGCAGAAAATGCTTGCCGCCGGTCTTCTCCGAAATGTGCAGCGCGACGTCGTAGCGGTTCGACGAGCCGTCCGAGGCGATCGCCCCAACCATCGATACCAACCGATGCTGCGGACGCTCCAGTTGGGCGATCTGATCGACCGCGGCCTTCAGCGTACGGCCGCTGCTCACGGCGACCACCATCGGCTTTTCTTCGCCGAGATAGCGTTCCATGACTTGTGCGCCGGCCACGGCAAGCTTGCGGTCGACTTCTTCCGAGGTATCGCTGTCGATCGGTACGACTTCGCACATGCTCAGGCCGTAGCGCTTCGAGAGTTGATCGGCGAGCGCGAGGCAATCGGCCAGTTTGTGATCGACGCGTACGCGAATCAGGTTCTTTTCGACCGCGAAGGCAACCAGCCGCTGCGCGACCGGGCGCGACACCTGCAGCTTCTCGGCGATCTCGTTCTGGGTATTGCCTGCGACGTAGTAAAGCCACGCGGCGCGGGTAGCAAGGTCTAATTTTTCTGTGGACTTGGGCACGGTGACGGTTCGCTTGAAGTGCGCCGATGATAGCAGCCGGTTCCCGCGTCTCAACGGCAACCGGCTGTGCTTTGCCGGTCAGGCGAGCGGTTGTCGCGCGGGGTCGAACAGCGGCCGCACGTGGCGGTAGAGCGCGCGATACGCTTCGAGCCGGTTGCGCAGTTCGGCGTGCCGTCGCGGGTTCGGCGTGAACTCCTTTTCGATCGGCGGCTTGCTCAGCACCTTGGCCGGGTCGCCGCCCGCCGCCAGCCAGCCGAGGCGTGCCGCGCCGAGCGCCGCGCCGGTTTCGCCGCCGCCGTGCTTGCGGGTGGCGGTGTCGAGCGCGTCGGCGAGCAGTTGTGCCCAGTAGTCGCTGCGCGCACCGCCGCCGAGCAGGGACAGTGCCTTTGCTTCGGTGCCGGCCGCGCGCAACGCGTCGAGGCCGTCGGTGAGCGCGAGCGTCACGCCTTCGAGCACCGCGTAGCCGAGCAATGCGCGATCGGTCGCGTGATTCATGCCGAAGAACACGCCCTGCGCATACGGGTCGTTGTGCGGCGTGCGTTCACCGGATAGATAGGGCAGAAAGAGCGGGGCAGTGGTCAACGCTTCCGCTGGGAGCGCCTCGATTTCGGCGAGCAGGGTCGGCTCGTCGGTGGAGGTGAGCTTGCAGACCCAGCGCAAACAGCTTGCCGCCGACAACACCACGCTCATCTGATGCCAGCGATCCGGAATCGCATGGCAGAACGCGTGCACCGCGGAAGCGGGATTCGGCCGGAAGCTGTCGCCGACCACGCACAACACACCTGAGGTGCCGAGCGAGACGAAGCCGTCGCCCGGTTGCGTCGCGCCGATGCCGATCGCGCTCGTGGCATTGTCACCACCGCCGGCCGCGACGATCACGCCGTCGCTCAAACCGAACTCGCGCGCCACCGCGGGAAGCAGGGTGCCGGACGGTTCACTGCCTTCGCACAAGGCCGGCATCTGCGCGCGCGTCATGTTGCAGGCGGCGAGCAATGAATCGGACCAGTCGCGTTTGGCGACGTCGAGCCACAGCGTGCCTGCTGCATCCGATGGATCGGACACCTTGCCGCCGGTCAGTTGCAGGCGCAGGTAGTCCTTTGGCAGCAGCACGCAGGCGGTCTGCGCGAAGATTTCCGGTTCGTGGTGCGCCACCCATAGCAGCTTCGGCGCGGTGAATCCGGGCATCGCGAGATTGCCGGCCACGGTGTGCAACTCCGGCGCGCGCTCGGTGAGCTCCGCGCACTCCTTGTCGCTGCGCATGTCGTTCCACAGGATCGCGGGCCGCAATACGCGGTCTTGCGCATCCAGCAGCACGGCCCCGTGCATCTGCCCCGAGAGGCCGATGCCGCGAATCTGCGCGAACTCGTCCGGATGTTTGGCGCGCAACGCGGCCAGCGCCGCGCGCGTGCCGGCCCACCAGTCTTCAGGATTCTGTTCGGCCCAGCGCTGATGCGGACGCGAAACCGTAAAGGGTGAGCCTGCGGTGCCGATCACGCGTCCATCGGAGGCGAGCAGCAGGACTTTCACTTCGGACGTGCCGAGGTCGATGCCGAGATACATGGGCGCGAAACCTTCGTCGTTAGGAATGCGCTACTTTAGCCGCACATGGCGCGCGGTGCCATGCGCATTAAGCCTGGCACCGGCGTGTTTCGCGTGGTTCGCTATAGCGCGGGTCAGGCCGCGCCGCGTTTGGCCAGCCATACGTCGACTCGCGCCAACGCGCCCGCCAACGCCGATTCCAATTCCGGCGTCTGCGCCATGCTGCCCCAGAGCAGGCGGTCAGCGGCGAACGCCTGCAACGGATCGGGCGCGCTAAAGAAGCCGCGGGCGATGCGTTCGTCCATCACGCCATCCTGATACACATACGGCAGCGTGCCGGCGTTCCAGCGCTCAAGGAAGCGGAAGAACAGCGCCGGCAACATCGCCGTCGCCGAAGGCGTGACGCCACGTTCGAAGCATTCGGCGAGCGTCGGCGCAATAAAGCCGGGCAGCTTTGAAAAGCCATCGGCCGCGACGCGCTGGTTGGTGTCCTGGATGTAGGGATTGCCGAAGCGTTCGAGCACCACGTCGCGATAGCGTTCGAGATCGAGCGGGCTTGGCGTGAGGCACGGAATCACGTCTTCGGTCACGTAGTCGAAGGCGAATTTGTTGATGTCCGGATCGAGCGTCCCTTCGTGGATGTAGGTCAGTCCGACCAGCGTGCCCGCCCACGCAATGCAGCTATGCGTCGCGTTGAGAATGCGGATCTTCGCTTCCTCGTACGGCAGCACCGAGTCGACCAGTTCCGCGCCGACCTTTTCCCACGCGGGGCGTCCGGCGATGAAGCGGTCTTCGATCACCCATTGGATAAAGGACTCGCCCATCACCGGGCAGGTATCGTCTACGCCGGTAGCGGCTTTCACGCGCTCGCGCACGTCGGGTGTCGGACGCGGCGTGATGCGATCGACCATCGAGCTCGGGCACGCGGTGTTGTCGTCGAACCATTGCGCCAGGTCCTCCGCGCCGCGCCGTTCGAGAAACTCGCTCATGCCCGCATGAAAACGCTCGCCGTTGCTGCGCAGGTTATCGCAGGTCTGCAGCGTGACCGGGCCGGCGCCGCGCTTCATGCGTGCGTCGAGAATCGCCGCTAGCGCGCCGTAAATCGTGGTGTGGCCGCCTTTCAGGTCAGCGGCAAGATCGGCATTGGCCGTGTCGAGTTCGTCGTGTTCGTCGAGGTAATAGCCGCCTTCGGTGACCGTGAACGCAATGATCTTGCAGGCCGGATCGGCGCCCGCTTCGATCAGCGCATCGAGACTCTCGGTCCACGGCACCACGCGCTCGATCGAACGAATCGTCTCGTACGCGCGCTCGCCCTGCGGCGTGACGGTCTCGAGCGTATAGACGCCGTTTTGCGCGGCGAGTGCGTCGAGCACCGCGTTCATGTCGCTGCGGATATTGCCGACTGTCAGCGACCAGTGCGGCTCGCCCGCCACCTTCGCCTCGTTCAACCGATGGAGATACCACGCCTGATGCGCGCGATGAAACGATCCCGCGCCGATGTGCAGGATCACGTGTGCGGCCGCGCCGCTGCCTTGCCCGCTGTTCATGTGCGTCTCCTGAATGTCCTTGATCGCACGGCTCGGCGCGTGCGTTTTTCTTGGGGTGGAGCATTTGCTCTGTCTGTGAGCGAATGATCGTACCCGGCGGAACGAATGTCAAGGCGACGTAGAGGGCTTTTCGTGGCGCAGCGCGGCGTGGCGGGACTTCCGGCGCGACTCGCGTGACGCCCGCGCGTTATGGGACGTGTCTCGCGGTGCGTATTGCATTGCATCAAATTTGACTTTCACCGCGCCAGGACTAACCCGAATGCAAAAAAGTATCGGTCTGCGGTTTGATTTTTAGTGGTGGATCAGGCTCTAGAGGGCTACTTTTCGCTATACAAGACGAAGTTCAGCGGCACCCGCAACACGCCGCTTCATGGAGGAAGACGCGAATGCAACCCGATCTGGAAGTCGTCGCCGTACGGCGCGACGAATCCTTCAAAGTGTGGTCGCACGGCTATCCGTACCGCACGGTGCGCTGGCACTTTCATCCGGAATACGAAATCCATCTGATCGTGGCGACGACCGGCAAGATGTTCGTCGGCGATCACATCAGCAGCTTTACGCCTGGCAACCTCGTGCTGATGGGGCCGAACCTGCCGCACAACTGGGTCAGCGACGTGCCGGAAGGCGAGACGATTGCGCAGCGCAATCTGGTTGTTCAGTTCGGGCAGGAGTTCGTGTCGAGTTGCATGGGCAGTTTTCCGGAGTGGCGCCAGGTCGAAGCGTTGCTCGCCGATTCGCGCCGCGGCGTGTCGTTCGGTGCAGAAACGAGTGCGGCGATCCAGCCGTTGTTCCTCGAATTGCTGGCGGCGCGCGGACTGCGCCGTCTCGTGCTGTTCATGTCGATGCTCGAGATCCTGATGAACGCCGAGGACCGCGAGATGCTCGCGAGTCCCGCCTATCAGGCCGACCCGACCGGTTTTGCGTCGACGCGCATCAATCACGCGCTCTCGTATATCGGCAAGAATCTGTCCAACGATCTGCGCGAATCGGATCTCGCGCAACTCGCCGGGCAAAGCGTGAGTGCGTTCTCGCGGTACTTCCGCCGTCATACCGGGCTGCCGTTTGTGCAGTACGTGAACCGCATGCGTATCAACCTCGCGTGTCAACTGCTCACGGACGAAGAACTGAGCGTCACCGATATCTGCTTCAAGGCGGGCTTTAACAACCTGTCGAATTTCAACCGGCAGTTCCTCGCGGTCAAAGGCATGGCGCCTTCAAAATTCCGCCGCTATCAGCAACTGAACGATGCGAGCCGCGACGCTTCCGAAGAAGCTGCCGCGCGCGGCGCCGGCATCGACAATGCACCCGCGATCGTGCTCGCGCCAGGTTTGCCACGCAGTGCTGCCGCTGCCTATCCACCGACGTAGTCCTCCTACGCCACGCTAAAAGCCGAAGCGTTCTAACTCATCCGCGTTTCAACACCTATCACGCTGTCCAAAGACAGCGTGAGGGACGTGCTCATCTCATCGAACAGTTTTAATAACGGAGACAACCATGACGCAATCCACTTCGAAGCAAACATCGTTGAAGACCTTCGCGCGCAGCACGGCTGCGTTGGCGACGCTTGCATTCGGTCTTTCGTTTATCGCCGCGCCGGCAGCACTTGCCGCGCCGCTGAAGATCGGCATGACGTTTCAGGAGTTGAACAACCCGTACTTTGTGACGATGCAAAAGGCGCTGAACGATGCGGCTGCGTCGATTGGCGCGACGGTGGTCGTCACCGACGCGCATCATGACGTCAGCAAGCAGGTCAGTGACGTCGAAGACATGCTGCAAAAGAAGATCGACATCCTGCTCGTGAATCCGACCGATTCGACCGGCATTCAATCGGCGGTCACGTCGGCGAAGAAGGCGGGCGTGGTGGTGGTTGCGGTCGATGCGAACGCGAACGGTCCGGTCGATTCATTCGTTGGCTCCAAGAATTTCGACGCGGGCGAGATGGCCTGTGAGTATCTGGCGAAGTCGATTGGCGGCAGCGGCGAAGTGGCGATTCTCGACGGCATTCCGGTGGTGCCGATTCTCGAACGTGTGCGCGGTTGCAAGGCGGCGCTTGCGAAAGTGCCGGGCATCAAACTCGCGGATATGCAGAACGGTAAGCAGGAACGCGCGACTGCGTTGTCCGTTACCGAGAACATGATTCAGGCGCATCCGAATCTGAAGGGTGTGTTCAGCGTGAACGACGGTGGCTCGATGGGCGCGCTCTCGGCGATCGAATCATCGGGCAAGGATATCAAGCTGACCAGCGTCGACGGTGCGCCGGAAGCGATTGCCGCGATCCAGAAACCGAATTCGAAGTTCATCGAAACGTCCGCGCAGTTCCCGGCCGACCAGGTGCGTATCGCGCTCGGCACTGCACTCGCGAAGAAGTGGGGCGCCAATGTACCGAAAGCCATTCCGGTCGACGTGAAGATGATCGACAAGAGCAATGCCAAGGGCTTCAGTTGGTAAGCCGAATGCTCGTTGCCATGTGCATGTGCTTCTTCGATGAGCATGGCGACGAGCAGCAGAGGAGGACCCGATGGACACGATACTCAAGCTCGACAACATCACCAAAAGCTTTCCAGGCGTGAAGGCGCTGCAAGGCATTCACCTGGAAATCGCTCGGGGTGAGATTCACGCGTTGCTCGGCGAAAACGGCGCGGGCAAATCCACGCTGATGAAAATTCTGTGCGGCATCTATCAGCCGGATGAAGGCACGATCACGATCGCGGGCGAAGTGCGGCACTTCACGAACTACCACGATGCGGTCGCCGCGGGCGTGGGTATCGTGTTTCAGGAATTCAGCCTGATTCCGTATCTGAATGCGGTGGAGAACATGTTTCTCGGCCGTGAGTTGAAGAACGGTTTGGGTCTGCTCGAACGCGGCAAGATGCGGCGCGCGGCGGCCGCGATTTTTCAGCGCCTGGGCGTGGCGATTGACTTGTCGGTGCCGATTCGTGAGCTGTCGGTCGCGCAGCAGCAGTTTGTTGAAATCGGCAAGGCGTTGTCTTTGGAAGCGCGCATTCTGATTCTGGATGAACCGACCGCGACGCTCACACCCGCTGAAGCGGAACACCTGTTCGCGATCATGCGTGACCTGAAGACGCAGGGCGTCGCGATGATCTTCATCTCGCATCACCTGGAGGAAATCTTTGAGGTGTGTGATCGCATTACGGTGTTACGCGACGGTCAGTACGTTGGCATGACGGAGGTCGCGCAATCTGATGTGAGCCGCCTCGTGGAAATGATGGTGGGACGCCGCATCGAAAACAGCTTTCCGCCGAAGCCGCCACTGCGTGCCGATGCGAAGATCGTGCTCGACGTCGAAAAGCTGCAGTTGCTGAAAGACAGCCCGGTGCTGAGTTTCAATTTGCGCGAAGGCGAGATTCTCGGTTTCGCGGGACTGGTCGGCTCGGGCCGCACAGAAACCGCGCTGGCTGTGATCGGCGCTGACCGGGCGTACGTGAAAGAAATCCGCATCAATGGAACAACCGAAAAACTATCCGATCCCGCCGATGCCTTGCGCGCCGGCGTCGGCATTTTGCCGGAGAGCCGCAAGACCGAAGGTCTGATCACCGATTTCTCGATCAAGCAGAACATCTCGATCAACAACCTCGGCAAATACCGCTCGCTGCGTTTCTTCATCGATCAGCGCAGCGAAGCGCGCGCCACCGCCGACATCATGAAGCGCGTCGGCGTCAAAGCCCCGACGATGCACACCGAAGTCGCGACCCTTTCAGGCGGCAATCAGCAAAAGGTGGTGATCGCGCGTTGGCTGAATCACCATACCAACATTCTCATCTTCGACGAACCGACGCGCGGCATCGACGTCGGCGCCAAAGCCGAAATCTATCTGCTGATGCGCGAGCTCACCGCGCGCGGCTACTCGATCATCATGATCTCGTCCGAATTGCCAGAGATCGTTGGCATGTGCGACCGCGTCGCCGTGTTCCGTCAGGGCCGCATCGAAGCGATGCTCGAAGGCGGCGAGATCGACTCGAACGCCGTGATGACCTATGCAACAGCCGGCACCCGTGGAGCAGTTCATGAACACGCCTAATCCTTCTTCATCGCCGAAAACGTCGACTGTCACTAGTGACACGCCGGGCGCACCGGTGCGTTTTACTTGGGCCGCGTTGAAACGCTCGACGCTCTTCTATCCGTTCATCGGCTTGCTGGTGGTGTGCATCGTGATGGTATTCGCGAGCGACAGTTTTCTCTCCGCTGCGAATTTGGAGAACGTCCTGCGCCAGGTGTCGATCAACGCGATCATTGCTGTGGGGATGACGTGCGTGATTCTGACCGGTGGTATCGATCTGTCGGTGGGCTCCGTGATGGCTTTGGCGGGCACGCTCGCCGCGGGCTTGATGGTGGCCGGGATGAATGCGGTGGCTGCCTTGGCAGTCGGCATCGCGGTCGGTTTGGGCTTCGGTGCTGCGAACGGGTTCTTCGTCGCGTTTGCCGGTATGCCGCCGATCATTGTCACGCTTGCGACGATGGGGATCGCTCGTGGCCTCGCGCTGATCTACACGGGTGGTTATCCAATCGACGGTCTGCCTGAGTGGGTCAGTTTCTTCGGCAGCGGCAAGATTCTCGGCATTCAGGCGCCGGTTGTGATCATGGTGGTGATCTATGCGATTGCCTGGGTGTTGCTCGAACGCATGCCGTTTGGCCGCTATGTCTATGCGATCGGTGGCAACGAACAGGCGACACGTCTGTCCGGCGTGCGCGTGGCTCGCGTGAAGCTGATCGTCTACTCGATTGCTGGTTTGACGTCCTCCTTTGCCGCCATCGTATTGACTGCTCGTTTGATGAGTGGCCAGCCGAACGCAGGCGTCGGCTTCGAACTCGATGCCATCGCTGCCGTGGTGATGGGCGGTACCTCGATCTCCGGCGGACGCGGCTCGATCATCGGCACTCTGATCGGTGCGTTGCTACTGGGCGTGTTGAACAACGGCCTCAACATGGTCGGCGTGAATCCTTATGTACAGAACGTGATCAAGGGCGGAATTATTTTGCTGGCGATCTACATCAGCCGCGACCGTAGAAAGTAACTCTTAAACGACCTCCTTTTAGCAGGACCATGCAATGACTCAATCCACGCAATCCGATAAGCAAAACATGACGGCGATCGTCTGCCACGCTCCGAAAGACTATCGCGTCGAACAGGTGTCCAAGCCTAAGGCTCGCGCGCATGAGTTGGTGATCCGCATCGCCGCGTGCGGCATTTGTGCGAGCGACTGTAAATGTCATTCGGGTGCGAAGATGTTTTGGGGCGGCCCGAGCCCGTGGGTCAAAGCGCCGGTGATTCCGGGGCACGAGTTCTTCGGTTTCGTCGAAGAAATCGGCGAGGGCGCGGCGGATCATTTCGGCGTGAAGATCGGCGACCGCGTGATCGCCGAACAGATCGTACCGTGTGGCAAGTGCCGCTATTGCAAATCCGGCCAGTACTGGATGTGTGAGGTGCACAACATCTTCGGTTTCCAGCGCGAAGTCGCGGACGGCGGCATGGCCGAATATATGCGCATTCCGCCGACCGCAATCGTCCACAAGATTCCCGACGGCATCTCGCTCGAAGACGCGGCGATCATCGAACCGCTGGCTTGCGCGATCCACACAGTGAACCGCGGTGATCTGCAACTCGACGACGTGGTGGTGATTGCCGGAGCAGGTCCGCTTGGCTTGATGATGACGCAAGTCGCGCATCTGAAAACGCCGAAGAAGCTGGTCGTGATCGATCTGGTTGAGGAGCGTCTGGCACTTGCGCGTGAATACGGCGCGGACGTGACGATCAATCCGAAACAGGAAGACGCGCTGGCGATCATTCATTCGCTGACAGATGGCTATGGTTGCGACGTCTACATCGAAACGACCGGCGCGCCGATCGGCGTCAATCAGGGCATGGAGATGATTCGCAAGCTTGGTCGCTTCGTCGAGTTTTCCGTGTTCGGTGCGGATACGACGCTGGACTGGTCGGTGATCGGCGACCGCAAGGAACTCGATGTGCGCGGTGCGCATCTGGGTCCATACTGTTATCCGATTGCGATCGATTTGCTGGCTCGCGGGCTCGTGACGTCGAAGGGTATTGTCACGCACGGTTTTTCGCTGGAAGAATGGGACGAAGCGATCAAGGTCGCTAACTCGCTCGATTCGATCAAGGTATTGATGAAGCCGCGTGCCTGAGTGCTTGGCGCGGCGTGAGGCAAGGACGAGCGGCATATAAACGGAGACTGTATGGACTACGTCATCGGCGTCGATATCGGCACGCAGAGCACCAAGGCTTTGCTGGTCGATCAGCACGGCGCCATCGTCGCACAGCATGCGTCGAGCTATCAGCCGGATACGCCCAAGCCGCTATGGGCCGAGCAATGGCCGGCGGTGTGGTTGAAGGCGGTTGTGGAGTGTATTGCGGCTTGCGTGCGCAAGGCGAAGGAGGCGGGCGTTGCGGCGAAGTCGATCAAAGCGGTGTGCGTGAGCAGTCTGTATGGTGGCTCGGGGATTCCCGTCGATAGCGATATGCGGCCGCTTTATCCGTGTCTGATCTGGATGGACCGGCGTGCGACCGATCAGGTCGAGTGGGTGCGTAAAAACATTGACCTCGAGCGCTTGTATGCGATCACGGGTAACGGCGTGGACAGCTACTACGGTTACACCAAGATGCTGTGGTTGCGCGATCACGAACCGGAAATCTGGGCGCATACGCGTTACTTCCTGCCGCCGAATGCTTACGTGATTTATATGCTGTCCGGTGAGGTCGCCGTCGATCATAGTTCGGCGGGCAATATCGGCGGCATCTACGATATGGCGAAACGCGACTGGTCGGATGAAGCGCTCGACATGCTCGGCATCCCTGCGACGATGATGCCGGAGCGGTTGTTGGAATCGTCGGACGTGGTGGGCGGGTTGTTGTCGCAGTGGACCGAGCAACTCGGATTGGAAGCGGGCACAGCGATCGTTGCGGGCGGCGTGGATGCCGCGGTGGCGACGTTTGCCGCGGGCGTCACGCGCGCGGGGCAGCACGTTGCAATGATCGGTACGAGTATGTGCTGGGGGTATATCAATCAGACCGTCGATGCGCGGCATGGGCTGATCAGCATGCCGCATGTGTTCAACGGTCAACGCGATATTTATGTTTTTGGTGGCGCGATTACGGCGGGCGCTTCGGTGACGTGGTATCGGGAGCAGTTCTGTCATGAGGAGACCGAGGCAGCGCGTGCGATGCCGAATGGGGATCCGCATCGCTTGCTTGAAGAGAGTGCTTCTCAGATTCCCGCAGGCTCTGACGGGGTGATGTTCTTGCCGTATTTGATGGGGGAACGAAGCCCCGTGTGGGATGCGAAGGCGAGTGGAGCGTTTGTTGGTCTGAGCCTGTTTCACACGCGGGCACATTTGTATCGCGCGGTGTTGGAGGGCGTGTCGTTCGCGTTGAAGCACAACATCGAAGCGGGACGTAGGGGCGCACAATCGCTGGATGACAAGTTGATCGTCGTGGGCGGCGCCGCGCATTCGGATTTGTGGATGCAGATCATTGCGGACATTACCGGCTATCCGGTCTATACGATCGAGCAGGACGTAGAGGCAGCGATGGGGGCGGCGTTGCTGGCTGGTGTCGGCGTTGGTCTGGTATCGCGTGAAGAAGCGCAGAACGGATGGGTCACGCTGATTGAACGTGCAGAACCGAATGCGCAACGGATGGCGCTGTATGAGCAGCGGTTCGGCGTTTATACGGATTTGTATCCGGCGTTGAAGCCGCTCATGCATCGGTTGCAGACGTCATGAATGCTACTTTTGATTTTTCCGGTCGCTCGATTCTCGTGACGGGCGCGTCGAGTGGGATTGGGCGTGCGACGGTGGAAGCGTTGTGCGGTTCCGGCGCGAATGTGGTCGCGGCGGCGCGGAATGTGAATGAGCTTGCGCGGTTGGCGGAGGAAACTGGGTGCGAGCCGATGATGCTCGATGTGAGCGATGAGTCCGCTATTGATGATGCATTGGGTTCGGTCGAGGCGTTTGATGGGCTTGTGAACTGCGCAGGGATCGCGTTGCTTGAGCGTGCGGTGGATACGACCGGCGCGAGTTTCGATCGCGTGATGGGGGTGAATGCGCGAGGGGCGGTGTTGGTTGCCAAGCACGTGGCTCGCGGGATGATCGATGCGAAGCGCGCTGGCAGTATCGTGAATGTTTCCAGTCAGGCTGCGCTCGTGGCGCTGGATGATCATTTGAGCTATTCGGCTTCCAAGGCGGCGCTCGATGCTGTTACGCGGGCTTTGTGTATCGAGTTGGGGCCATACGGCATTCGAGTAAATAGCGTTAATCCTACGGTGACGCTAACACCGATGGCGGTGCAGTCGTGGAGTGATCCCGCGAAGCGTGATCCCGCGTTGAAGGCGATTCCTCTGCACCGCTTCGCGGAGTCCGCAGAGGTGGCTGCGCCGATTATGTTTTTGTTGAGCGACGCGGCTTCGATGATTAGTGGGGTTTGTTTGCCGATTGATGGGGGGTATACGGCGAGGTGATTGGTCTATCTACGCGGCGCTGGTGGCTAGTGCGTTTGCAAAGAAAAAGGCGCGAATTGTTCGCGCCTTTTTCTTTGCGACGGCATCGTGGCCGCCACTTCACCCTAGTGCTTCACTGCCGTCTGCTGTGCATCAGCCCGCGCGCACGCGGCAGTCTTTACGCGCTCCCGCTTACGCGTCACCGCTTTGTCCGGCACACCTTCGGCTTCGGCTGCAGCTTCCCCTGCTTCTCGCCCCGCCTCCGCAGCATCCGAGAGAAGTTCCGTCGCAAGTTTGGCCGTGATGCGACTGTGAGCAACCCCCTTCGCATCAAGCGCAATCACCTGATACAGGTCACGGTCGCATTCAACTTCCTGCTGGTATTGCTCGACGGTATAGAGCAGGTGTTCCAGCAGGTTGCGCTCACGGCGTCTTTCCTCAACCGTCGTAGCTGGGCATCGGGTGATGCTCGCCGCGAGATCAATCAGTGTTCGAAGCTGTCGGATTTGTCGGTCGCACGCTCCAAAAGCCGACAGTGCGAGCTTTTCGTACTGGAGCGCATCAACGGGCGGTCGTGATGCCGTTTGAGTCTTCTTAGTGGTTTTGGTCATGGTGCGATTTCCGATGTGTTCCTGAAACGCCCGACACTCTCTAACAGGTGAGCGGGCACGTAGCGAGTTTGAGAGACCGGGCAACAAAACGAAACCGGCGGGTCTTGCGACCCACTCACCACGACCCGCCCATAGAAAAGGTGTGCGTGATTGAGCACTACCTACTTTCGCGAGTAGTGCGTTTCGTTGCTTCGGGCTCTCACACCCTGCCGTTTTGTCCAACGGCACACAGAAATCTAACCCAACCGTTTTTTAAGACGATCAACCACGCAGGCTAAACACACGAACTGTGACCAATCTTTACATTTGGGCCGGTGCGTCCATGGGTCACCATACGTTGTGAGAATGGGATCACACATTGGCAACGAAACGAAGACGCTTAAAGCATCGTCCTCACATGCCAAAGCTCAGGAAACAAAACCACATCGAGCATCTTCCGCAGATAAGGCGCACCACTCGTACCACCCGTGCCTTGCTTGAACCCAATAATCCGCTCAACCGTAGTCACATGCCTGAACCGCCACTGCCGAAACGCATCCTCGAGGTCGACAAGTTCCTCCGCCATCTCATACAACTCCCAATGCTGCGAAGGATTCCGATAAACCTCCAACCACGCCGCCTCAACAGAAGCATCATGCGTAGTAGGCTGCGTCCAATCCCGATCCAATCTGGAAGGTGAAATCGCAAATCCACGACGCGCCAACAGTCGAACAACTTCATCGTAAAACGAAGGCGCTTCCAACGAAGCCGTCACCTCAGCAAGAACATCCGCGCGATGCGCGTGCGGCTTCAGCATCTGCTCATTCTTATTGCCGAGCAAAAACTCGATCTGCCGATACTGATAAGACTGAAAGCCGGAGGAGCTACCCAGATAAGGCCGCATTGCCGTGTACTCGGATGGCGTCATCGTCGCGAGAACGCTCCATGCCTGCACGAGTTGCTCCATGATCCGCGACACACGAGCGAGCATCTTGAACGCCGGCGGCAACTCATCGCGATGCACCGCCTTCAGCGCCGCGCGCAATTCATACAGCGCGAGCTTCATCCACAACTCACTCGTCTGATGCTGGATGATGAACAGCATCTCGTTGTGATCCGGCGACAACGGATGCTGCGCATCCAGCACCGTCCCCAGCGAAAGATAGTCGCCGTAACTCATCGACTCCGAAAAATCGAGCTGCGCATCATGCCAGCCATCGCCGGAATCGGCAGCGGCAGAGGCCGTAGCAGCGGCCGAAGGGGCAACCCCACTGCCATGCCCAAACGGACACCCTTGCGCCGGCTTTTCTTCCGGCAATCCCGGCGTTTGCATGTGATCTGTCATCGCGCGCTCCTTAGGTCACAGCGCCGCGAGCGGCAAATTCAGGTGCCCGCCAGGTCTCTTGCGTAAGCACATCGCGCAGCGTCTCCACCGCGTCCCACACATCGACAAAGCGCGTATACAGCGGCGTAAAGCCAAACCGCAATACATGCGGCTCGCGATAGTCGCCGATCACGCCACGCGCGATCAACGCCTGCATCACTTCATAACCATGCGGATGCTCGAAGCTTGCATGCGAACCGCGCTGCGCATGCTCACGGGGTGTCACGAGCTTCAAAGGAAATTCTCCGCAACGCGCTTCGACCAGTTCGATAAACAAATCGGTCAACGCGAGCGACTTCGCGCGGATCGTCTGCATATCAGTTTGCAGGAACACATCGAGACCACATTCGACCAGCGACATCGACACCATCGGTTGCGTGCCGCACAGGAAGCGGCCGATGCCATCGTCAGGTTGGTACTCCGGGTCCATCTTGAACGGCGCACGATGACCCCACCAACCGGACAGCGGCTGCGAGAAATCGTTTTGATGCCGCTTCGGCACCCACACGAACGCTGGCGAACCCGGACCGCCATTCAGATACTTATACGTGCAGCCCACCGCGTAGTCGGCGCCAACGCCATTCAGGTCGACCGGCACCGCGCCCGCTGAATGCGCGAGGTCCCACAGCGCAAGCGCGCCTTTGTCGTGGATGAGCTTCGTCAACGCGGCCATGTCGTGCATATAGCCGGTGCGGTAATTCACATGAGTGATCATCGCGATCGCGGTGTCGTCGCCGATCGCGGCGGGCAACTCGGACGGATCGTCAACGAGGCGCAACTCATAACCGCGGTCGAGCTGTTCGATCAGCCCTTGCGCGATATACAGATCGGTCGGGAAATTCGAGCGCTCAGAAACGATCACACGACGCTTCGGATCGCGTGCGTTCGCCAAGCGCAGGGCTGCCGACAAAAGCTTGAACAGATTGATCGAAATCGTATCCGTGACGACCACCTCGTTTTCAGCCGCACCGATCAGCGGTGCGAGCTTGTTGCCAAGACGGCGCGGCAATTCAAACCAGCCGGCGGTGTTCCAACTGCGGATGAGACCTTCGCCCCATTCGGCGCCGATCACGGTCTGCGCGCGCTGCGCGGCAGCGGCCGGCGGCACGCCGAGCGAGTTGCCGTCGAGATAGATGGTCGTCGACGACAGCGCGAACTGGTCGCGCAGCGTTGCGAGCGGGTCGGCGCTATCCAGCGCCAATGCTTCTTCACGAGTATTCATGATGGTCCAGTCAATCAGATCAGGGAATTCGGTGGATGCGATGAGTGCGGTGATTCAGTTTTAGAGAGCGTCGACGATCAGCGAAATTCGGGCAGCGCGCGCAACACGGCGCGCACGGGACTCGCATCGAGCGTGGTCAGCTTCAGCGGCAGCGCGATCAGTTCGTAGTCGCCGGGCGCGACGACATCCAGCACGATGCCTTCGAGAATCGCCATGCGGTGCGCGCGAATCCGGTGGTGCGCGTCCATCGTCTTCGAGTCCTGCGGATCGAGCGAAGGCGTATCGATGCCGATCAGCTTTACGCCGCGAGCAGCGAGGAGATCGATCGTCTCCGGCGCAACCGCGCAGAACCCGCTATCCCAGACCTCAGTCGGCGCGTTTTTGTAAGTACGTAGTAAGACTCGCGGCGGCACGTCGTCGAGCGAGCCAGTCAGGTGTTGTGGCGTCACAACAGGCGAAGCGCCGATGCAATGAATTACGCGGCAGCGTCCAAGGTACGCATCGAGCGCAACCTGGCCGATCGCCGCGCCTTCGGCGTCGTAGTGAAGCGGGGCGTCGGTGTGGGCGCCGGTATGCGGCGACAAGGTCAGCCGCGCGACGTTGACGGGCGAGCCCGCCTCCATGCGCCATACGCGTTCGATGCCGACCGGCGTATCGCCGGGCCAGACGGGCGTCGCGGTATCGACGGCGGGGGTGATGTCCCAGAGTGTTTCCATGTCTCCATCGGCGGATTGTGTCTATCCAGGAATGATAGGTGGCTTGGCGCGAAATGTGATTGCGAAAAAATCTCCTTCTGAGCCGTGTCTTGGAACATAATTTGAGTCAAATGGGAAAGGGAGACCGAATATGAACGCGATCTCGCTCGACGCCACCGATTGCCGTATCTTGACGGTGCTTCAGCAAGAAGGACGGATCAGCAATCTCGATTTGGCGGAGCGCATTTCGCTTTCGCCATCGGCCTGTCTACGACGCCTGCGCCTGCTGGAAGAGCAGGGCGTCATCGAACATTACCGCGCGTGTCTGAACCGCGAAGTGCTGGGTTTCGAACTGGAAGCGTTCGTGCAGGTGTCAATGCGCAACGACCAGGAGAACTGGCACGAGCGTTTTGCTGAGGCGGTGCGGGACTGGCCGGAAGTGGTCGGCGCGTTTGTCGTGACCGGCGAAACCCATTATCTGCTGCGAGTGCTCGCCCACAACCTCAAACACTATTCGGATTTCGTGCTGCAACGCCTCTATAAGGCGCCGGGCGTGATGGATATTCGTTCGAATATCGTGTTGCAGACGTTGAAAGAAGATTCGGGCGTGCCAGTGTCGCTGGTGCCGAAAACGACCGGACATAGCGCGCCGCATAGCTGAGTGCGAGGAGCTGCTCAGCTTGCGTCGGCGTGTACCCGCTTTTGCCCGCGTGCGGGCCGCTGTTAAAACACAGCGGCGCCGCGTTCAGAGCGATTTGAGTCCGTGGAATTGACCGCTGTGGAAGACCAGCGGCGCAATCTCCGCGGCACTCTCGTGGACGCCGCAGCGCTCCACTTCGCCGACGAAAATCACGTGGTCGCCTTCTTCGTAGCGGCTGCGGTTGTGGCATTCGAACCAGGCGAGCGCGCCGTCGAGCACCGGCATGCCGGTGTCGCCTTCGGCGTGCGAAACACCTTCGAAACGATCGCCCTTCACCGTGGCAAAGCGCTTGCACAGATCGAGCTGCGACGCGGCGAGTACGTTGACCACGTAGTGACTGTTCGCCCGGAACACCGACATCGACGCCGAGCGCGTGGCGAGGCTCCACAGCACCAGCGGCGGATTGAGCGAAACCGAATTGAACGAGCTGGCCGTGATGCCGATCAACTGGCCGGATGCTGCACGCGTGGTGATGACGGTGACGCCGGTGGCGAATTGGCTGAGCGCCTGTTTAAAGGCGGGCTGGTCGAAGTTGGGCGGGCTGGCGCGCTTCATCGGGCGGAAGCCTTCGGCGCAAACCGGGCGAACCCCGGACTGAACCCATCGCGCGTGCGGCCGGAAACAAATGATTCAAAAGTCATAGTGAAAATCGTCGATTTGCCCCAATTTTAACTGCAATCGCGGTGGACTGGCCGCGACACCTGCCGGGTAATGGAAAAACCGCTAAGCTGGAAAGTCTTGGTGGTGGCATGAGCGTTGCGGTTAACTGGGACCGGCATCGGCCGACTATGAGTATCAAGGAGCAAGCAGCATGAGTCAGACAGGCGAAGTCGCCACCCTCGGTGGCGGGTGTTTCTGGTGCCTCGAAGCGGTATATCTGGGCGTCGAAGGCGTGAACTCGGTGGAGTCGGGCTATGCGGGCGGCCAGACCCAGCGGCCGACCTACGAACAGGTGTGCGACGGCGTGACGGGCCACGCGGAAGTCGTGAACGTCGACTTCGATCCGGCGAAGATCAGCTATCGCGAGATTCTCGATATTTTCTTCGCGATCCACGATCCGACCCAGTTGAACCGGCAGGGTAACGATGTCGGCACGCAGTACCGCTCGGTGATTTTTACCCACTCCGACGCGCAGCGAGAAACGGCGCTGCAGGCGATTCGCGAGATCGGCGAACAGGGTATCTACGACGGCCAGATCGTCACCCAGGTGTTACCGCTCGACGGCAACTACTGGCCGGCCGAGGCGTATCACCAGAACTACTTCGCGCAGCATCCGAATCAGGGGTACTGCTCGTTCGTGGTGGCGCCGAAAGTTGCGAAGTTCCGTCAGAAGTTCGCCCATCGGATCAAGGCGAGCTGAGTCGGCGCGGCAGTGGAGATTTGATGGCGGACTGATTGGCGAGACGGCGAGATAGGCGGCGGTTCAGGTTTCAAGCTGGGCCGCCGCTTACATCGCGGCTCGGCAAGCCAGGAGACCTCAGGCGCTTCGCCATGCGCGGGCGCTGCGCCGCTCAGCCTTGCTCGTCCCCTTCTTGCTGCCCATTCTCGTTCGGATTCGGCTCCGACTCCGGGCGCGTTTGCGCATGGTCATGCTCGTGTTCGTGCTCATGAGCAAGCCGCGCATACGCTTCAATAATCTCCCGCGCCAGTTCCACGCAACTCAACGGCGCCGACCCCTCCGCCTTGTTGTTGATCGCGATCACCACCGGCTGGCCGGCCAGCGCATAGCGCGCGGCCAGTTCGGCGAGCGCGGCGCGTGTCGACGGGTCCTGATCGACCAACTGGTCGAACGGTTCGTACTTGGCTTTCGCCTGTTCGTATTTGAAGCCGCCGTGCAAACTCCAGCGCACGATCAGCGGGCCGGCCGGCTCGCCGTCCAGCAGCGCGAGCGCCGCCGCCTGGCGCAGCGGATCCGGCATCCGCGCATGAATCCCCACGCAGTACCGCACGCCCGCCGCCTTTAGCGTGCGGATAAAGCGCGGCGTGAGCAAACTCCCATCGCGGATTTCGATCGCATAGCACGTGCCTTCGGGCAGCTTCGGCAACGCCGTCAGGAACTCGGCGAGTCGCTCGATGAACACCGCCGGTTGCGCGAGCATCTGGTCGGGCAGCGGAGAGAGCTGGAACACGAGCGCACCGGCTTTCGCACCGAGGCCTTCGAGACATGGCGTGACGAATTCGTCGATTGCCATTTGCGCGTTCAGGAAGCACGGGTTCAACGAAACCGGCTCGCCGCGTTCGGCGCGGACGGTCGCGTCGGTGATCGTCATCGGCGCTTTGACGATGAAGCGGAAGTGCGCCGGCACCTGCTGCGCGTAGCGCAAGTATTCGGTGACGGTGAGCGCCTGGTAAAACGACCGGTCGATGCTGACAGTCCTTAACAGCGGATGCGCGCCGTAGGCAGTCAAACCCTCGCGCGAGAGTTTGCTATTGCTGTACTCGTCGCCGTAGACGATGCCGTTCCAGCCCGGAAACGACCACGTCGACGTACCGAGATGGATCTGCGACGGCAGTTCGGCGGCGAGCGCCAGGAGTTCAGCAGAGGGTGGAGCGGCGAGCACGTCGCGGGTACGGCGTTTCTTCGGCCCATCCAGGGAAGACGGTGTTGAACTGGAGTCGGCGTCGGCGATGGGCGCCGGCGGCGCGTCATCTTCCTGCCAGAGGGTGGTGGCACTCTTCTTCGCGCGCGGCTGACGCCGCCGCTCAAGCTGTGCCGTTTCGTCGGCTGTTGCCGGGGTGGCAGCGGCAGGCGCCGCCGATGCCGGTGCCTGCTCGACCGGCATCCCGAACAGATCGAACTGCGGTGCGTCGGCCTGTGCGTCCTGCTCGCCGCTCACCGGTTGTTCAACTTCGCTTGTCCCGCTCTGGTCCATCGATGTTCGACCTGCTGTTTAAGGTTTGCGCCGTGTCGGGCCGCCACGCAATGCACGTAGACCCGGCACGCAGCCACGGCACATCGCCGTGGCGCAACCGTATCACAGTGATTTGTCGTACATATAGTGACGCGACCACGGCAAGGTTGTCGCACTGCGGCCGGCTTTGCGGCACACCACCTGGTAGATCGAGACGTCGTCGGTTTCGAAAGCGTACGCGCAACCGGCGAGGTACACGCGCCAGATGCGGAATTTTTCGTCATCGACCAGCGTGCGGGCTTCGTCCGCATGCGCCTCGAAGTTTTCCGCCCAGATGTCCAGCGTGTGCGCATAGTGACGGCGCAGGCTTTCGACGTCAACCGCTTCGAGCCCACCGCGCTGCATTGCTTCGAGCGCGAGGCCGATATGCGGTAGCTCGCCGTCCGGGAACACATAGCGGTCGATGAATTCGCCGCCGCCGAGCGCGGTTTCGCCGCTGTCCGAATCGCTCGACGTGATGCCGTGATTCATGGCGACGCCGTCGTCGACGAGCAGATCGTGGATCTTCTGGAAGTAGCCCGGCAGATTCTTGCGGCCCACGTGCTCGAACATGCCGACGCTGGTGATGCGATCGAACTGCCCTTCGACGTCGCGGTAATCCTGCAGACGAATCTCGATCTGGTTTTCCAGGCCCGCGGCTTTCACGCGGGCGGTAGCGAGATCGAACTGGTTTTGCGACAGCGTCACACCCACGCACTTCGCACCGAATTTCTGCGCCGCGCGCAGTACGAGCGCACCCCAGCCGCAGCCGATATCGAGCAGGCGCTGCCCCGGTTGCAACTGGATCTTGGTGAGGATGTGGTCGATCTTCTTGATCTGCGCGGTGGCGAGATCTTCATCGCCATTCTCGAAGTACGCACACGAGTACACCATGTTCTCGTCGAGCCACAGCTTGTAGAACTCGTTCGAGACGTCGTAGTGATACTGAATGGCCTTCTTGTCCGACGACTTCGAGTGCTGGAAGTAGCGCCGCACGCGCGCCAGCTTGCTCGCGCTGGTGACGGTGTTGCGCGCGAGCTGGTAGCTGACGTTGATGATGTCCGACAGCTTGCCTTCGATGTCGATCTTGCCCTTCACATACGCCTCGCCGAGATTGTCGAGGCTCGGTTCGAGCAGATAGGGCAGCGCCGTGGCGCTTTTGACATGTAGCGTGACCTGAGGCGCGGCGAACTGCCCGAAGTCATGTTGCTGGCCGTCCCACAGCACAAGGCGTGCTGGCACGTTAGCCTTGGTTTTTACATCTTCCACCCACTGCGCCAGCTTTTTCTCCCAGAACATGTGATTTCTCCGTGTCCGTTGAACTAAAGCAAAGCCTGTGTGGATCGCAGCTCACTGCGGTGCAACTCCCATACCGCGAGGCGCAATCCGGCCGTCGCGCGCTGCTGCGTTGGCAACGCGCATACGTGTTGTATTCCGATTCAAGGCGATAGGCGGGAGATTTGCCAGTCGCTACTTTCGCTTGAACGCGTGTAGAGCAAACGGTCGTGTAGACGCGACGGTCGGCCCTGCCAGAATTCGATTGCTTCGGGTACCAAACGATAACCGCCCCAGTGCGGTGGGCGCGGTGGCTGGTCGCCGTATTGCAGGGTGATTTCGCGTTCACGTGTTTCGAGCTGCGAACGGCTTTCAATTACCTGACTTTGATTGGATGCCCACGCGCCGATGCGTGAACTGAGCGGACGCGACGCGAAATACGTATCGCTTTCTGCCGGGCTGGTTTTGACGATGCGGCCTTCAACGCGCACCTGGCGTTCGAGTTCGATCCAGTAGAACAGCAAGCTCGCGTAGGGATTGGCGGCCAGTTCGCGGCCCTTGCGGCTTTCGTAATTGGTGAAGAACACAAAGCCGCGCTCGTCGACACCTTTGATCAGCACGATACGCGCCGACGGCCGGCCACGCGAGTCGACAGTGGCCAGCGTCATCGTATTCGGTTCGGGCAGTTGGGCGTCTACCGCTTGCTTAAACCACGTGTCGAATTGACGAAACGGGTTGCGGTCGATATCGGCAACGTCCAAAGAACCCAGCGAATAGTTTTTTCGAAGTTCGGCGAGTGAGGTCATGTTCTTATGCGAACGCTACAGTACAACCAGTATAGCCAAGGCGTGAATTCTTTGCGCGCGACCAGATCAAGGCCCGCCGCGCTGTGTGGACATCCAGGCCACTACGTTTTGCAGCCATTCGTGCCTAAGTGGGTGTGGCCATGTGCATCGTCGCGATCAGGCAAAATACGGGCTGCGAACGCTTGGGTGTACCTGAGCGTTTTTATCACTTTGTGTTTTGCCTGCTTTGAACGAGCCTTCCGCCATGTCCAGCCCCACCGCGCATTCCGATCTTACTACCAGCCTCGACGGGAGTGAAACCGCCGACCGCGCACGGCGCTTCGGCGGCATTGCCCGCCTGTACGGCGCGCCGGCGCTCGCTGCGTTCGAAGGGGCGCACGTCGCCGTGATCGGCATCGGCGGGGTCGGCTCCTGGGTGGCAGAGGCGTTAGCGCGCAGCGCGGTCGGCACGCTGACCTTGATCGATCTCGACAACGTCGCCGAGAGCAACACTAACCGCCAGATCCACGCGCTAGACGGTAACTACGGAAAACCGAAGGTTGAGGCGATGGCCGAACGCATCGCGGCAATCAATCCGTTCTGCGACGTGCGGCTGATTGAAGACTTCGTCGAGCCGGACAATTTTGCGGCGACGCTCGGCGGTGGTTTTGATTACGTGATTGATGCGATCGACAGCGTGCGCACCAAGACCGCGTTGATCGCATGGTGCGTGGAGAAGAAGCAGCCGTTGATTACGGTGGGCGGCGCGGGCGGGCAACTGGACCCGACGCGGATTCGGATTGACGATCTTGCGTTGACCATCCAGGACCCGTTGCTGTCGAAAGTGCGCGGACAGTTGCGCAAACTGCATGGCTTTCCGCGTGGTCCGAAGGCGAAGTTCAAGGTGAGCGCGGTGTATTCCGACGAGCCGCTGATCTATCCGGAAGCCGCTGTCTGCGATATCGACGAGGAAGCGGAGCACGTCACGACGTCGCCGGGTCATACGGGACCGGTGGGTTTGAACTGTGCGGGATTTGGATCGAGCGTGTGCGTGACGGCGAGCTTCGGTTTTGCCGCGGCCGCGCATGTGTTGCGGGCGTTGGCGGAGCAGGCGCGGCTCGTTTGCCGCACCTGAACACCCCCCCAATTAATACAACAACGCGCTCAGCTTGCGCCGCCATTGCGACACCAGCTCCGGCTGATGCGCGGCGAGATCGAACACCGACAGCATCGTCTTACGGCCAATGTCATCGCGGAACGTGCGGTCGCGTTGCACGATCGCCAACAAGTGCTCGAGCGCGCCTTCGTATTTGCGGCGGGCGATGAGCGCGCTAGCCAGATCGAAGCGTGCCTCGAGATCGTCCGGGTTCGCTGCGACTTTGGCTTCGAGTGCATCCGTAGGCGGCAGGTCAGCCGCCGCGTCCACCGCATCGAGCCGTGTCTTGATCGTGTTGAAGCGGGCGTCGATCCCTTGCGTGGTTTTCGGCGACAGCAGGTCGACTTCATTGCGCGCTTCGTCGATGCGATTATCTTCGAGCAGCATTTCGATTCGATCCATGCGCGCTTCGTCGAAGCCTGGGTCGTAGGCGAGGGCAGCTTGCAGCGCGTCATACGCATCCTCACGACGGCCTTCGGCCAACGCGGCCTGCGCTTCAACACGTGCCGCGTCCGCGCCTTGCGGCACGAGGCGCTCGATAAATTCGCGTAACTGGCCTTCCGGCAGCACGCCGACGAATTGATCGACCGGCTGGCCGTCGGCAAACGCCATGACGTGCGGAATGCTGCGCACCTGGAAGTGCGCGGCCAGTTCCTGGTTCTCGTCGACGTTCACCTTCACCAGCTTCCATTTGCCGGCGGCTTCGGCTTCGAGCTTCTCGAGCATCGGGCCGAGCGTCTTGCAGGGGCCGCACCACGGCGCCCAAAAATCGACCAGCACAGGGGCCAGTGTCGACGCCGTAATGACGTCCTGTTCGAAAGTGGCCAGAGTGGTGTCCATTGCGTCCTCGTCGATAAAAACGGTTTGTCGGCTAGATGGGGCCGTATGCCGCGAATTCAATGGTTCAATGCGGCGGATGCAGGCCATCGCGGCCGCACATGCTCGCACGGACGGCGGGCTTGCCAGTGGCGACCGCATGGGCGCCGCCTAGCCCACTCATTTTCTTGTCGGTAGTGGAATCCATTCGGTTTCGCCCGGCACCTTGCCCATCTCCTGATTGGTCCACGCGAGCTTGGCGGCTTCGATCTTCTCGCGCGAACTGGCGACGAAGTTCCATTCGATAAAACGCTCGCCATCCAGCTTCTCGCCGCCGAGCAGCATCACGCGCGCGCCGTGGGTGCTGGCCAGCGTGACGGTTTCGTCGAGTGCGAGTACGGCCATCTGGCCCGCTTCGAGCGGCGTGCCGTCGATCTCCAGATCGCCGTCCACCAGATAGACCCCGCGTTCCTCGTGTTCCGGCTCGAGCGCGAAGGCGCCGCCCGGGGCGAACTCGGCGGCCACATACAGCGTGCCGGAAAAGGTCGCGACCGGCGAGGTCTCGCCGAACGCCGTACCCGCGATCACGCGCAGGGTGACGCCGTTGCGCTCGACCACCGGCAGTGTATTGGCCGCATGATGCGCGAAGGACGGTTCGATGTCTTCGTCGTCGAGCGGCAGCGCGACCCAGGTCTGGATGCCGTGCATGGTCTGGCCGCTCGCGCGGTCTTCGGCCGGCGAGCGCTCGGAATGGACGATGCCACGTCCCGCCGTCATCCAGTTGACGTCGCCCGGGACGATCTTCTGCTCGGAGCCGAGGCTGTCGCGATGCATGATCGAGCCTTCGAACAGATACGTGACGGTGGCGAGGCCGATATGCGGGTGCGGACGCACGTCGAGCCCGACACCGGGTTCGAGCGTGGCGGGGCCCATGTGGTCGAAAAAGATAAACGGGCCGATCAGGCGTGCCGCCATGGCCGGCAGCACACGCCGCACGGTGAGGCTGCCGACGTCGCGCAGATGCGGTTTGAGAACTGCTTTGATCGAGGAAGACATGGCAGGCTCGGCTGGAAGGGTGAGTCGGATTTTGCTTAATGGATGATTCTACTGCGGTTGAGGCTGCGGCCGCATTCCGCGGTCGATGTACACACATGTATTTACATCGTCGCCGTGGAGAACTATAGTATTGGTTCGTACATACAGCGTACATCCGTAGCAGGAGTTCAGCGTGCTTACAAAAGTCTTTCGCAACGGCAATTCGCAAGCGGTGCGCATTCCAGCCGAATTGGCCTTCGACCGGGCCGACGTCGAGGTTGAAATCGAACGAGTCGGCGAAGAATTGCGGATCCGCCCAACCCGGCGTCCGCTGACCGGCGTGCTCAAGAAATTCGCTAAGTTCGGGCCCGACTTCATGGCGGAAGGACGTGGTGACCACGAGCAGGCCGAGCGCGAGGATTTGTAATGCCGCGCTACATGCTCGACACCAATATCTGCATCTACCTGATGAAAAACCAACCGGAACAGGTTGCGAAGCGCTTTGCGCAATGTCTCGTTGGCGACGTGGTGATGTCGGCCATCACCTTTGCGGAACTCGAATACGGCGTGGCGGTATCGGCGAACCGCGCGCGCGATCGCCGCAATCTGGCGGCGCTTGCCGAAGACATTCTGGTCATGCCGTTCGACAGCGCTGCAGCAAGCGCGTACGGTCCGATTCGCGAAGCGACGCGCGAGCGCAAGAAGGATCAACTCGACAAGCTGATCGCGGCACATGCCGTGGCGCTCGACGTTGTGCTGGTGACCAACAACGAACGTGACTTCGCCGCGTATCCAGGGTTGCGCGTGGAAAACTGGCTGAACGGCTAACTACGTTTTAACGCACTGCCGAGTGAGGCGGCGTCCGCTAAACTGCCGGATCCAACAACGAAATGGAGACCGGGATGTCGCCCAGGGATTTACTGCTCGCGCTGGTCGTCGTGATTGCGTGGGGCGTCAATTTCGTCGTGATCAAGGTGGGCCTGCATGGCGTGCCGCCGATGCTGCTCGGCGCGTTGCGTTTCGCGCTCGCCGCTGTGCCGGCGGTGTTTTTCGTCAAGCGACCGCAGATGCCGTGGCGCTGGCTGCTCGCTTACGGCGCGACGATTTCGTTCGGGCAATTCGCTTTCCTGTTCTCGGCGATGTACGTCGGCATGCCCGCGGGGCTCGCGTCGCTCGTTTTGCAGGCGCAGGCATTCTTCACGCTGATCTTCGCGGCGCTGTTTCTGCATGAGCGCTTTCGCGTGCCAAACATCGTCGGTTTGCTGATCGCGGCGGGCGGCCTCGCGGTCATCGGCATGCAAGGCGGCCATGCGATGACGTTCGCGGGTTTCATCCTCACGCTGTGCGCCGCGTGTTCGTGGGCGCTCGGCAACATCGTCACGAAGAAGGTCGGCAAGGTCGATCTGGTCGGGCTGGTGGTGTGGGGCAGCCTGATTCCGCCGTTGCCGTTTTTCGCGCTGTCGTACACGTTCGAAGGGCCGCAACGGATCGCTGCGGCGCTGTCCGGGATCAGTGCGATGTCGATTTTCGCCATCGTGTATCTCGCGTTTATCGCGACGCTGATCGGCTACGGGTTGTGGAGTCGGCTTCTGTCGCGCTATCCGGCGAGCCAGGTGGCGCCGTTCTCGCTGCTGGTGCCGATTGTCGGGCTGGCGTCGGCGTCCCTGTTTCTCGACGAGCAGTTGTCCGAGGCGCAGGTCGTAGGCGCCTTGCTGGTGATGGCGGGGTTGGCGGTGAATGTGTTCGGCGGTTGGGTCGTGCAGCGGCTTTCACCGGCACGTTGACGGCCTCTTAAGCGTGAAGCAGAAAAAACGGCCGCATCGAGCGGCCGTTTTTTTATCGCTTGCATGACACGGTATGACGCGGCGTCACGCCGGCTAGCGTCAGGTCATGCGGTTCTTCGCCAACGGCGGATTCGCCGCGAAATAGCGCTTGATGCCGGTCATGATCGCATCGGCCATTTTCTCCCGATACGCGTCGTCGTTCAGGCGGCGCTCTTCATCCGGGTTACTGATGAAGGCGGTCTCCACGAGAATCGACGGAATATCCGGCGCCTTCAGCACCGCAAACCCGGCCTGTTCGACCGAGCCTTTGTGCAGCTTGTTGATACCGCCGATCTCCTTCAGCACGAAGTTGCCGTAGCGCATCGAATCGCGAATCTGCGCGGTGGTCGACATATCGAACAGCGCGCGATTAACGGTCGCGTCGGCGGACTTGATGTTGATCCCGCCGATCTGATCCGACGAGTTCTCCTTGTTCGCCATCCAGCGCGCCGCGGCGCTCGACGCGCCGTGCTCCGACAAGGCGAACACCGACGAGCCCTTCGCGTCGGGCGTGGTGAACGCGTCCGCGTGGATCGACACGAACAGGTCCGCGCCGACGCGCCGCGCCTTCTGCACGCGCACGTTCAGCGGCACGAAGAAGTCGGCGTCGCGCGTCATCATGGCGCGCATGTTCGGCTGCGCATCGATCTTCGCGCGCAACTTCTTCGCGATGTCGAGTGCGACGTGTTTCTCATACGTGCCCGAGCCGCCGATCGCGCCCGGGTCTTCGCCGCCGTGACCCGGATCGACCGCGACGGTGAGCAGACGCACCGTGTTGCTCTTGCCGGTTTTCGGATTGGTGAAGGCGTAGTTATCGTCGCCGTCGTTGTCGTCGCCACCGAGGTTGCTGCCACTAGTGCCTCCCTTGTTGCGGGCGATCGCTGTGGGCGGCGCGATGGGCGCCGTCGGGGTAGAAGGCTTGCCGAGGATGGGCGGAGCCGGTGTCGGCACAACGTGCACCGGCGGACGTGGCACGTTCGGCGCCGTCCCGCCGCTGCCGTTCTGCGCATAACGCTCGAAAAAGGCTTCGCTGTTGTCGGCGGTGGGCGGCGTGGTGCCAGGGCCGCTCAGCGTGGCGGGCGGCGCGTTGTTTTCGTCCAGCGTTTGCTGCTTACGCTCGGTCTGCGCGAGCAGATCCATCAGCGGATCGGGCGCGACAGCGGGGTACAGGTCGAACACCAGCCGGTATTTGTACGCGCCGACCGGCGGCAGCGTGAACACCTGCGGCTTCACCGAGCCCTTCAGATCGAACACCATACGCACGACGTGCGGCTGATATTGCCCGACACGCACCGACTGGATCTGCGGATCGTTCGGCGTGATCTTCGATACCAGATCCTTCAGCGCCTGATCCAGATCGAGGCCGCTCAGATCGACCACCAGCCGGTCAGGACCCTGCAGCAACTGCTGCGCGTTCTGCAAGGGCTGATCCGATTCGATCGTCACTCGCGTGTAATCGCGCGCCGGCCAGACCCGCACGCCCAGCACCGAGCTCGCCCACGCAAGACGCGGGGCGACAAGGCCGAGTACCAGCGTGGACGCGCCCGCGCGCAGAATCTGCCGGCGCCGCCAGTTATGCGTTGCGGTAGCCGCCGATTCGATCGAGCGGAACGGTTTGATCAACATCTTTCGAGACATGCCTTTCCTGATTCGCTGTATGCCCGTGCGACGAGTACCCGGCCGTCGCCCTCGTGGTCCAGGTCGAGCGCGAAGACGAGATCCGGCACGCCAAGGAGACGCCCGGCACGCTGCGGCCATTCGACGAGGCAGATCGCGCCGCTGTCGAAGTACTCGCGAAAGCCCGCGTCGGCCCATTCGGCCGGGTCGGTGAATCTGTACAGATCGAAGTGATAGAGCGCGAGTTCCCCAGCGGGCCGCTCGAGCACGTAGGGTTCGACGAGTGTATAGGTGGGACTGCGTACGCGGCCGGTGTGGCCGAGGCCGCGCAAGGTCGCGCGCACGAGTGTGGTTTTGCCGGCGCCGAGGTCACCGACGAGTTGGACTTGCAGTCCGTGGAATACCTGATGACCCGCAGCGCCTGGCGTGTGTTGTCGCGCTGCTTGCCGTGCTTCGCGCACGCTTTCGATCGCCTGCGCGAAGCGCTCGCCGAATGCGTTGGTGGCGGCCTCATCCGCGAGCGCGAAGGAGCGTTCGAGCAGGATATCGGCGGGCGTTTGGATCGCGAGATCGGGATTGACGGGCATTCTCGTAAAATGACGTGATGAACCGAAGTCCGGAGTCCCCTGTTTCCTGCACGCCTGCGTCTAACGACGATGTGCGTGCCGAGCGTCATTTCGATGAAGCGGCGCTGAATGCGCTCGCGCTCAACATCAAAACGTGGGGCCGTGAACTGGGTTTCGGGGCGATCGGCATCAGCGACACCGATCTCTCCGCTGCCGAAGCGCCGCTTGCAGCATGGCTGGAAGCGGGGTGCTACGGCGAGATGGATTATATGGCGAAACACGGCATGAAACGCGCGCGCCCCGCCGAGCTTGTGGCCGGCACGCGACGTGTGATTACCGCGCGCATCGCCTATTTGCCCGCAGAAACATTGAGCGGAAAGGCGCCCGAAAGCGCTTTGCAGGACACGCCGCGTGCACCGCAAGACTGGCGCGCAGCCGAGCATGCGCGGCTCGCGGACCCGTCGGCTGCGGTGGTGTCGATCTATGCGCGGGGCCGCGATTATCACAAGGTAATGCGTAACCGTCTGCAACATCTGGCCGAGAAAATCGAGGCGGAGATCGGCGCGTTCGGCTACCGCGTATTTACCGATTCGGCGCCGGTGCTCGAAGTGGAGCTTGCCCAGAAGGCCGGAATCGGCTGGCGCGGCAAGCACACGCTGCTGCTGCAACGCGATGCCGGTTCGCTGTTTTTCCTGGGCGAAATCTACGTCGACGTGCCCTTGCCGACCGATGCCGAGACCTCGCCCGACGATGCGCCCGAAACGCCGGGCTCGCATTGCGGCAGTTGCAAGCGCTGCATCGACGCATGTCCGACCGGTGCGATCGTGGCGCCCTATAAGGTCGATGCACGCCTCTGTATTTCGTATCTGACGATCGAATTGAAGGGCAATATTCCCCTGGAAATGCGGCCGCTGATCGGTAATCGTGTGTATGGCTGCGACGATTGCCAGCTCGTCTGTCCGTGGAACAAATTTGCGCAGGCCGCGCCGGTCGCCGATTTCGATGTGCGGCATGGACTCGATCGCGCGACGCTGGTCGAACTGTTTGCATGGTCCGCCGACGAGTTCGATACGCGCATGCAGGGCAGTGCGATTCGTCGCATCGGCTATGAGAGCTGGCTGCGCAATCTGGCGGTGGGGATGGGTAATGCGCTGCGTGCGTCACCGGAGAGTTTGAGTGTGGATGCGCGCGAGGCGATTGTTCACGCGCTGAAGTTGCGCGTTGAAGACCCTTCCGCCGTCGTTCGCGAGCATGTGGAATGGGCGTTGGAAGCGGCGTAAAGTAGCAGCAATCTCGGAGCAGGCAACCATGTTCAACGCAGTGATCAATGCACCGTTCGGCAAGGTCGGCATCCGCCTCGAAGGCGATGCTGTGCGCGAGATCGTCTATCTGCCGGAGTCGGTGCAGAGTGTGGCGCCGGACACGCTTCTTGCAAAGCAGGCAGTCGAGCAGATCGAGCGTTATTTCGAGCGGGCGTCAGCGAAGTTCGAATTGCCGCTGGCAGCGGTCGGCACCCCGTTTCAGCGGCGCGTGTGGCAAGCAATCAGCGACATCCCGCCGGGCGTCGTGCTGACCTATGGGCAACTGGCAAGGCAGCTAGGCAGTGTTCCGCGCGCGGTCGGGCAGGCGTGCGGTTCCAATTACTTTCCGATCGTGATTCCGTGTCATCGGGTGGTCAGTGCGAGCGGCATCGGCGGATTCGCGCATCACGCCGGAGATGGCTTCTTTCGCAACGTCAAGCGCTGGCTTCTGGCGCATGAAGGCATTCCCTATTCATGAGCGACACCGTGACTGAAGACGCGCCGAGCGCGTCACCTCTGTTTGTATCGAGCTCGGCCTCGATCGACGCCTTCTGCGACGCGTTGTGGCTTGAGCACGGCTTGTCGCGCAACACACTCGATGCGTACCGGCGCGATCTGCGCCTGTTCTGCGAATGGCTCGCGCAAACCCGCAACACGTCGCTCGACACGGCCAGCGAGGCCGATCTCAACGCCTACAGCGCGGCCCGTCAGAAAGACAAATCCACCTCGGCGAACCGGCGGCTTTCGGTGTTTCGCCGCTATTACGGCTGGGCCGTGCGCGAGCATCGCGCAAAGGCCGATCCGACGGTGCGTATCCGTTCGGCCAAGCAACCGCCGCGTTTTCCGTCGACGCTCACCGAAGCGCAAGTCGAAGCGCTGCTCGCTGCGCCGGATATCGATACGCCCTTGGGTCTGCGCGACCGCACCATGCTGGAATTGATGTACGCGAGCGGTTTGCGTGTCACCGAACTCGTCACGCTGAAGACCGTGGAAGTGGGCCTGAACGAAGGCGTAGTGCGCGTGATGGGCAAGGGCTCGAAAGAGCGCCTGATTCCGTTCGGCGAAGAGGCGCACGGCTGGATCGAACGCTATCTGCGCGAAGCGCGTCCTGCTTTGCTGGGGGCGCGCGCGACGGATGCGCTGTTCGTCACGAGCCGCGCGGAGGGCATGACCCGCCAGCAATTCTGGAACATCATCAAGCGCCACGCGGCAGCGGCCGATGTGCATGCGCCGCTCTCACCGCATACGCTGCGGCACGCGTTCGCGACGCACCTGCTGAACCATGGCGCCGATCTGCGCGTCGTGCAATTGCTGCTCGGTCATACGGATATCTCGACCACGCAAATCTATACGCACGTGGCCCGCGAACGGTTGAAGTCGCTGCATGCGCAGCATCATCCGCGGGGGTGAGGCGCGTTAGACGAATTCGCGAAGCCGGTGCTTGAGAATCTTGCCCGTCGACGCGGCCGGCAGCGCGGCGAGCACCTTCACTTCAACAGGGCGCTTGTATGGCGCGAGACGCTCGCCGCACCACGCGATCAGCTCGGCCGGCGTCACCTTTGCGCCCGCGATCAATTCAACGAAAGCGACCACTTCCTCGTTACCCTCCACGGCGCGCCCGATTACCGCCGATTGCACCACCTGTGGGTGCGCGTTCAACACATGCTCGACTTCTGCCGGATACACGTTGAAGCCGGAGCGGATGATCAACTCCTTGCTGCGCCCGACGATATGCAACGCACCGTCCGCGTCCTGCCGCGCGAGATCGCCGGTCTTGAGCCAGCCGTCTTCGGTAACGACGGCGCGGGTCTGCTCCGGGCTGCGGTAGTAACCCAGCATCACATTCGGGCCACGTACCCACAGTTCGCCGATTTCGCCCGGCGCTGCATCGACGCCGTCGAGTCCGACGAATCGCACGTCGACACCAGGAATGACTTCGCCGACCGAGCAATCGCTGCGCGGCGCATCGAGCATGGTGTGGGAGACGGTCGGACTGCTCTCGGTCATGCCATAGCCGTTGTGCAGCGGCAGGCCGTAGACGCTTTCGACGTGCGCCTTAAGCGCGGCGTCGAGCGGCGAGCCGCCTGAGTAGGCAAAGCGCAGACGCGGCGCGGACCACGCGTGGCCGTGCGTCTGCAAATGTTCGAGCAGTTTGGCGTGCATGGCCGGGACGCCCTGGAAGATCGACACCCGCTCTTCGGCGAGCGCACGCCGCACCGCTTCCGGCGCGAAACGCGGTGCGAGACGCAAGGTCGCGCCGGCGTGCAGGCTGCCGAGACAGACCGAGGCAAAGCCGTACACGTGCGAGATCGGCAGAACGGCGTACACGACATCGTCCGGACCGACATTGCGCAAACGGCTCGAGACGGCTGCGATGAAGAGCAGATTGCGGTGGGACAGCATCACGCCTTTCGGCGCGCCCGTGGTTCCGGTGGTGTAGATCAGCGCGGCGCATTGACGGTCATTCGCGGCTTCGACCGGTTCTGCCTTTGCGTCGGTGTCGATCGTGTACGACCAGGCGCCGATATCCGGCGTGATGGCAGGCGCCGAGGTGGCTTGAAGCCGCTGCGCATGCTGTTGGGCATCCACGGAGCTTTCGACCGCATACGCGACCACGCGAGGCTGCGCGTGCGCACGGATCGCGTCGAGTTCGGCGGCGGACAGGCGTGCATTCGACACCAGCGCCCACGCGTCGAGTTTCGCGGTCGCGAACAGCAGCACGATCTGCACGACGCTGTTCTCGGCCACGATCATCACGCGATCGCCGCCACGCACGCCCCATTCGCGTAGCCGCGCGGCGGTGGCATTGACGGCTTCCAGAAGTTGCGCGTTGGTGAGGCGGCGCGCATCTTCGATCAAGGCGACGTGTTGCGGATCGCGTGCGGCCGCGAGCGCCGGAATGTCGGCAATACGCGCGGGCAGGGCGGCTAGCAGCGCGGGAATGTCGATCGTGGAGCGGGTGGATGAATCGAGGCTCAATGCTGTCTCCTTTGTCGACCAGAGTTGACGCTTTAGCGTCTTACTCTGGTCCCATGCAAAGCGGTCGACCAGAGTAACGCGCTGAAACGCGAACTCTGGTCCCATGCAACATGGTCGCTAAACGTATTAAGTGCCCGGCATACAGTGTGCCGGAAGATTTGCGAACGATCGTGCCACAAACGCCGGACCCACACAATTGGCCATTCGGCAAATAGCCGTCGTGCAAACTCGCCATTACAATGCGCCGATGAGCAAATCCAGACACGTCTCCGAAACGCCCGCGACGCAGTTTCTGCGCCGTCATGGCGTCACTTTCGGCGAACATCCTTACGATTACGTCGAGCACGGCGGCACCGAGGAATCGGCGCGCCAGCTCGGCGTGGACGAACATCATGTCGTGAAGACTTTGGTGATGGAAGACGAGCACGCCAAGCCGCTGATCGTACTGATGCACGGCGACCGCACCGTCAGCACCAAGAATCTGGCGCGGCAGATCGGCGCGAAACGCATCGAGCCATGCAAACCCGAGGTGGCGAGCCGGCATTCCGGCTATCTGATCGGCGGCACATCGCCGTTCGGTACGAAGAAGCAGATGCCGGTGTACGTCGAGTCGAGCATCCTCGAGATGGACAAGATCTGGCTGAACGGCGGGCGGCGCGGTTTTCTGGTCAGCATCGAGCCCACGGTTTTGACCGGCTTGCTGGCAGCGAAGCCGGTTCAGTGCGCGAGCGTCGATTGACGTTTGTCTCAATGTTTTCCGGGCAGGTGGGTTCGGTAGAATGTGCGCCGCCTTGTTCCCTGTTGCGGTTGGGGTGTCGAGTTTCAGACCGCCGATCCTTATAAGAGTCCCAGATGCAAAACCTGATCGTTGCTGTCGTTGCCTACCTGATCGGCTCGGTGTCGTTTGCCGTGATCGTGAGCGCCGCCATGGGGCTGGACGACCCGCGTTCATACGGCTCGGGCAACCCGGGCGCCACCAACGTGCTGCGCAGCGGTAGTAAGAAGGCCGCGATTCTCACCTTGATCGGCGACGCCTTTAAAGGATGGCTGCCGGTGTGGTTCGTGGTGCACTTCGGCGCGCGTTACGGCCTCGACGATACGTCGGTCGCGATTGCGTCCATTGCAGTGTTTCTCGGCCACCTGTATCCGATCTTCTTCCGCTTCAAGGGCGGCAAGGGCGTGGCGACCGCGGCGGGCGTGCTGCTCGCGATCAACCCGATCCTTGGCGTGGCCACCTTGCTGACGTGGCTGATCGTGGCGTTCTTCACGCGCTATTCTTCGCTGGCGGCACTGGCCGCGGCGGTGTTCGCACCGATCTTCGACGGCTTTCTGTTCGGGCCGCATATCATCGCGCTGGCGATTGTCGTGATGAGTTCGCTGCTGGTCTGGCGCCACCGCGGCAACATCGCCAAATTGATGCGCGGCCAGGAAAGCCGCATCGGCGCCAAGAAGAAACCCGACGCAACGGCCTAGCGCGGCGGGTGGTAACGAACCTCGAACTTGGGCGGGGTACGGCGGCCGGGTGTTAGCCGGCATGCCGGAGTGCCTTCACGAAATACGCACTGAAGGCGCAAGGGCTATGTGCTGAGCGCATACAACCCGTACGGGTGCTGAGTCGGGCGCTAAGTTTCCACGCGGCCCATTGCCGAGCCTCAACGCACGCCCATTGCCGAGGGGCGATACGTGCTCGGCCTTGAGCGCGACGCGCGTTCAGTCGCGGAAGTTATTGAAGTCGAGCGGAGTGTCAGTCACGTCCTTGCGCAGCATCGCGATCACGCTTTGCAGATCATCGCGCTTGCCGCCGGTGATACGCACCGCGTCGCCCTGAATGCTCGCCTGGACCTTGATCTTGCTGTCCTTCACGAGACGCACGATTTTCTTCGACAGATCGCCGGATACCCCTTTCTTGATCTTGATGATCTGCTTGACCTTGTCGCCGCCGATCTTCTCGATCTTGCCGTAGTCGAGGAAGCGCACGTCCACATTGCGCTTGGCCATTTTCGACAGCAGGACGTCTTTCACCTGGCCGAGCTTGAAGTCGTCGTCGGCGTAGGCGGTGATTTCGCTTTCCTTGTGCTCGACGCGCGCGTCCGACCCTTTGAAGTCGAAGCGGGTTGAAATTTCCTTGTTGGACTGCTCGATCGCGTTCTTGACTTCGATCATGTCTGCTTCGCAGACGACGTCAAACGATGGCATTGTTTTCTCCCAATAGTGCTGCGGTGCGTGGCGCGGCCGGTCGGCTGCTCACGGGGCACTCGCTATAATCACGGACCGGACGTCATTTTACCGACGCCACTCCCTTTTGCCTAAGGCCGCCGCGCATTGTCGTGCGGCCGGGGCCCGATGTCGTTTAGCTGGCCGTTCCATTCTTCTCATTCCGATGTCCCGATCCGACTCCGCCGCGTTCATTGCTGGCTATCCTCTGAAGGCGCATAACACCTTCGGTTTCGATGTTCGCGCGCAGTTTGCGTGCCGGATCGAGCACGAAGCGCAACTGATGGCCGCGGTGCGCGATCCGCGTGCTGCCGGCTTGCCGCGGCTGGTGCTGGGCGGCGGCAGCAATGTCGTGCTGACGGGCGACTTCGCCGGACTGGTGCTGCTGGTGGCGCTGCAAGGCTGCCGCGTCGTGCGCGAGGATGATGATGCATGGTACGTCGAGGCGGCAGCCGGCGAGCCATGGCATGACTTTGTCGCGTGGACTTTGACGCAAGGGCTGCCTGGGCTGGAGAACCTTGCGCTGATTCCGGGCACGGTGGGCGCAGCGCCGATTCAGAACATCGGCGCATATGGGCTGGAGATGTGCGAGCGCTTTGCGTCGCTGCGGGCGGTTGAACTGGAAACGGGCGCCGTCGTCGAACTCGATGCAAAGGCGTGCCGATTCGGTTACCGCGACAGTTTTTTTAAGCGGGAAGGGCGCGACCGGTTTGTCATCACGTCGGTCACTTTCCGTTTGCCGAAGGTTTGGCAGCCGCGCGCCGGCTATGCGGATATCGCGCGTGAACTGGCTGCCGGTGGCCGTGCCGATGCCGCCGCGCCGAGCGCGCAGGCGATTTTCGACGCGGTAGTCGCGGTGCGGCGCGCCAAGCTGCCCGATCCGCTTCAGTTGGGTAACGCCGGGAGTTTCTTCAAGAATCCGGTCGTCGAAGCCACGCAGTTCGAAGCGCTGAAGGTCAAGGAGCCCGAGCTTGTGTCTTACCCGCAGCCGGACGGCCGGGTGAAGCTCGCGGCGGGCTGGTTGATCGATCGATGTGGCTGGAAAGGCCGCGCGATGGGTGCGGCGGCCGTGCATGAACGGCAGGCGCTGGTGCTGGTCAATCGCGGCGGGGCGAGCGGCGCCGAGGTGTTGGCGCTCGCAAAGGCGGTTCAGCGCGATGTGCTGGCGCGATTTGGAGTTGAACTGGAAGCGGAGCCGGTTTGCTTGTGATTGCGTGAGTGGCATGCAGCAATGAAAAAGGCGCCGGGAGTTTCCTCCCGGCGCCTTTTTTGCATCTGAGCTTCGGCTTCGGCTGCGCTTCTCGGCGCTTAACTTCGCAAACGCGAAGTTAGCCCTCACCAATGCTAACGCTTAGTCGCGCTGACGACGCGCGTTTTCCGCAATCCGCATACGCAGCGCGTTCAGCTTGATGAACCCGCCAGCGTCGGCCTGGTTGTACGCACCGCCGTCGTCGTCGAACGTAGCGATCGTCTTGTCGAACAGCGTTTCCTTCGAATCGCGCGCGACAACCGAGACGCTGCCCTTGTACAGCTTCACACGCACCCAGCCGTTGACCTTCTCTTGCGTATGGTCGATCAGCACTTGGATTGCGCGACGCTCCGGGCTCCACCAGTAGCCGTTGTAAATCAGCGATGCGTAACGGGCCATCAGATCGTCTTTCAGGTGGGCCACTTCGCGGTCGAGCGTGATCGACTCGATACCACGGTGCGCCTTCAGCATGATCGTGCCGCCCGGCGTTTCATAGCAGCCGCGCGACTTCATGCCGACGTAACGGTTTTCGACCAGATCCAGACGGCCGATGCCGTGCTTGCCGCCCAGGCGGTTCAGCTCGGTCAGCATTTCAGCCGGCGACAGACGCTTGCCGTTGATCGCGACCGGGTCGCCGTGCTCGTACTCGATGTCGAGGTATTCAGCCTGGTCGGGCGCCTGTTCCGGCGACACCGTCCAACGCCACATATCGGCTTCGGCCTCGGCCTTCGGATCTTCCAGGTGACGGCCTTCGAACGAGATGTGCAGCAGGTTCGCGTCCATCGAATACGGCGCGCCACCTTGCTTGTGCTTCATTTCGATCGGAATGCCGGCCTTTTCAGCGTAGGCAAGCAGCTTTTCGCGCGACAGCAGGTCCCATTCGCGCCACGGTGCGATCACCTTGATGCCCGGTTCCAGCGCGTAGTAACCGAGTTCGAAGCGAACCTGGTCGTTGCCCTTGCCGGTTGCGCCGTGCGAGACCGCTTGCGCGCCGGTGGCGCGGGCGATTTCGATCTGACGCTTGGCGATCAGCGGACGTGCGATCGACGTGCCCAGCAGGTATTCGCCTTCATAGATCGTGTTGGCGCGGAACATCGGGAACACGTAGTCGCGCACGAATTCTTCGCGCAGGTCTTCGATGAAGATGTTGTCCTGCTTGATGCCGAGTTGCAGGGCCTTCTTGCGCGCCGGTTCCAGCTCTTCGCCTTGGCCGATGTCGGCCGTAAACGTGACGACTTCGGCGTCGTAATTGTCCTGCAACCACTTCAGGATGACGGAGGTGTCGAGGCCGCCCGAATAGGCGAGCACGACTTTCTTGATATCGCTCATGGTGAACTCGTAGCTGGAGAAAGCTGGAAAACAAGGCGCGCCGGCGGTTCCGGAGCGCGGAAAACCACTATTTTGACACTAAACCGCCGCGTGCCCGCGTTTTTGGAGCGGTGCGGTGGGTGAGCCGGTTCCGCCTGCAACCGTGGACGCCGGCTCGATGCGTGGCGCTAAACGTGGATGCCTTGCCTCGTATTCAAGGCCCCGTCACGCTTCACGCAGATGCTGCAGAGGGTGAAAAAGGCTCGTTTAGTGATTCAGCTTGCCGAGCAGCAGATATTCCATCAACGCCTTTTGCACGTGCAGACGATTTTCCGCTTCGTCCCACACGACGCTTTGCGGGCCGTCGATCACTTCCGCGCTGACTTCCTCGCCGCGGTGGGCGGGCAGGCAGTGCATGAACAGTGCGTCAGAATTGGCACGCGCCATCATGTCGGCGTCTACGCACCAGTCCGCAAAGGCTTTCTTGCGGGCTTCGTTTTCTGCCTCGAAGCCCATGCTGGTCCATACGTCTGTGGTGACCAGATCGGCGCCCGTGCAGGCCTCGTTCGGGTCGTCGAATTCCTGATAGAACGGGGCGCTTTCAGCCGCGACCATGGCGTGGTCGAGCTTGTAGCCCGGCGGCGTGGACAGGCGCAGCTTGAAACCGAGAATCTGGGCGGCTTCGATCCACGTGTACAGCATGTTGTTCGCATCGCCGACCCACGCGACCGTCTTGTCGCGAATCGGACCGCGATGTTCGAAATACGTGAAGATGTCCGCCAGCACCTGGCACGGGTGATATTCGTTGGTCAGCCCATTGATCACCGGCACGCGCGAATTCTCGGCAAAGCGCGTGAGAATGTCCTGGCCGAACGTGCGGATCATGATGATGTCGACCATGCGCGAGATCACTTGCGCGGCGTCTTCGATCGGTTCGCCGCGCCCGAGCTGAGTGTCGCGCGTGCTCATGAAGACGGCGTGACCGCCCAACTGGAAGATGCCGGCTTCGAACGACAGGCGCGTGCGCGTCGAGTTTTTCTCGAAGATCATCGCCAGCGTGCGGTCGTGCAGGGGGTGGTAGGTCTCGTAGTTCTTGAATTTGCGTTTCAGAATGCGCGCGCGTTCCAGCACGTACTCGTAGTCTTCCAGCGAGAAATCCTTGAACTGCAGGTAGTGGCGAATTTTCTTGGCGGTCATGAAACAAATACGGCGGTCTCACCCGGCAGGATTGCCGGACGGCGCCGCCGTCGTTTGTGGTAACTCAATGCAGCATAAAGGATTTCGCCCCGTTTGACGAGTCGGCCAAAAGGCCAGGCAAGCTGTCTGAAAGCCTTTCGCAACCGTCAAACGAGGCTTGTGTGCGGTGCGGAAAAAGGTCCGCTGCGCTATAATCTACCGGTTATCCCTAAGCCCAGCAGGCCGGTATTAAGCTTGCGGGACACGGCTCGCGCACTCCGGAAAGTTTCCTCGCGGTGCGCCGTCAAGATGAGCGCCGAGGCGGCTTATCTGGCCCTTCGTGGTTTCTGGCGGCGCAGCTCGCCATTCAGGCGTGGCCAACGTGTTCAGGCATCTCAAAGCCGCTTTGCAGTCAGCTTTGCCGTCATCCCGCTGGGCAGTCACACAGGTATTCCTACATGGCCGAAGCAGCTCCAACCGAATATTTCATTCAGGGCATCACGTCGACCGGAAAAAAGTTTCGGCCGAGTGACTGGTCGGAGCGGCTCGCAGGTGTCATGGCGTGCTTTGGTCCCAGCCCGCGCGGCAAGGGGCCGAATGCTTACCTGCAATACTCGCTGTACGTCCGGCCCACCATGATCGGCGACCTCAAATGCGTGATTCTCGATTCGCGCTTGCGCGACATCGAGCCGATGGCCTTCGATTTCGTCCTGAACTTCGCGAAAGACAATGACCTTCTCGTGACCGAGGCGTGCGAGTTGGAACTTGAGCACGCTACGCCGCAAGAGAAGAGGCATGTGATCTAGCGCGAACTTGCCGGGCCGGATCGCCAGAAGAAAAACCCGCCAGTAGCGGGTTTTTTTGCGCCTGGAGCAATGGCTTCAAGGCGGGCGGCTCCAATGCGGTGGCTTCGATGTGCAGCCAACTGATTCGCGAGCAAGCGTGAGTCAGTATCCGGTTCCGTCGGCGCCAAGCAAAAAAGCCCGCCGAAGCGAGCCTTTCTGTAGCAGCGGAAACAGGAGGTAGCCCACCGAAGCGGGCTGACCGAATTTACTGCGCTGCGGGTGCTTGCAGACCCTTGAGGGCTGCAGCCAGACGGCTCTTGTTGCGAGCTGCCTTGTTCTTGTGAACGATTTTCTTGTCGGCGATGATGTCGATGGTCTTCGACGATGCCTGGAAGATCTCGACGGCCTTAGCCTTGTCGCCTGCTTCGATTGCCTTGCGGACAGCCTTGATAGCCGTGCGGAACTTCGAGCGCAGTGCCGAGTTGTGCGAGTTTGCCTTGGCGGCCTGGCGGGCGCGCTTGCGTGCTTGTGCGGAGTTAGCCATGACGGTTCCTTATCCTGTTCCTGTTTCCAGTACCTGACCTTCAAATGGTGAGGTGCTGCTTTTAGATCGAACTCTTGGAAGCGATTGCCCAAGAGCGCAAAAGTGTCGAAATAATTCGAAAAATCGATCGGACTACGCGAAGGCGGGCCCGTGTTCCGGTGTATTTCGAGGCTGGTCGGCGCCTCAATACGGCTTGCGCGCTGCTGGAGCGACGCTGCCTACTGCGTGCCCGAACCTCATCGAAAACCCGTCCGAAAATTGAGCGAGCTTCGAAACCGGCGATTATAGCAACAAAATCAGGCACGTGGCAACGAGGAATCGCCAATTCCGAGATCCTGGGTCGGCGCGTATCGCCGGGGATTCTGTTAGTTTTGGCGAGTTTCGGCGGTTCACGAACGTCTCGACGCCGTCGCAATGGGCAAGCGGGCGGCGAGGGTGTGGCTCGAGGAGCCCGCGGCAAGCAACAAAAAAACAACCCGATCCGCTCATTCGACCGAACGTCTGCGGCGCAAATCGGTCCGATTCGCGTTCCGGCTCGTCGTCCGCACCTGCGGCACCCGTATAATAAGCGCCCCATGAATCTATTCCGAGCCCTGCTGACGGTCAGCGGCTTCACGCTGCTGTCGCGCGTGACCGGACTGGCCCGCGAAACGCTGATCGCCCGCGCGTTCGGCGCCAGTCAATATACTGACGCGTTTTACGTCGCCTTCCGTATTCCGAACCTGCTGCGCCGCATTTCCGCCGAGGGTGCGTTCTCGCAAGCCTTCGTGCCGATTCTGGCCGAATTCAAGAACCAGCAAGGACACGACGCCACCAAGGCGCTCGTCGACGCAACCTCGACGGTACTTGCCTGGGCGCTCGCGATTCTCTCGCTGATCGGCGTGGTGGGGGCGTCGGGCGTGGTGTTCATCGTCGCGTCAGGGCTCGCGCATGAAGGCCAGGCGTATGCGCTCGCGGTCACGATGACGCGCATCATGTTCCCGTACATCATTTTCATCTCGCTGACGTCGCTGGCGTCGGGCGTGCTGAATACGTACAAGAACTTTTCGCTGCCCGCGTTCGCGCCGGTCCTGCTGAACGTCGCCTTCATCGTCGCGGCGGTGTTTGTCGCGCCGCGCCTGCAAACGCCGGTTTACGCGCTCGCGTGGGCGGTGATCGCCGGCGGCGTGCTGCAATTCATCGTGCAACTGCCGGGTCTGAAGAAGATCGACATGCTGCCGCGCATTGGCCTGAATCCGCTGAAGGCGCTCGCGCACCGCGGTGTGAAGCGGGTGCTATCCAAGATGGTGCCGGCGATGTTCGCCGTGTCGGTCGCGCAGATCAGCCTGATCATCAACACCAATATTGCGTCGCGCATCGGCCCGGGCGCCGTCTCCTGGATCAATTACGCCGACCGGCTGATGGAGTTTCCGACCGCGCTGCTCGGTGTCGCGCTCGGCACGATCCTGCTGCCGAGCCTCTCGAAGGCGCACGTGGACGCCGATCCGCATGAGTATTCGTCGCTGCTCGACTGGGGGCTGCGCGTTACCTTCCTGCTGGCCGCGCCAAGCGCCGTCGCGCTGTTCTTCTTCGCTCAGCCGCTCACCGCGACGCTGTTTCACTACGGTAAGTTCGACGGCAACTCGGTGGTCATGGTTGGCCGTGCGCTGTCGGCCTACGGCATCGGCCTGATCGGCCTGATTCTCATCAAGATCCTTGCGCCCGGTTTTTACGCGAAACAGGACATCAAAACGCCGGTGAAGATCGGCATCGGCGTGCTGATCGTCACGCAGATGAGCAACTATCTGTTCGTGCCGATCTTCGCGCATGCGGGTCTCACGCTGAGCGTCGGGCTCGGCGCGTGCGTCAATGCGCTGTTCCTGTTCCTCGGCTTGCGCAAGCGCGGCATCTACATGCCGTCGAACGGCTGGTTGAAGTTCTTCGTGCAGTTGTTCGGCGCCTGTCTGGTGCTGGCGGGCACGATGCATTGGCTCGCGATCAGCTTCGACTGGATCGGCATGCATAACCGGCCGGTCGACCGCATCGTGTTGCTGGGGGCGTGCCTGGTTCTGTTCGCCGCGCTATATTTCGGTATGCTTTGGCTGATGGGCTTCAAGTACGCGTATTTCAAAAGGCGAGTGAAGTGATCACGATGACGCGAGTTCTCGACTATTTCAGTACGCTGGTTGCCGAAGATGACAGCCTGCCGCTGACCGAGGCGGCGCTCTCGCTCGCGCAGGACGCTTATCCCGATCTCGATTTGCAAGGCACGCTGGCTGAGATCGACGAGCTGGTTTTGCGTTTGCAGCGCCGCATGCCGGACGACGCCGACATCAGGCAGAAGGTCGGCATTCTCAACCGTTTTTTCTTCCGCGAGCTGGGTTTCGCCAGCAACCTCAACGATTATTACGATCCCGACAACAGCCATCTGAATGTGGTGCTCAAGCGGCGCCGCGGCATTCCGATTTCGCTGGCGGTGCTGTATCTGGAGATGGCCGAGCAGATCGGCATTCCGGCGCGCGGCGTGTCGTTTCCGGGTCACTTCCTGTTGCGCGTCACGACGCCGGACGGCGACGTGATGCTCGATCCGACCAGCGGACATTCGCTGTCCGAATCGCAGATGGTGGACATGCTGGAGCCGTATGTGGCGTCGGCGGGTGAGTCGGTGAGCAGAGCGCTGCGCATCTTGCTGCAACCGGCCACGCGCCGCGAGATTATCGCTCGCATGCTGCGCAATCTGAAGTCCACTTATCTTCAGACGGAGCGCTGGCAGCGTCTGCTGGCGGTGCAGCAGCGTCTGGTGATCCTGCTGCCGGACAGTATCGAGGAGGTGCGCGATCGCGGTTTCGCCTACGCGCGGCTCGATTATCTGCGCCCAGCGCTCGAAGACCTCGAACGATATCTCGGCGACCGGCCGGATGCGGAGGACGCGACGGTGGTGGAGTCGCAGTTGCACGAACTGCGTCAACGCACCCAGTACGACGACCGCGACTAAGAGCCGCTTTCCGGCCGACCGGTCAAAACAAAATAAAACGCCTGCACGTGACGCATGTGACTCATGCGGTGCAGGCGTTTTTCATAGGCGCGGCCGCATAAAGCGGCGCGCTGGGTACATCATTACTTCGGCTGCATCCGGATCGCGCCGTCCAGACGAATCACTTCGCCGTTGAGCATCGGATTGTCGAAGATCTGCTTGGCCAGCATCGCATACTCGGCCGGTTTGCCGAGACGCGGCGGGAACGGCACCATCGCGCCGAGCGCATCCTGCACTTCCTGCGGCATGCCGAGCAGCATCGGCGTTTCGAAGATGCCCGGGGCAATCGTCATCACGCGGATCGCGTTGCGCGACAGGTCGCGTGCGATCGGCAGCGTCATGCCAACCACGCCGCTTTTGGACGCAGCATACGCGGCCTGGCCGATCTGGCCGTCAAACGCGGCCACCGATGCCGTGTTGATGATCACGCCACGTTCGCCATTCGCATTCGGTTCGTTCTTCGACATGGCCGCGGCGGCGAGCCGGATCATGTTAAAGGTGCCGATCAGATTGATGGAGATGGTGCGAGCGAACGACTCGAGAGGATGCGGGCCGTCTTTGCCGACCGTCTTGATGGCGGGCGCAACGCCCGCGCAATTGACGAGGCCGCGCAGCGTGCCGAGCTTCGTGGCGGCTTCGACCGCTTGCGTGGCGTCGTCTTCGCGGCTCACGTCGCACTTGACGAACACGCCGCCAAGTTCCTTCGCGAGCGCCTCACCGGCATCCTGATTCAGATCGGCCAGCACCACCTTGCCGCCGTTCTCGACGAAAAGGCGCGCCGTGGCCGCGCCGAGGCCCGATGCACCACCGGTGATCAGGAATACGTTGTCACGAATCTCCATGTCTTCTCCTTTGCTTCAGTTCAGTAATGTCTCGATCGAATATCTTTTCGATGATCGATTGTAACGGCTATGCTGCAATGCGGAAAGCAGAGCGGCGGGGGTGCCGGCCGGGTAGGGGCTCTGTCGAAGACCGATAGTGCCGCTGAACTGCTACGGATGGCTAATCAATGCGAGGCATGGCGGACGACGGAGACCTAAGAGGCGTGAACACCGCGCCACACCGCGTGCAATAAAAAAACCCGCCGGAATGGGCGGGTTTTTCGACCGACAACCGCAGTTGTGCGATTACTTCAACGCATCGAACGCGCGGTTGCGAATTTCGTCGACCGAGCCGAGGCCCGAAATGCGGCGATATTGCGGTGCCGTCAGCGAGGTCGCCGGGTCGCCGTTTTGCGCCCAGTTGTTGTAGTACTCGATCAGCGGCTTGGTTTGCGCAACGTACACGTCGAGGCGCTTCTTGACCGTTTCTTCCTTGTCGTCGTCGCGCTGGATCAGCGGTTCGCCCGTCACGTCGTCCACCCCTTCAACCTTCGGCGGGTTGAACTTGACGTGGTACGTACGGCCCGACGCGGCGTGCGAGCGGCGGCCGCTCATACGCACGATGATCTCTTCGAACGGCACGTCGATTTCCAGCACGTAGTCGATCGCGACGCCTGCCTGCTTCATGGCTTCAGCTTGCGGAATGGTGCGCGGAAAACCGTCGAACAGATAACCGTTCGCGCAATCCGGCTGCTGCAGGCGTTCCTTCACCAGATTGATGATCAACTCGTCCGTGACCAGTTCGCCGGCATCCATGAAACGCTTGGCTTCAAGGCCGAGCGGCGTGCCTGCCTTGACGGCGGCGCGCAGCATGTCACCGGTGGAAATTTGCGGAATGCCGAATTTTTCCTTGATGAAGTTTGCCTGAGTGCCCTTGCCCGCGCCGGGCGCACCCAAAAGGATCAAACGCATGTGATATCTCCAGATCTATGTGAATTCTTTGGTGACGCGGCAGCCATCCCGCGATTCGTCGAGGGACCCGCATCGGCTGCCGTTTCGCGTCTCGCGCAGCACGTCGAACACGACGGCGCTGCAAGACCACAACGGTGCGACCGGGGCAAACCCTGACTCTCGCGTTTAACGGGAGGCGCGCACAACCGTCCGATTATGCCATGGGTTTTTCCGCTCAAGCCCCGAATAAAGCCTGTACGCGCGCGAGATCGGCGGGCGTGTCGACGCCGGGCAGCGGCGCATTCTGCGTGACGAGCACCGCGATTCGCTCACCATGCCACATCGCGCGCAGTTGTTCGAGCGCTTCGACCTGCTCGATCGGCGAGATCGCGAGCCCCGGATACGAGCGCAGGAATCCGGCGCGATACGCGTATAGGCCGATATGCCGGTGGACGACTGCGGGCGCCGGCGGTGTGGGCATCGACGCCACGTCGGGCCAATGCGGCTGATATGCGTCGCGTGCCCACGGAATCGGCGCGCGCGAGAAATACAGCGCGACGTCGCGCGCGTCGAGCACGACCTTGACGACGTTCGGATTGAAAATTTCCGCTGGGTCGGTGATCGGATGTGCAGCGGTGGCGATCGCGCAACCATGGCTCGAAGCCAGGTGCGACGCCACGCCGCACACGAGCGCCGGGTCGATTAGCGGCTCGTCGCCCTGAACGTTTACCACGATCGTCTCGTCGCTCCAACCGAACTGCGCCGCTACTTCCGCGAGACGGTCGGTACCCGACGGATGATCGGCGCGCGTCAGCACGGCTTCGAAACCGTGCTCGCGGGCCACATCCAGCACCGCTTGCGCGTCGGAGGCGATCAGCACCTGCTGCGCGCCGGATTCGCGCGCGCGTTCGGCGACCCGCACCACCATCGGCTTGCCGCCGATGTCGGCGAGCGGCTTGTTGGGCAGACGCGTCGAGGCGAGCCGGGCCGGCACGACGGCGATGAACGGGGGAGTGGTGGCGTTAGCGTTGGTCATCGGAAGGACGAGCGGCGATGAAACCGGAAGAATGCGCTCGCAAGTGCAGTGCGGGCGCTGATGGGAAAGACGGCAAACAAGACGGCAAATGCGGCAATTGCTGATCAGACACGCACGGCGCGCTGGATGGTCTCGCGCCGCACCCGCCCCGCGTCGGGCAAAAGCTGACTCAGGCCACAGAACCCGGATTCAGATCGACCGGCGTGCCTTCCACGGTCTGCCGTGCTTCGTCGACCAGCATCACGGGAATGCCGTCGCGGATCGGATAGGCAAGTTTGTCCGCGTTGCAGATCAGTTCCTGCGCAGAACGGTCGTAGCTGAGCGGGCCCTTGCAGATCGGGCAGACGAGAATTTCAAGCAGGCGAGCGTCCACGGACTTTCTCCACAACTAATGCAATGAGGCGATGATCGAGCGCGGCTTCGACAGGGACAACCCAGATGCGCGCGTCGTGCCAGGACCCTAATTTTACCGCATCCTTTTCAGTTATCAGGATGGCGTCCGCGTCGACGTCCGCAAAAGGATTGCGTTCGAACGCGTAGTGATCCGGCAAGGCGCGGGTGGCGGGCGAGAGGCCAGCCGCGCGCAGCGTCGCGAAAAAACGCTCCGGCGCTCCGATGCCGGCCGCGGCCAGCACGCGCTCGCCGCTGAATTGCGCGAGTGGGCGGCGCAGACCGGGGTTGTCGAGATGCCAGGCGTCGGCGGGCGCGAGTTGCAGCGCGAACGTATTCGGCCATGCGGGCAGCGTGCGGGCGTACGGGTCGTTGATCAGCGTCGCATCGCGGCGGCGCGACAGCGGCTCGCGCAACGGACCGGCCGGCAGCAGAAAACCATTGCCGCCGAGCCGGTGATCGAAGACCACCAGTTCGGCGTCGCGCTCGAGACGGTAGTGCTGCAAGCCGTCGTCGCTGACGATCACGTCGACTTCGCGATGCGCGGTGCACAGCGCCTGCGCGGCCGCGACGCGATCCGGGCAGACCCACACTGGCGCGCCGGTGCGGCGCGCAATCAGCAGCGGTTCGTCGCCGCCAACGCTTGCCGCCGACGTCGCGAGAACCGGCGTCGGTCCTTTGACGCGCACGCCATAGCCACGCGACACCACGCCGGGCTTAAAGCCGGCGGCGCGCAAGGCTTCGACCAGGGCGATGACGGTCGGCGTCTTGCCGGTGCCGCCAACTGTCACGTTGCCGACCACCACCACCGGCACGCCAATGCGCACGGATTTTAGCCAGCCGAACGAGAAAGCGGCGCGGCGCGCGGCGGCAAACGCGCCAAACACGCACGCGAAGGGCGTCAGCGCCCAGGCAAGCGGTCCACGCTGCTGCCACTCGCGCGCGATGCGTGCTTCGAGACGGTCGCTCAGTCCGCTCATCGGCAAGCCACAGGGACGGGCGAAAGGGGCCGGGACGGCGGCATGGAAGCGCCAGGCGCAATACGCGGTGCAAGCATCAACGCGGTTCTCCGGACAGTCGAAAAGTGAAGCGAAAAGGTCAGGCAGCGGCTGCATCCGCTGCGCTCGCGCAGTGTGCAGTCAATGGGCCGTCATGGCGAGCGTGGTGGACGTTCAACATACCGTCGAACCCGCCACTCTAGCGCGCGCAAGTCCCGCCCGGCAAGTCGCGCGCCTTGCGCCGCACGGCAAGTCACGGCTCCGAACGATGCTCACAGCCTGTGGATAACTTTGTGGAGAACCTGCCCATCAACGGTCTGAGAGGGCCGCGCCGAGCGCTCCGTATCGGCAATCGTTCTCTTTAACGAGATGCAAAATCCATATAAATCAAAGACATGCTTCCAATTCACGCGACCTGGCGGGCGATCTGGCGGCATTCGTCTAACGGCTCCCGACATGTGGACACTTTTAACAATTCGTCTGCTGTGCTGGACGCCGATGGCCACTCGGTCTATCGTCTGTCCGGCCAGTCACCGATATTCCTCGCATGAATCCCGAAAGCCCTTTTTCCTCGTCGGCTACGCCCGGCGGTGAAGTTGTCGTCCCCGTTTCCGCGCTCAACCGTGCCATTGGCACGATGCTCGAACGCTCGTTTCCGCTCGTCTGGGTGTCCGGGGAAGTGTCGAACTTCACGCGTGCCGCGAGCGGCCATTGGTATTTCTCGATCAAGGACGCGCAGGCACAGATGCGCTGCGTGATGTTCCGCGGTCGCGCGCAATACGCCGAGTTCACGCCGCGCGAAGGCGATCGCATCGAAGTGCGCGCGCTGGTGACGATGTACGAGCCGCGCGGCGAGCTGCAACTGAATGTGGAAGCGGTGCGCCGCACGGGGCAGGGGCGTCTTTACGAAGCCTTTCTCAGGCTGAAGGCGCAGCTCGAAGCCGAGGGTCTCTTTGCCGCCGAACGCAAACGCGCTTTGCCGGCCCATCCGCGGGCGATCGGTATCGTGACGTCGTTGCAGGCCGCTGCATTGCGTGACGTCCTGACCACCTTGTCGCGCCGCGCCCCACATATTCCGGTGATCGTCTACCCGGCACCGGTGCAGGGCGTGGGCGCCAGCGCCAAAGTAGCGGCCATGGTCGATGCTGCCAGCGCGCGGCGCGAAGTCGACGTGCTGATCGTGTGCCGCGGCGGCGGCTCGATTGAAGACTTGTGGGCGTTCAACGAGGAAGTGCTGGCGCGCGCGATCGCCGAAAGCGCGATACCGGTGGTGAGCGGCGTGGGTCACGAAACCGATTTCACGATCGCCGACTTCGCCGCCGACGTGCGCGCACCGACGCCCACCGGTGCCGCCGAACTCGTCAGCCCGCAGCGCGTGCTGTTGCTGCGCGAGCTCGATCATCGGCATGCGACGCTCGCTCGTGGCTTCGGCCGCATGATGGAGCGGCGCGCCCAACAACTCGACTGGCTCGCACGCCGGCTCGTGTCGCCCGCCGAGCGGCTCGCGCGGCAGCGCACGCATTTGCAGCAATTGAGCGTGCGGCTGGCATCGGCGGGCGCGCGTCCCGTGCGTGACGCCCGAGCGCGGTTTTCTCTGCTGCAGATGCGCTGGCAGCGCTGGCGGCCGGATCTCGCCGCGCATCAGGCAAAGCTCGGCATGCTCTCACAGCGTCTGGACGCAGCATTGTTACGCCAGCATGAACGTCAGTCCGCGCGTATCGACACGCTCGCTGCCCGGCTCGAAGTACTGAGCCCGCAGCGCACGCTGGAGCGCGGCTATGCTGCCGTGCTCGACGCACAGAGCGGCCGCGCGGTGCGCTCGCCGTCGTCGCTGAAGCCGGGGCGGCGCCTCACGGTGCATCTCGCCGAAGGCGCGGCGGACATTGCCCTCGCCGACGTGCAACCGCGCTTGACCGACGGTTTCTGACACTTCGCCGACGGCACGCAAAAGCGCATTTTTGACCGTCGCCAAGGTCGGGCACGCCCCGTGCGAATGCACTAATTACGCTATGTGTGCGGCATGTTCGTCGATGCCGGGCATAAAGTCCGTTGGTTTGCGGGGTTATTCCAACTCGCCTACAATCGAGTGCTCTAAAGCGTTATCCGCAGACTCCCCCACAACAGATACAGACACAAGGAAAGCACCATGGAACATACGCTCCCGCCGCTGCCGTTTGCAAAAAACGCACTCGTTCCGAACATGTCGGAAGAGACGCTTGAGTATCACTACGGCAAGCACCACCAGACCTATGTGACCAACCTGAACAATCTGATCAAGGGCACGGAGTTCGAGAACCTGTCGCTCGAAGAGATCGTCAAGAAGGCATCGGGCGGCATCTTTAACAACGCTGCTCAGGTGTGGAACCACACGTTCTTCTGGAACAGCCTGTCGCCGCAAGGTGGCGGTGCACCGACCGGTGCATTGGCCGACGCGATCAACACCAAGTGGGGTTCGTTCGAGAAGTTCAAGGAAGAATTCGCCAAGACCGCAGTCGGCACGTTCGGCTCGGGCTGGGCATGGCTGGTGAAGAAGGCTGACGGTTCGCTCGACCTGGTGTCGACGAGCAACGCGGCTACGCCGCTGACCACGGACGCGAAGGCACTGCTGACGATCGACGTGTGGGAACACGCGTACTACATCGACTACCGCAATGCGCGTCCGAAGTTCGTTGAAGCGTACTGGAACATCGTCAACTGGGCATTCGCGTCGAAGAACTTCGCGTGAGTTTGCCGGTTGCAGCGTGACAAGATAGTTCGGATATCCAACGAAACTGGAGATCTGAGCGGATCGCTGCAATGAAGTCTGGAGACGGTAGTAAAACAGAAAGCCCTCCTTCGTGAGGGCTTTCTGCTTTTTAGTCGCAAATTTTGGCGACGCCGTGCGCCCTCAACAGAAGGCCGGCTCGTGCACGGCGGTCGACAGATGAAGTTTGCACGTTTCTACGCCGTCGCATTTGCGCGTCAAATATTTCGTCATTCATATCCATTGTTACTTAACGGTTACTGCATATTCCTTGCTGCCGGCAAGCTTCGTCAGCGTTGCGCATCAGACCTTGCGCGCGTTCGATCAAGGCTGTGTCGATGCGGCCCCAGTCGTATCGGAATCCGTGGACATCTGCCGATGCCGATGCCGATGCCGATGCCGATGACCGCGCCCTCCGCCGGTGGGCGAGACCGTGCCGCGCGGACGCGGGCGAGAATGTAAGCGAAAAAAAATCTGTAACGATCTCGTAACCAAGGACGATACAGATTGGCATAACGTTTGAATTCCAATGTCTTTGAAGCGCACGAACATGATCTCCAGCACCAAGTCGATAAGCCTCGCTCTACCGGCCGCCGTCGTTGCGCTCGCGCTCGGCGGTTGCGCGGTCTTGCCGCCGAGCGGCCCAAGCGTGGTCGCGCTGCCGCGCAGCGGCGAGCCGCTCGGGCAGTTCCAGCAGGACGACTACGCATGCCGCGACTACGCGAACCGCTCGACGGACCCGAACGCGGCTGCCCAGGCGGCGACCACGAACAGCGTGAACAGCGCCGCGCTGGGCACGCTTGGCGGCGCGGCGGTCGGCGCACTGATCGGTGCGGCGGCGGGCAATGCGGGCGCCGGCGCGGCGATCGGCGCGGGCAGCGGGTTGCTGATCGGCGGCGCGAACGGCGCGAATGGCGCGCAGTATTCCGCGGCGGGCCTGCAAGCGCGCTACGACGCCGCCTACGCGCAGTGCATGACCTCGAAAGGCAACACCATCTCGCAGCCGCCGCAACCGGCCTACTATGCGCCGCAGCCGGTCTATTACGCACCTCAGCCGTACTACTATGCGCCGCCGCCGAGGTATGTCGCGCCGCCTCCGGTGATGTACGCGCCTTACCCGTATTACTGAGGTCGATCGGAAACCTCGCTGCGCAGAAACAAATCGTTTGCACCAGTGAGCAGGCAAGCTTGTTGCTGTAAAGCTTTTGTCATGTCTGGCGGAAAGACACGAAACGATGGCGGCAAGCCGCCCGGCAAAGGGCGTAGGTTTGGATGGAGGGCTAGAGACGCCACCTGTCTGGCGGTTCCGCACAGCCCGCAAACTCCACTCCATCCCTGCCGGCATCCGCCGTTTCTGACTCCGCCGTTCGACGCAGCCCGACGTACGGAGTGAGCCGGACATCGTGCCAACGAGGCGACCATGCAGCGACCGCAAACCGGCACGTTCAATCCGAGTGTGTGGTCCCGCGTGTGTGAGTGGCTGGCGATTGCATTCGTTGCCGGCTGCTTCCTTTCTTGCGGCGGCGGCTCGGGTGGCTCTTCGGGTACGGGCTCGGCAGCCGGCAGCGGCACCACCGGTGGCGGCTCGACGACCGGCAGTGGTGGCACCGGCTCAACCGGTTCGGGTGGCACGTCGATGGGAACGGCGGCCTTCGCCACCGACGTGCTGATGCATCACAACGATCTCGCCCGCACGGGCCAGATGCTCGCCGAGACGACGCTGACGCTCGCGAACGTGAATTCAGCGAGCTTCGGCAAAGTCGCGTTTTTCGCCGCGGACGGCAAGGTCGATGCGCAGCCGCTGTTCGTCACGAGTCTGTCGATTGGCGGCACCGCTCACGACGTGGTCTACGTCGCCACCGAACACGATAGCGTGTACGCGTATGACGCCACCACCTTCGCGCAATTGTGGAAGGTCTCGTTGGTCGGCAGCGGCGAGACATCCAGCGACGACCGCGGTTGCCAGGACATCACGCCGGAAATCGGCATTACGTCGACGCCGGTGATCGACCGCAATCGCGGCGCGAATGGCGTGCTGTATGCCGTGGCGATGACCAAAGACGGCAGCGGTGCGTACCATCATCGGCTGCATGCGCTTGATCTGACCACTGGGGCAGAGGTGCTTGGCGGGCCGACGGAGATTGCGGCGAGCTTCCCCGGCAGCGGCGCGGGGAGCGTCAACGGCACCATCACCTTCAATCCGTCGCTGCACGCGGTGCGCGCGGCGCTCACGCTGGTCGGCGGCAACGTCTATATGGGCTGGACCGCGCACTGCATGTCGGGTGCTTACACCGGCTGGTTGATGGCCTATAGCGCCGACACGTTGCAGCGGACCAGCGTGTTCGACGTCGCACCGAACGGCAGCCAGGGATCGATCTGGATGGCCGGCTCAGGCATGGCGTCGGACGGCACCTCGATTTACGTCGTCGACGGCAACGGCACGTTCGGCACCACGCTGAATGCGCAGGGCTTTCCCGTCGACGGCGACTTCGGCAACTCGCTGATGAAGCTGTCCTTAGGAAACCTGCAGGTCACCGATTACTTCGCCATGGATAACGTCGTGGCCGAGGCAAATGCCGACAACGATTTCGGTTCGGGCGGCGTGATGCTGTTGCCGGATCAGACGACCGCGGGCGGCGTCGTCAAACACCTGGCGGTGGCGGCGGGCAAGGACAATCTGATCTATGTGGTCGATCGCGACTCGATGGGTAAGTTCAGTCCCACGGCGAACAATAACTGGCAGGTGCTGACCGGCACACTCGCGGGCGGCATCTGGGGGTCGCCAGCTTATTACAACGGTGTGGTCTATTACGGCGGCTGGAACGATAACCTGAAGGCGCTGCCGATCTCCGGTGCGTTTCTCGCGACCACCGCATCGTCAAAGAGTCCAACCACGTTTGCCTATCCCGGCGCGACACCGGCCGTGTCGGCCAATGGCTCGGGCAACGGCATCGTCTGGGTGGCGGAAAACGGCACGACGGGTGCCTTGCATGCGTACGACGCAGGCAACCTTGCGCATGAGTTGTACAACAGCAATCAGGCGGGCGCGCGCGATCAATGGGGCGCGGGCAACAAGTTCATCACGCCGATGATCGCGCGCGGCAAAGTGTTTGTGGGCGCGACGAATGGGGTGGCGGTGTTTGGTTTGCTGTAGGTGTTACGAACGGGAAATGGAAAAGCCCCTGTTCATTGCGAGCAGGGGCTTTTTGTTTGGAGCGGAGTTTGCGCGGCGGCACTCACATTGCTATGGGCGTACCGGAAGAAATCCGTGCACGTCACGCAAAGTGAGACGCTTATTCCACCTCACTCGTTGCCGCTGTCTTACGCGGACGGCGACTGCGTGGGGCGGTTTTGCGCGCTGCCTTCTTGGCGGCCACGGGCGCTTTTTCTTCGGCGACCGACGCCACCGGTGCTTCAGCAGGCGCCGCGATTTCCGGTACCTCGTCGATCCTTCGCGGTGTTGCCTTCTTCGTTTTCTTCGCGGCTGTCTTGCGCGGTGCGCGTTCCTTGCGGCGCTCAGGTTGGGTGCCGCTCGTTTCCTGTGCCTCTTCTTCGGCTACCGCGACCGGTTCAGCCGCAAAGGCCTCCGGTTCTATCCAGGTGGCTTCCGGCTGTTCGAAAACGGCTTCACTGGCCAATGGCGCGTGCGTGTGCGCCGTGTCAGTTTGAGCCTGTGCATGGCGGCTGTGCTCAACCGCCGCACGCTCTTCCTGCACTGCTTCCTGCTGGCCGCGACCGGGTTTGCGATTGCCGCGGCCTCGGCGCCGCGACTCGTGCTTGCCGCCCGACTCGGCGACCACGGTTTCGGCAACCTGTGCTTCAACAATCTGTTCTGCCGACTCACCCGCTTCGGCCGGCTCGTTCACGTTTTCGGCACCCGCATTTCCAGCCGCGCCCCGATAAACGTACGCGCCCGACTTCTCATCGCGGCCGAATTCGAGCAGCCCGCGCGCATGCGCTTCTTCCAGCAGATTGCCGAATGCGCGAAAGCCGTAGTACGTCTCGTTGAAATCCGGCTTGCGGCGCTTGATCGCGTTCTTCAGTACCGATGCCCAGATCTTCCCGCTGTCGCCACGTTCGGACGCGAGCGCGTCGAACGTCTGCACGGCGATCTCGACCGCTTTGGTGCGGCGTTTTTCGAGGTCTTCCTTGCTGCGTGATTTTTCTTCGTCGGGCGTACGTTTGGCGGTCTGCTGCGCGGTCTGTTGCGGGCGAGACGACTCGCGCTTGGCAACCGTGCGCTGACTCTCGCGCACGAGGTCGTCGTAAAAGAAGAACTCGTCGCAGTTCGCGATCAGCAGATCGGAGGTGGATTGCTGCACGCCGACTCCGATCACCTGCTTGTTGTTCTCGCGCAGCTTCGACACCAGCGGTGAAAAGTCCGAGTCGCCACTGATGATGACGAAGGTATTGACGTGCGATTTCGTGTAGCAGAGGTCGAGCGCGTCGACCACGAGCCGGATGTCGGCGGAATTCTTGCCCGATTGGCGCACGTGCGGAATCTCGATCAACTCGAAATTGGCCTCGTGCATCGCGCCTTTGAAACTCTTGTAGCGGTCCCAGTCGCAATACGCTTTCTTCACGACAATGCTGCCCTTGAGCAGCAGACGTTCGAGCACCAGCTTGATGTCGAACTTGTCGTACTTCGCGTCGCGCACGCCGAGCGCAACGTTTTCGAAGTCGCAGAATAGCGCCATGCTGACGGTTTCGTTGGATGACGCCATGAATATCTCCATTGAAGCGATCGTCGAATTCGACGAATCGCGACCATGATAGCGATTCCAGCGGAGGTGATCAGCTTTTGTGCTTCCGGCGCACCGATAGGGCCGGCAAAAAGCCGCCCGGGGGCGAGGACGTTTCTGGCGGTGCGGCCTTGCCGCGCTACATGTCACGGTGACGAGCCGGATCTCCTGGATTGCTTAGCGCCGCTCGTGTTTCGAGCACCTCGTCGACGAGACCGTACGCCTTCGCGCCTTGGGCAGACATGAAGTTGTCGCGGTCGGTATCGCGGACGATCTCTTCGATACTGCGCCCGGTGCGCTCGGCCATCATCGCGTTGAGACGTTCGCGTTGGTAGAGCACCTCTTTCGCCTGGATTTCGACGTCGGCAGCGGTGCCCTGGCTGCCGCCCGACGGCTGGTGAATCATGATGCGCGCGTTCGGCAGCGCGTACCGTTTGCCGCGCTGGCCGGCGGTCAGCAAAAACGTGCCCATGCTGGCGGCAAAGCCGGTGCACAAGGTCGACACCTCCGGCTTGATGAACTGCATCGTGTCGTAGATGGCGAGGCCGTCATACACCGAGCCGCCCGGCGAATTGATGTAAAAAGAAATATCCTTGTCGGGATTCTCTGATTCCAGAAACAGCAATTGAGCGACGATCAGACTGGCCGACTGTTCGTTCACCGGACCGACCAGAAAAACGATGCGCTCGCGCAGCAGGCGCGAATAGATGTCGTAGGCGCGCTCGCCGCGGCCGGACTGTTCGATCACGGTGGGCACGAGGCCGAGGCCGGTGACGGACGGATAGCTGGAATGCATGTTTGCCTCGTTTCAGGTGGCGCGTTGCCGGTAGCCGGGAGCGGTGGCCGATTCGAACAACCGCGCACCCTTTGCGCGGGTTGTTGTCCTTATGACGAGAAGAAGGGCAGCGACGTGACAGAAATATTTTTTCGTTGGGCTGTCACATCGGCGGGAGCCCGAGCGTCAAGGTAAAAAGGATGCAGATCTGGAGGTCAACGCATGACGGAACAAGGAATCGACAAGGCATCCAGCTTCGAGGCCGTGCGTGCCCGCCTGCTCGCGCTGGCGTACCGCATGCTCGGCAGCCGCGCCGAAGCGGAAGACGTGGTGCAGGACGTCTGGCTCAAGTGGCATCTCGCCGATACGCAAGAGGTGCAGACACCGGCCGCCTGGCTCACCACGATCACCACGCGCGCGGCTATCGACCGGCTGCGTCACGTGCAGCGCGAACGCGCATCACAGGCCGCCGGCTGGCTGCCGGAGCCCCGGCTCGACGAGGTGGCACCATCGGCGGAGGAACTGGCCTTGCGCGCGGCGGAGATGTCGTATGGCGTGATGCTTCTGCTCGAGCGTCTGAAGCCGGAGGAGCGGGCGGCCTTCGTGCTGCACGAAGCTTTCGATTGCGACTACGCGGAGATTGCGAAGATTCTCGACCGAACGCCGGCCAGTTGCCGGCAGATCGTCCATCGGGCCAAGGGGCGTTTGCAGCGTGCGGGCGCGCCGCTGGAGCGGCCGGATCCCGCCGCGCATGCGCGGATCGTGGAACGCTTGCGCACGGCGCTGGAGGCGCAGGATCGGGCGGGCTTGTTACGGCTCTTTAGCGATGCGCCGGAAGTCGTCAGCGACGCGCCGGTGTGCACGCAGGAACTGGCGCCAGTGGCCTGGATGGAGACGGTGACAGCGCTCGCGCATCAGGCGAGCCATGCCGAGGTGGTGTCGGTCGAAGGCGCAATGTGTATTGCGTTGCTGTTCGAAGGCGAGGTTGTCGGGGTAATCGACGTGTCCACGCAAAGTCTGGCAGACGGGTCGACGAAGATCGTCGCGTTGCGCGCCGTCACCAGCGCGGCGCGTTTGCAGGCAGCCAACCGCTTGCTGGGCCGCGCGGCCGTCATGAAGCTGCTCGCGCGGATCCAGCGGAACGCCCTTGCCTCAATTACGATGCGCGGCGACTTCCCAATTAATGTCGACGCATAGCACCTGAGTGCCGTGCGGCGTATGCGCGGCGATCGAGGCCGTCACGCACAGGTGCGCTTCGTTGATCGACAGGTAGGGCGGTGTGAGGTGCACCTGCCCGGGCACGCGCATGGCCTGAATGAAGTACGGCCGGCGTTCCCAGCTCGCGCCTTGCGAATGCAGCAACGGCCGGAAGCGCTTGGCGCGTTGCGAAGCGCGCCCCGGCGGTAGCACGTTGTCGCCGATCTGCCGGCCCGAGCCGTCGAGCACGAAACAGCGTGCCGTCTCGCCGAGCGTGAGCAGCGTCGCGGTCGCCTGGGTCACCGATTCCCCGGCCACGAGTTGGGCAGCCGCCGTTTCCAGCGCCGTGACATAGGGTGCGAGCCGTGCGGACTGTGCGCATTCGCGCGCGGCAACCCGTTCGCGTAGCGCCGCGGAGAGCGAGTCCATCAGGCCGGCCGCCGCTTGCGGTTTCACCGGCTCGACGCTCGGGCCCGCGAAGTACGCGCCCTGCACGAAGTCGACGTTGCATTCGAGTGCGATCAGCGCATCGCGCTCGGTGCTCAGGCCGCCCATCAGCACCAGTTGGCCGGATTCGTGCAGCAGCGAAACGAGGCCCGGCAGCACGCGTTCAATATGCGAGTGTTCGCTCGCTTGCGCGAGAATGCAGCGGTCGAGCGTGACGATGTCCGGACGCAGATTCCACACGCGGTCGATGTTCGAATGCTTGGCGCCAAAGCCGTCCAGCGCGATCAGGAAGCCGGACTTGCGCAACGCGTCGATGATGTCGGCGAAGCGCGTGGTTTCACCGCCGGCCTGTTCGGATACTTCCAGCACCACCCGTTGCGGCGGCAGGCCCAGCGCCTTGAGGCCGGCGAGCAGTGCGTCGCCGTAACTGGTGTCCATCAGCGCCGCCGGGTGCAGGCTGAGGAAAAGCCATTCGTCGTGGCTGTCGAATGCGTTGAAGTTGCCCAGATGCAGTGATTCGGCGAGCCGCCCGAGTTCCAGCAGGTCGCCGCGCCGCGCCGCCTGTGTGAAAACCTCGTGCGACGGCACCTGCAGCGCATGTTCGTCGTGTGCGCGCAGCGAAGCGTGATAGCCGATCGCACGCCGGTGCGACACCGAAAAAACCGGCTGGAACACGCTGAAAACCGTGTAGCCGCCGTACAGAACGGTGCGCCGGGAGCCTTCGTCGCCGGCCATCGGGCGCGGCGGCTGGAAGCCGGGAGGATCGAGTTCGATCATGCTCATCATGTCAGTCGTGTGGAAGTGGCGGCGCGCTTCTCATGCTCGACACGAGTGGGCACGCGCAAAATGTGAGTTTACAGGATACGCGAGCAAGAACTATGCGCGTGCGGAAACACTCTGTGCGCGCCCGCTTACCGCTGTCAGTACGGCGATTGTGCGCAAGCGCGTGCGCGCAGGCGATGATTCGCACTTCGGTGGTGCGATCCGCGCCCCGTTGCGGGTCGGCGACGGGGCGCGGCGGGTAGGGGCAACGCCACCGCAACCTGGCGCAAAACTCAGGTCCGCTCCGAAGGATCGGTCTTTTTCGAGGGTGTACGGATGTCCGGCGACAGTTGCGCGAAGATCCACGACGAGCCGGCGGTGATGATGCCGACACACAGGAAATGAAATGAACGCGTCCCCCCCGGTGAATGTCAGCGATGGTGGATCCTCACAGGCCAACGGCATCGATGTGCCCACGTGGAAAATACGAAGTTTCCAGGCAAACCGGAGGATCCGTCGTGAAGCTTACGCCAGTTGGGATTGACATTGCAAAGTCGGTTTTTCAGGTCCACTACGTCGATCCGGAAACCGGAGAAATCGTGAACAAGCCGATCAAGCGAGCAAAGTTTCTCGAGTACTTCGCGAACCGGGCTCCGTGCCTGATCGGCATGGAGGCGTGCGGCGGATCGCACCACTGGGCCCGGCAACTGACGAACATGGGTCACGAGGTAAAGCTGATGCCGGCGAAGTTTGTGAAGGCGTTCAACATCCGCAACAAGAACGATGCGGCGGACGCCCGGGCAATCTGGATGGCCGTGCAGCAACCCGGTAAGCCCGTCGCGGTGAAGACCGAGATACAACAGGCGATGCTGGCGCTACACCGTATGCGACAGCAGCTGATCAAATTTCGCACGATGCAGATCAACAACCTGCGTGGACTGCTGATGGAATATGGAGAGATCATGAGCAAGGGCCGGAACAAGCTGAACAAGGAGATACCGATCGTGCTCGAACGGATCGCGGAGCGCCTGCCTGCCGTGCTGATCGATACGTTTCGCGAGCAGTGGAATGGACTGGCG
>NZ_JBNPVS010000018.1:0-162976 GCF_050434225.1 Paraburkholderia sp. GAS32 | reverse complement strand
AGTCTGCGCAAACAGAACCGTTCGCTGATCGACGCGCTGGCTTTGGGCTTCGCCGGGTTCGTCGTTTCGCCGCTTCCGGCTGCTGAATAGTTACGCCGCCGCAAAGAAAGTAAGCAAAGAAAGCGGCTCAAACCGCTAATGCTAAGCGGGAACCGTGGCCTGCAAGTGGTAGTGGCTCCGTGGAATCCGGGATCGTGCACCTTCCAGCGCTTGTGACAAAGGTGTCATCAGCTCCCACTCCGCACTACGTGCGTCGCGGACGGGTCTGCATGGGAAACCAGGGGGCGTGCGAGTGCCTGTTCGTGCGGCAGGGATGCTTCAGAAAAGAGCTTTCTACTGCGGGGATGGGTGACTTGCGTTACTAAACGGCTTGTATGCTGGGCTTGTGTGTCCGGCTCGTACGTCTGATGGGGGTGGGCGGCACTTTCAAAGCCGCCTTGCCCGCCCATCTTCCGGTATTCCGGCCATCGCGTTCAATGCGACGGCAGGCCGGTTTCCAGTTGGCGCTGCAGTTCGCGGACCTGGCGTTGTGCGGCGCGCAGTTGGTCTTGCGCGGCAGCCTTCTGCTGTGCCAGCGCCGTTGCTTCGGCGCGGGTCTGCTGCTGCTGGTTCGCAACAATCGTCTGCTGCTGATGCGCAACGTCGAGGTCGGCCTGCAAGCGGTTGGCGCGGTCCTGCGACAACGCGATCATCCGCTCCGTGAACGCCTTCTGCGCTTCAAGCTGCGTGCGGCGAATCTCGACGTCCGACAGTTGCAGCGTCTGACGCACAAAATCCTTGTAGATCATGTCGGCACGCGTGGCGTCCTGCGTCTTGATGACGCGCCAGAAGTTCTTCTGCTGGAACAACGCCACGTAGTACGTCATCTCCTTGCCATAAAACAGCAAGCTCGCTCCATAGCTGCCGTTGTATGTCGTGCGCAATTCGCTCAGATCCGAACCCCGGATCATCTGCTGCAATTCCGCTACATTGCCCGCTGCAGACTGCTTGGCTTCGTCCGGCGTCAAGGCGCTCGTCTGCGCCTGAGTGGACGGCAACGCCATCGTCGTGCCCGGCTGGGAAACGACGCCAGCGCTCGATCCGCTATCCGGCAGAGCCTGCGCATTCACGCTCTGCACGGCCCCCATCGCGATGATTGCAGCCAGGGCAATCTGCCGTAGTTTCGACTTTCGGTCCATGTAAATCCTGCTTGAACAGTTTTTGTTTTAGTACAACCGTCTCATTATTACTCACTTTCGCGTGTTTCGGGCTCTTCGTCAAAAATTTGGTATTTGCGCATCTTTTCCCACAAAACCTTGCGGCTGATCCCCAGATATAGGGCCGTGTCCTGCCGGCGCCAACCGTTTGCGTCGAGCGCGGCCAGCACGCGGTTGCGCTCGGCCATGTCCCATTTGCTGCGGTCCACCAGCACCTCGGCGGCGCTCTCGGCCGGCACCGGCTGGCTGGTGCGCGCCAGCGCGAGCAGCCGTTGCAGGCGCGCCGCGTCCCACGCGCCGATCTGACGTACCGTCACGCCAATCCGCTCGGCCAGGTTGCGCAGTTCACGCACATTGCCAGGGAAGTAGGTGTCGGCCACCGCGTCGGCGAGCCAGTATGGCAGGTCCGGCAAGGCGGAGAGACGCTCGCTGCCGACGATCTGCGCAATGAACGCCTTGAAGATCGCAATCTTGTCGACCGCGCCCCGCTCTTCGAGGGACGGAATCTTCAACTCGATCACTGCAAGCCGATAGTAAAGATCGGCGCGGAAGGTGCCGTCCTTGACCAGTTGCGGCAGATGCTTGTTGGTCGCCGCCACCAGCCGGAAATCGAGCTTCACCGGCGTGGCCGAACCGATTCGCGTAACCGCGCTGTCTTCGAGCACGCGCAGCAGCTTGACCTGCTGGTAGAGCGGCAGATCGCCGATTTCGTCGAGGAACAGCGTGCCGCCGTCGGACTGCTCGAAGTAGCCCTTGTGCGCGACCACCGCGCCCGTGAACGAGCCTTTCGAGTGGCCGAAGAACAGCGATTCGAACAGACCATCCGGAATCGCGCCGCAGTTCACCGCGACGAACGGCCCCTGGCCGTAGCGGGTATGTTTTTCGTGCAGCAGTTGCGCGATGCGCTCCTTGCCGACGCCGGTTTCGCCGTGCACCAGCACGCTCGTGTCGCAGTCGGCAAACGTGTCGACTTCGTGCAGCAGCGCCTGCATGCACTCCGAGTTGGCGATCATCGCATCCGACTCGTGCGTCTTGGCGCTGTGCGCGCGCAATTGCAGCACCAGCTTCATGACCATGCCGCGCAATTCGGCGCAGGTGAAGTCGAGCGGCAGGATGTGCGAATAGTCGGACGGGTAAGTTGCCGGATCATGGTCGCGCGGCGCGGCGCCGACCCACACGACGGGAATGCCGTGCGCGGCCTGCCAGTCGCGCATGAGCAGCGCGCCGCTGTCGATCACCGACACGCTGATGATCGCGAGCGACGGCCGCAGCGCTGTCCGTTCAGGCGAGATCGCGATATCGTCCGCGCGGATCACTTCGACGTCGAAGCTCGCCATGCAGCGCGCGACCCGGTCGACGATGTCGGCCTTGCCTTCCCAGACGTAGATATCGAGTTCCTCGATTTTGGGGTTGGTTCTCATCTTGTCTTGGTTACGCTAGTTGACCAGTTGCGAGACGCCGCATGTCAGCGACATATTGTGGACCGTGGCGGTGCCGACCTGAATGCCCAGCAGCGAAAGCGTTGGGACAATGACGGTGTCGAGCAGGCCGAAGACCGGTTGCAGCAGAGGTGTCAGGGCGTTCGTCACGGCTGTAGTAATCCCCGTGAGGAGCGAAGAGATATCGATCAGATTGTTTAAAAGCGACACCTTCAGTATGTTGCCCAGATTCCCGAGCAATTGCGTGGTCAATACCGAAGCATCGCTGCCGAGCGCGTTGGAGTTCGCGCTCTGGCTGTAGTCAAAGTTACCGGACGACCCATTGAATACCAGCGGCGTAGTCGTACCGGGAGCAAGCTTCAAGGGCACATTGTTCAATACGACATTTGCGACGTGCGCGGTGAAACCGAGGAGCGTCGCCGTGACCGTTGCCACATTGACCGGTGCACTACACGATGCATCTCCAGCAATACAGGCTGTAAGAATGCCTGGAGTAACCTGAATCGTCGCGGTAGTGGCCGCCTTGGTGCTTTCGCAGTCGACCGGACTCAACGTCGCCTTGCCAGGCGCGACGGCCAACGTCACCACGAGCGGCGTACTCAGCGCTGAGATCGAAGCTGATACCAGTGGTGGCAAACCCACCGTTAATGTCGGCAACAGCGCCGGTACCAGACTGATGGTCGCATTGACCACCGCCGTGCGCGCCTGCGTGCGGAACACAGCATTCGCGCCGGTGCCTACCGTACCGCCCTCACCCACGGCCAGCACTGGCGGATTGATGACCTGCAACGAAATACCCGCCACACCGGCCAAGCCTGTCGTCACATTGATCACCGGCGCAACGCCGGTCGTTGGGTCCGGACGCTGCGCGATCTGCGCGGCAACCATTAACGCGTCGAAGGCATTGATCGTCGCGGTCGTCGCGGCATTCGGGTTGGCCAGTCCAAGTGAGAGAAGCCCAGGCGCAGATGTACCGCCGTCACCCACAGTGATGTTCTGACCGCCAGGAATCGCGACGGCCAGCGTCTGCAAAATCGCGGCGTTAACGGTATCGCCACCCGCCTGTAACGCCTTGACCATTGCGACCATCAGGGTCTGGTAACTCACCGTGGTGGTGAGCAGGCCCTGCATCGTCGATGCGCCCAGCGCCACCATCAGATCTTCCAGCTTGATATGCGCGGTCGCCAGACTCTGCGTGTCGCCCACGCTGAGCGACACGCTGGTATTCAGTAACCCACCAAGGATCGCGTTCAACAGCGCCGATTGCTGCGTGTTGATCGTCGCGATGCCGGTACTGAGCGAGAACGCATCGATGTTCGACGCGAACGCGGTGGACGTCGCCGTCACGGTGCGCGTCGGTCCGAGGAAGAAATAAGGTACCACCTGGCTCGTCTGCACCTGCACCGCATTGAGCGGGTTGCCGGTGGTGCCGAAGTAGGTATTGGAACTCGTGTCCCAGCGCCCGCAGGTCGTGTTGAGGATGGTCTTGGTGCCGTCGGCGGTGAAACCATTGGACGACGCATTCTGCTGCGCGGCCGTGGTCGCCGTCGTGCAGGCGCCCGACGTGCTGATGACCTGGACCGCAGCCATCGCCGCCAGATCCGCCGTGCGCTGCAACTGCCTGCGCACGAAAAACAGATTGCCGATATCGATCGCGCCGAGCGCCGCGATCGCGATGACCAGCCAGATCACCGCCAGAACCGCGATCGCGCCATGCTGGCGGCGCGCGCCAGACATCGGCGCGCGGCCGAGCCGCGCGCGCAGCGAGCGCGGATAGCGAGCGGCCACGGTAAAGGTCGAGGGGCTGCGCATGTCAGTACGAACCGCCCCCAGGGCCAGTCCCGCCGGTTGCGCCCATCGCGCCACCGCCGCTGCCTCCACCCCCGCTGCCGGAATTCAGCGCCGACCCGTACAGGTCGGGAATTTTGCTCTTGAACGATTCCATGTAACGACGGTAGGCAAGCCCGGCTTCGGCGCCGAGCATCGGCAGCGCGGGCGCGGCTTCCGTGTTGCTGCTTTGCAGGTCGAGCCATGCGCGGGTCGAGTGACCCACTTCGCTTGCTCGAACCATAGGCTCGGTGGCCTTTACCGGCTGAGCAGCGTCGTTTGTCTGCGCAACCGCTGAAGCCGCTACCCCCATCGCCACACCGAAGCACAGCCCCCACAGCACCGATGCCTTGCAGCCCCGCTTCGTTGTTCTGTCATTCATCTCGATTCCCCTGATTGCCTGATCGGTCACTGCGCGCTCATTGCGCGAAACGCTGCAATAAACGCGGCGCCGGTTCGATACCCTGCGCGCTCGCAACCGTGCCGGTGCCTGCGCCCGCCTGCCCGAACTGTTGTTGTGGTTGCGCCTGCGACCCGCGTGTTTGCGCGCGCCCCGCCGCGGCCACCTTCGCCGCATCGCTGCGAATCGCCGCACGCACGTCCGGCGTGAACTTCTGCTGGTTCATCACCGCCAGCGCCTGTGCCTGGTCACCGTTGGCGAGCAGATAAAGCACCATGTTGCTGACGATCTTCGGATTGTTCTGATCGAGCTCGGCCGCCTTCATAAGCGGTACGCGCGCGCCGTTCACATCGCCATCGCGCAGCTTCGCGTAGCCGAGATCCGACAGGGTCACCGCATTGGTCGGCGCGAGTTGCGCGGCCTGCTGCAGTTCCTGAGCCGCACGCGCAAAGTCGCCAGCCGCGCCGGCGATCAGACCAAGCCCTCGATAGCCGCGCGTAGCGAGCGGCGTCTTCAGCAGTTGGCCGTACGCGGTCGCGGCGGCGTCGGGCTGATCGGTCATCCGCAACGCGTCGGCGCGCAGCAAAATCGTGTCGGGGCTCGCACCGTACTGCTTCTCGTACGCGTCGATATGCGCGAGCGAGGCGAAGTAAAGCCCCTGCGACTGCATCTGATCGATCAGTCCGAGATACATGCCTGGCGTGTCCGGCGCGGGATCGCGATTGGCTTGCTGAGCCATCGCCGCTCGTTCGGCCTGCGGCCCGACGCCGTAACCCGCGACGTCTTTGGACGCGCACGCGCCGAGCAGGCACAACGCGGCCAGCGCCACGCTGCAGCGTGTGGCACGGCGCACGCTATCAGCCGGGCGCGTCAAAAATTCGAACGATAGACAGTGAGCCATTGCTAAATCCTTACCGATGCATCGTGCGCAACGAATGCTGGACAGCCAGCACGCCCGGGCCGGCTGTGACGATCATCAGCGCGGGCAATAATGTGATGATCATCACGCCGGTCATCTTCACGGCGAGACGGCCAATGCGTTCGCGCAACATCGCCCGGCGCGATTCGCGCAGGCGGTCGCCGAACTGCTTGAGCGGTTCCTGAACAGCGCCGCCGTGCCGGTCGACCTGTACCAGCAGGCGCACGACTGCGCGCAAATCTTCGTTGTCGTAACTCGAAGCCAACCGGTTCAGCGACTGCTCGCGGGTGCGGCCCGTCGCAAACTGGCGCTGCGCGATTTCCAGCTCGCTCGAGAGCACGGGCAGCATCGTGCGGAAATCGTTGACCATCACTTGCAAGCTCTGATCGAGCGACAAGCCCACGCCCTGCAGCAGGCGCAACAGATCGACCAGCAGCGGCAATTCGTCAACCACCCCGAGCCGGCGCTTGCTAGCTCGCCGCCTCAGGACGATCTTCGGCACCATGAAGCCCACCACGATCGAGATAACCACCAGCACGACGTAGCGCGGACCGTCCAGAGAGCCGCGGGCCAAGGTACCGACCAGCACCGGCAGCACCAGCGCGCCCGCCAGCCGCGCCACCAGAAACAGGCCGCGCGTGCGCGTATCCACGAAGCCGCACTGCTCAAGCAGGCGGCGGTCTTCTTCCGCCACGACCTGGCGACCGAACGGCGTGTCGAGCCAACGAATCCCGGTATGCGCAAAGCGCTCGAGCAGTCCTTTGAAACCCTTGGGCCGCACGTTTCGCAAAGCCGCGTTCGAGGCGCCCTGAGCGCCGTCCGCGCCACGTGCGGCCGCAGCGGCCGCGAGCGCCGCGGTCTGCAATGCGCGTTCGTCGAGCGCGTGTCTGAGCGTGCGTTCGCTGCGCCACACGGCGGCCACGCGCGCCAACACCAGCCCGGCAATCAACAGCAGCGCGAGCGCGGCCAGTGCCAGTGCGAGAGCGACGAGTTGATGGACTTGCATCGTCATGTCCTCAGACTCGTGAGGCGATACAGCAGATAGACGCCGGCGACCTGCAGGCCGAACGCCAGGTAGACGAGTTGCCGCCCGGTCGGATCGAACCACATTGAAGCGAAATATTTAGGATTGGAGAGGATCAGAAAACCGCCAATGCCGATCGGCAGCATCGCCAGAACCCATGAAGAAAGTCGCGTCTCCGCCGACATCGCCACGAGTTCGCGCTCGGCCTGTTCGAGATCGCGCATGAACGAGGACATGCGGTCGAGCATCACGTCGGCACGGCCGCCGTACTTGACCGACAGACGCAGCACGGCGCCAACCAGTTCGAGCTCGCGCACACCATAGATCAGCGCGACCTGAGACAGCGCGCGATCGATTTCGACACCGGTGCGCAGCATCCGCGAGACATAGTCCAGACATTCGCGCAGCGGCACCTCGGTGGTTTGCAACGCTGCCTGAAACGCCGCGGGCACGCTGTTGCCGAGCGTAATCAGACGCACGATACCGTCAAGGAACAGCGGCAATTGACGCACGATCTGTTGACGACGCTTGTTCGCGCGCATCGCCAGCAGAAAATAGATGAACATCGCGCACGCAATCAGCGTCGCGCCGGCGGCGAGGACGCCGCCTACCAACGCGGCCCAGGCGCACAGCAGCAGCACGATTGCGCCGGCAATCGCGGCAGGACCCTTGGCGCTGGCAATGCCCGCGCGAGCCGTCGCGTGTTGGACCATGAAGCGCACGCGCGCGCGCAGGTAGCGCCCTCGCGCGAGCCAGCCCGCATCGGCCGGCGGCGCTTGCGGTGCGATAATCGCAGACGCCGCGGCGGCACGCGCGGGCGCGACGCGCGGACCGCCTCCCGCACCACTCGCCAACCCGCCCGCCCCCGCGCCGCCCGGCATAGCCGCCGCCATGCGGCTATCGATATAACGCTCGGTGCTCGCCTGGTCTTTGCGTTGCGCGCCACGTTGCCATAGCAGCAACGCGAGCGCCACGCATAGCAGCGCGAGCGCCGCGAAGACCAGTACCACGCTAGACATTGAAGCCTCCGCCGAAGCCGCCACCGCCGCCTCCGAAGCCACCACCGCCGAAGCCCGCGTTACCAAACCCGTTCTGCGCCTCGCCACCGCCCAACGCCTGGCGGAAACGCGCCAGTTTCGGCGAGTGCGGGTGAATGCCGAGCGACACCCAGTTATCGAGTTCGTCGCCCTCGGCGGTCGCGACCGGCTCGTAGCGATAGAGCTCCTGCGTCGCGATGATGTTGTCCGACAGACCCGTGACCTCGGTGATCGACAGAATTCGCCGGCGCCCATTCGAAAGGCGGCCGATCTGCACGATGAAGTCGATCGCATTGGCGATCTGCCGGCGCAAGCTCGACTCCGTGCCCTGGAAGCCCGCGAACCCGGCCAGCATTTCGAGGCGGTACAGACATTCGCGCGGCGAACTGGCGTGCACGGTGCCCATCGAACCGTCGTGGCCGGTGTTCATCGCCTGCAGCATTTCGAGCACCTCACCGCCGCGCACTTCGCCGACGATGATGCGGTCCGGCCGCATCCGCAAGGTGTTGCGCAGCAGGTCGCGAATCGTCACGACGCCCGCGCCGTCGAAGCCGCCCGGACGGCTTTCGAGCCGCACCACGTGCGGGTGGTTCAGCGACAGCTCGGCCGTGTCTTCGATCGTCACGACCCGCTCCGGCTCGGGGATGTGGAACGCCAGCGCATTGAGCAGCGAGGTCTTGCCCGAACTCGTGCCGCCCGACACCAGCACGTTGCAGCGCGCGGCGACCGCCGCTTCGAGCAACGCGCCGATTTCCGGGTTGTAGGTGCCGTTGGCGAGCAGATCCTCGGGACGCATCGGATCTTTGCGAAATTTACGGATCGAGACGATCGGCCCGTCGATCGACAGCGGTTCGATCACCACATTCACACGCCCACCGTTCGGCAGGCGCGCGTCGACCATCGGATTCGATTCGTCCAGACGCCGCCCGATCGGCGCAAGAATGCGCCGCACGATCCGCAGCAGATGCGCGTTGTCGGCAAAGCGCACCTGAATCTTGGTCAGGATGCCGTGACGCGACACGTAGACGTCGTTGTAGCCGTTGATCAGAATATCTTCGACGGCCGGATCGGCGAGCAGATCCTCGATCGGGCCGAAGCCCGCCAGTTCCTTGGTCAGCGCCTCGGCGATCAACCGCACTTCGCTCTCGTTGATCGGAATCCGGCGCAGCCGTACGAAGCTGTCCATTTCCAGATCGACGAACTGGTTGATCGCGTTACGCGACCAGCGGCCGAACTCGGAGCCGAGTTCCTCGATACGCGTCAGCAGGTGTTCGTGCGCAGCGTTCTTGATGTCCTGGAACTGCTGGCTATGCGCAAACGAAGGCGCGTCGTCGGCAAATTCGATTTCTTTTGCCATCGTCTATGACCGCTTGTAAGTGGTTGGAATGAAGCGCTTGAGCGCGCCGAGCGCCGATTTGCTGCGTGCTTGCGCGGCCGCGCGCGCCGCGCCGCCGAGCCGTTCGATCAAGGGTTCGAGTGCGCGCACGTAGGGATCGCGCGCCGCGACATCGGCCAGCAGATGCCCCTGGTTGACCGCCTGGCCGAGCGAGATGCGCCGCTCCGGCAAGGTGGCGAGCAACGGAATATCCAGACGCTGGGCGATCTGCGCGGCGGCGAGACCGAGGTCGGCATCGAACTTGTTGACGATCAGCCGCACATTCGCCGTGTCCACGCCCTCTTCGCGCAACGCGTCGAGCACGCTGACCGCCGAAACGATCGAGGCGACGCCCTGATCGCACAACAGCCACGTTTCGTCGGCAGCCTGCACGACATGAGCAATGAACTCGCTATTGGTGAAGCCGCCGAGATCGACGATCTGCTGATCGAAGAACGCGCGCAGCCGATTCAGCAAACCGATCGATGATGAGTACGAGACCTCACGCATGTCAGCGAGATTCGGCGGCAGCGTGGTGAGCGCGAGACCGCTCGAATGATGCGACAGTGCGGTGTGCACGAAGGTCTGATCGAAGCGGCGCAGGTTGCGCACGGCTTCGACGAAATTGAATTCGCTGCGCGTATTCAGGAGCAGCGAGCCGTCGCCGGCCGGCAGGCCGAGATCGAGCAAGGCGGTTTGCCGTCCTTGCGCGACGTCGCGCCGTTGCAACATCACCGATAGATTCGCGGCCAGCGTGCTCACGCCCATGCCGATGCGCGCACCCAGCAGCGCAGTGACGTTGCCATGGCGGCTAACCGGTTCGACGAGATTGTCCAGAACCTGGCGCGTGATGCGCAACGCGTCTTCGGCGGGCGCGGACAGGTCGATGAAATCGCGCACGCCGGCACGCAGCGCGGCCAAGGCGCTTTCGGGCTCGGCGAGCGAACCGAGCGCGACAATCTGCATGCCGGGATAGGCCGCGCGCACCGCGCTCGCCGCGGCACTCGCCGCCGCGGCACGGCCGCCGGAAAAGTCGACGAACACCAGCGACGGATTCAGCGCCGCAATGCGTTGCATCAGCATCGAGGGATCGAGTGTGGCCACTTCGACCACACCTGCGCCCACCAGCGTATCGGCGAGCCAATGCACGTGTTCGTCGGCCAGCGACGCAAACACGAAATAATCGGTGACCGCCCGTTCAGTCAATGAATGCGTTCTCGCGTTCATGTTGGACATCCTTATGCGGCATGGGCTGCGAAGCCCCCGCGTCGTACTGCTTGCCAGCGGGCTCGCGCGGTTCGCGTGCATGCTGGCTCACTGCTCCACCGATCCGGCGCGCCGCCTGGGCGACCGCCGGCTTCACTTCGAAAATCCCGGCGCTGCGTCGCGCGCCGCCACACCACCAATCAGCGAGCGCCACACCGGCCCGTTACGCTGCTCGGACTGCTCGCCCGGCGTCGACGGCAAGGCCGCGCCCTTCGCGAGCGGTGACACCAGATGCGGCGTCACGATGATCACCAGCTCCTTCTCGTTCTGCTGGTAATTTAACTGCTTGAAGAAGGTGCCGATGATCGGCAGATCGCCGAGCAAAGGCACCTTCGAGACATTCGATGCGGTCTCGCGGTCGATCAGGCCGCCGATCACGAAGCTCTCGCCGTCGCCGAGTTCGACTGTGGTGTCGGCACGGCGCGTGGTGAACGCGGGCACCGACACGCCGCTGATCGTCACGGCGTTGGCGAAATCCAGTTGGCTCGCCTCGGGCGCCACCTTCAACGCGATGCGTTGCGGGCTCAACACGGTCGGCGTCAGCGTGAGTCCGACGCCGTACGGCTTGAATTCGATCGAGGTCGAACCGAGCGCCTGCGGCACGGGAATCGGCACTTCACCGCCGGCGAGGAAACTGGCACTCTGTCCGGACAAGGCCACGAGTGTCGGCTCCGCCAGCACGCGCGCGAGGTTGTTGCTCTCCAGCAGGCTCAGGTTCGCGAACAGCCCGTGCGTGGCGGAGTTGAAAATCAGGTTGAACGCTGACGAAATCGGCGTCGTAGCCGTCGTTTGCGGCTGCTGCCCCGCGGTCGCGGAAACCGAAGTTAGCGCCGATGGCGCAAACGAGCCAAACGAAAAGCCGTTGTTCTGCTTGAAGAAGTTGAAGCCCACTTCCTTGAGCACCGAGCGGCTGAACTCAACCACCCGCACATCAACCTGCACTATCGCGCGGCTCGCCACCGTCGACGTGTCGAACACCGCGCCATCCTTGCCGAGCGAGCCTTCCGCCGCGACCACGGCGCGCTGATGCGCCTCCATCGTCGCCGACGAGCCGGAGACCACCGCCGTGCCGCCGAGCACCTTGACGCTCGGCGTATCGGGCCCGAGCAGCGAAGCCGCTGCCGGCGTGATGACGTTGACCGTATAGATCAGTGGCGCCTCGCGATCGCTCGCCCACAGCATCAGGTTGGTCGTGCCCGCCGCCTTGCCGACCAGCAGTACGCCGCCGCGCTTGTCACCCTTGATGATCAGCACATCGGCCACTGCGGGGTCGCCTATCGCGACACGCTTCAGGGTGTGGCCGGTCGCGAGCGGTTGCTGCGCGCCAACCTTCAGGTCGATGGTTTGCGAGGGCGCAGCTTGAGCCGCCTGGGGCGCTTGTGCGGAATGCCCTTGCTGCGCCGGACCCGCCGCGTCAGTCGCAGCCGATACGGCGAGCAAGGCCAACCCGACCCACGCCACTTTCCCGAAAACAAAAATCCGTTCTGTCATGTAGTTTTGGACGCGTCCGGCCGCCCGCTCCCTGAAACTGCTTACCAGGCGACCGTCTCGGCGCGCCCACCCCGTATCACTTCGATACCGCTCTTTGTACTGTTTGTGTTACCCGCGACGCGCGTAGGCAGCTGCGGCATATGCGGCAACGGCGGCCGCGCACCGGCGCCTGCCGAATTGGTGCTTCCCGACAAGGCATCGAGCGACACGCCGGCCGCGGCGCGGGTCGAATCCTGCAGCGGCCCGGCCGCGCCGGCGGTGGCAACCGTCGTCAACACGCCGGGATAGGCTGGCAACGCATTTTGATCGACTACTTCGGCATCCTTTGGATTACGCAGCGCGAAGATCAGACGACCAGAGCTTTCGGCGAGCGTCAGGCGGTCCACATCGGCGACCGGCACCGCCAGCACCGCGGTGCGCACCATGCCGTTCGGGTCGCCGGCGCTGTCGCCGCTAGTGGTTGCGTTGCCGAACGCGAGCACGCGCACTTTCGACATCAGGAGACGCGCCTGAGTACGATCGATTTCGCCGCCGTTGCCGATGGCGCCGTCGCGCTTGAGCGTGAAAAACACGTCGACGAAATTACCCGGCCGTAACCGGTTGCCGACCGCATTGCCCTCGTCGACCCGCACGGCCAACGCGCGCTCGCCCGGCTCGATACGCTCGGCAAGTCCCGACGATAACTGGGCTTCGAGCACCGGCGAGTCCGCGCTGATTTCCGCGTTCGGCACGCGGCCGGCCAGTTGCGCCGGATCGGTGAAGGCGCCGTTCGGATTGATCGGCAGCGACTGCACGCGCAGTTGGTCGACAGCGATTGGCTTACCTGCTGGCAACGTGTGGGTGGCCACCACCACCGGGAAGCTTGCCTGCGTCGCAGGCGTCACGGCCACCGGCGCCGGACGACGCGACAGCGTCCATGCAAACAGACCCAGTAGCAATGCGACAGCGATCAGTACGCCGGCAAGAATTTTGGTCAGATTCGGCATGACGACTCACTGCTTCTGTTAAACGATGCCGTGCCGCGCGAGCGTTCGGAGTCGCGTCGACGGACATAAAGGCTGGGAGCCGGCGCATGCGTCACTGAATATTCTCCGGATTGAGTTGTACCGTAGCGCTGCTCGACAATGTATTGGGCAACGTGTAACTCAGCAGCGGCAAGGTCGGCACCAACGGATTGGCCTGGTAGTTGTAAGTCAGCAAAACGTTCACGCACTGCATCGTGTTGCCCGGGCCGCAGGGCGCGGAAGTCGACGTGCATTGCATGGATTGCACCAGCGTCGCGACCATCAGATTCGCCGCAGCGCAGGCGGCGTTGCCCCGATTGACGAGCGCGTTTTGCAGCGAGGTATTGCTCTGCCAGTTCAGCGCGGCGCGCGCGCCTTCTTCCGCCGCGAGCGTCAAGTTCTGCTGTGCCACGAAGATCAGACTGAAGGTGATGATCGAGTACAGGATCGTGAAGAACAGTGGAAACACCAGAGCAAACTCGATAGCCGTGGAGCCGCGCTGCGCGCGCGCGCAGCGTGTATGAATATGCTTGAGCGGCGAGTGCGCGGGCTGGGTTGTTACCCGTTTCATCGCACGCCCCCGGCCAGTCCTTGCAGCATGAGCCATGCACTGGCGGCCACAGTGAGGCATGCCGCGTACGGCGTGGAAGTTTTTCCAGCCAGTTCAAAAGTGACACCATGATGACGGACCAAACCAGCGAGCCGCGTTCGCGTCGTAATCAGCAGCCAGAGCGCATGCACGCCTGCGGCAAGACTAGCGGCCATCCAGAGACCGAGCAGCGCATGCATGCCGCACCACGCGCCGAGTACCGCAAATACCTTGACGTCCGCAGCACCCATGACGCCGAGCGCGAAAAATGGCAACAACGCGGCGAGGCCGACCAGCGCTCCAATAGCCGCTTGGGTCAACGAAACGCCGAAAGGCCCGCATTGAAGAAACGCGCAGGCGAATGCCGCCGTCAGACCGGCAACGACAACCGGATTGGAAATACGCCGACTGCGGCAGTCACTGATAGCGACCACCGCAGCCCAAGCGATAAATAACAAAATACCGACGGAGACATTCATTTCGAACTCGACAGGCGAAGCAACGCCACGCGAATTGCAATGCAATTCGCATTAGCCAATATGACGAAGCTTTAAGAAACGCCTGCGAAGCGGCCTACCGCAATAACGTCGGCTGCCTCGCGGGACGTTGCAGATTGCCCTTTACGCCGCAGGCGTTGCAGCGGTGATCTTGGTCGCGACGTCGCCCAACAGGGTCGAAAGGCTCGTGCCAACGTTCGTGACCGCCGTTGCGATGACGAGTACAACTAACCCCGCGATAAGACCATACTCGATGGCCGTCACGCCCTTGTTATCTCTCAGAAAGCGTTGTGTGAACTTTTTCATTTTTACCCTCGGACTTCATTTATTTCGTTTGTTTACGTGCTGCTTCAGATGACGGATTCTTCAGCGCTGCGGACCATTGGTCTCTCATTCCTGGTCCTGCGTGTTGCGCTGCGGAAGCACCGCCTTGCAGCCGGCTTCAATAAAACAGATGTCTATGAGCTGTCTGTTCGATTACGCACCTCCCCCGTCAATCCTTGATGCTTTCGGGTTTTATATCCGAACAATCATATTTAAGCAATTGTCCGCTGCCCCTAGCGCGACACCGTATGCGTTTTAACGCCGTACTCAGGTTAACGGCAGTTCGTGCGTTGCAGCACATAGGACTAACCATGAGTTAGATTTGCTGCACTAATTATTTGTTTGAACAGAACGTTTCAAGCGCCCGGGACCCTCCCGCTGCGCTTGCGTTACGCCGTGTTTCGTAACGGCGCGCGCGGCTCGTTACGTTACAAAGCCCTCGCAAACGTTTAGCGAATTCATATTCTCGCGGTATATCTGAGTTAGCAGACACTCCACCAATTCTTCGCAAAGCCATATCACGTATGGCTTCAAGCCCTTTTGAAAAAAAATCTTCTGCATTAATCAGTCGAAATGGCACGGCTCATGCAGAGGGAGGCACGCAGCAACACCCAATAACACATGCGATGCGAGGGCGACATGAACATTCAAACGGCCAACACCACACTTCGAACAAACCTGATTGCGGCCAGCGTGGCAGCGATGCTTTCTCTTGGCGCTTGCGGAGGCTCCGGAACCCTGAGTGCCGGCACCGGCGGCGGTAGCAGCTCCTCCGGCAACGCACTTTCCACCACCACCGGCAGCGGAAGCGGTTCGATGGGCTCAGGCGGTTCCGGCACGAACACCAGCGGCAACGGCTCGGGAAGCGGCTCCGGCACAGGCACCGGAACAGGAACGGGTACCGGCACAACCCCGGTCGCGAATGCGCTCGGCACGGTCGTCGGCAACACCGGCGGCGTGGTCAACGATACCGGCTCGACGGTCTCGAGCATCGGTACCGTGATCGGTTGGCAAACCTTGCCCGGCGTGAGTTCGCAAACCACCCAGGCCGCCGGCGGGATCGTGCAGCAAGTCGGCTCGGCGGTCTCGACGCTCGGCACCGGTGTATCGCAAGGGCTCGGCCAGCTCGGCACCGGCGGTGACGCGGTCGGCACGACGGTCTCGAGCCTCGGTGGCGTGGTCGGTCATGTCGGCGGCGCTGTGACGGATGCAGGCAGCCTCGTGACGAGCCTCGGCAGCGGCCCGCTCGCGCCGCTGGCAGCCATCACCACGCCGCTCGGCGGCGTCGTCAATACGCTTGGCAATGCGGTCACCAATGGCGGCAGCACGCTCACCACCGCGCTCTCGACGGGCCCGGTCCAGCAAATCACGCAAACACTCAGCACCGCGATCACGCCGATTACGTCGATGGTCGCGGCGACCACGCAGACGGTCGGCAACACGACCGGCCTCGGCGCACCGCTGAACGGCCTGCTCGCGACCCTCGGCGGCGGCCTCGGCCAAGCCGGCACGCTGATCAGCGCAACCGGCGGCAATCCGATCACGGCGGCTCTTGGCCATACGGTGACGGACACGGGCACCACGGTCGCGTCGGTGGGCGGCCTGCTCACCGGCAGCACGGGCGGCAATCCGCTTGCTCCGCTCACCAGCGCGCTCGGCGGCCTGACCGGCGGCACCAGCAGCGGCCCACTTGGTCCGCTCACCAGCGTACTCGGTGGCTTGACCGGCGGTACCAGCAGCGGCCCGCTCGCTCCGCTCACCAGCGTGCTCGGCGGCTTGACCGGTGGCACCGGCAGCGGCCCGCTTGCTCCGCTCACCGGCGTGCTCAGCAGCGTAACAGGGGGGCTGGGCGGTGCATCGAGTGGCAGCAGCCCGTTGGCGCCTGTCACGGGTCTGCTCTCGAGCGTGACCAACGGCCTGAGCAGCGCGACCGGCGGCAGCAGCAGCCCGCTCGCCCCGGTTACCGGCTTGCTGGCGAGCGTCACCGGCGCGCTCGGCGGCGTCACGACAACGGCGGCCGCCACGCCGTCCGCGACGACGACCACCACCACCTCGAGCCCCGGCCTGTCGCTGTCGAGCACCAGCGGCAAAGGATCGGGCAGCAACCCGCTCGCTCCGGTGACGTCGCTCGTCGGCGGCCTGCTTGGTGGCCTGACGAAGAAGTAAGCAGCGCCGTCGAAAGAAGCGCAGTGACCGGCACCCGGAGTGCGGCCCGCCAGCCGTCCCCCGGCTCCGCCGGAACCTGAATGAAATTGAGCCGCGCCGCTCGGACACCCGTTGCACAGGCGCACGCAAACCACGCACACGACACCTAGAAGATACTGAGGAGCACCTATGTCCAGCCAACGTTTTTTTACTCTCCATGCGGCGTGCGCGACAGTGTCGTCGTTGCGCGCACCGTTGATCGCCGTTGCAGTCGCAGGTTTGCTCGCCGCGTGTGGCGGCAATGGCGTCACTGCGCCACCGAGCGTAGCCGCTGGCGGTAGCTCTAGCGGCGGGGGTTCGACGAGCGGCGGCCCGACCCCCAGCACGTCGTCGGGCACGACCGGCGTCGCCACCGCCGCCGCGCAGACCACCAGCGACCTCGGCGACACGATCGCCTCGCAGACCATCCCGGGCCTCAGCCCGCAGGTCACGCAAGGTCTCGGCAACGCGGTGTCGAGCACAAGCGGCACACTGAATTCACTCGCCAACGCAGTGAGCGGCGGCGTCGGGCAAATCGGCACGACCTCCACTCCGGTCGGCACCACGGTCGCCGGACTCGGCTCGGTAGTCAGTTCGACAAGCGGCGTCGTGCAAGGTCTGAGCACCGCGGTCGGCGGGCTCGGCACCGGCAATCTCGCGCCGCTGTCGCCGCTCACCACGCCGCTGGCAACGGTCCTCTCCACTACCGCCGGTGCCCTGAACGCCGGTGGCGTGACGCTCGGCAATTCGCTGGCCTCCGCGCCGGTGCAGCAGATCACCCAGCCGATCAGCACCGCGATCACGCCGATCGTGCAGACCGTCGGACTCGTGACGCAGACGGTCGGCACGCAGACCGGCCTCGGCGCGCCGGTGGGCGGCCTGCTCGCGCAAATCGGCGGCACGTTGAGTTCGACCAGCTCGCAAGTCGGCGCGGCAACGAAGAACCCGATCGGCGCCGATCTCGGCAACCTGGTCGGCTCGCTCGGCAACACGGTGACGAATGCCGGCGGCCTCGTCAATCCGAACGGCCCGAATGGCGCGAATCCGATTCCCGGCTTGATTACGAGCCTCGTCGGCAGCACGAACGTGGCCGTCGTCAATGGGCCGCCTGCTAACGGCAGCCCGTTCGGCCCGCTGCAAAACTCGCTCGCGAGTCTCGGGCTCGGCAGCAACCCGCTCGGTTCCGTGTCGACGCTGCTCGGCGGCACACCGCTGTCCGGCCTGACCTCGGCGTTGAGCGGCACGCCCTTGAGTTCGCTGACTTCGGGTGGCTCGCCCTTGAGTTCGCTGACTTCGGGTGGCTCGCCGCTGAGTTCGCTGACTTCGGTGCTGGGTGGCACGCCCTTGAGTTCGCTCACCTCGGCGCTGGGCGGCTCGGGTAGCGCATCGAATCCGTTGTCGACGCTGACCGGCGCGCTCTCCGGCGTCACCAGCAGCGCCTCGGGCAGCAGCGGCAGCAACCCGCTCGCCCCAGTGACCGCCCTCGTCGGCCAGTTGACCGGCACGCTCAGCTCGGCGGCAGGTTCGACAAGCGGCTCGGGTAGTGCGACGGGCGGCTTGACGACATTGCTCGGCGGCCTGGTGCCGGTGAGCCATAAGTAGTCCGCATAAGTCGCTCGTTGATGCCGCGCATAGAAGGCGTCCCGTTGGACGTCCCGCTATGTAGCGTGCATAAGCAGTCCGCCTCATCACGTGCTCCGCGCTTTTTGCAGCCAATGCTCAAGCCCCACGGAGCACGTGACGTAATACATGCAAGCATGGCAGTATGCGTCGAGCCACACATAAGCGATCGCGACCAGCCCGGCCTGGCGGCGCGTCCGCAAGACAAGAACGGCATACGAGGAAAATCCGATGAAACTCGGGTACGGTAGTAAATGGACCCTCCTGCTCGCGGCGATCGCGGCAAGCGGGATGCAAGTAGCAGCACACGCGCAGTCACGCCCAGCCGGCCCGACCGTCGGCGGCAATCCTCTCGATTCGCTGCCGCAGATCAAGGCGCCCGACAAAGGCCCGAACGTGACCATGCAGGTCACGCCGCAAGCCCCCCAACTTCAGGAACTGCTCGCCCGCCATCTGACGCCTTCAAAGATTCAGGTCGAGGGCGTAAAGTCCATTCCGTTCGACGAAGTCGCGCAGCGCTTCACGCCGCTCGTCGGCAAAGACACCACCATCGGCGATCTGATTCAGGTCGCCAACGGCGTTACGAAGCTGTATCAGGATCGCGGCTATGCGCTCTCGTTTGCGTTCATTCCCGCGCAGACGTTCGACGACGGCGTGGTGCGCGTGACGGTGGTCGAAGGCTATGTGTCCGCGGTCAAGGTGACAGGCAAGCCGGGCGCGGTCGAAGACAAGATCCGCGCGATCGCCGACCATATCGTCGCCGACCGGCCGTTGCGGCGTGCCACCTTCGAGCGTTACATCAACGTGCTGGGTCTGTTGCCCGGCGTGAAAGTCGCGGCCAACGTGGCGCCACCGCAAAATACCGACGGCGCCACCACACTCGAATTGAACGTGGACCGCAAACCGTTCGATCTCAGCACGGGTATCGACTTCAATCATCCCGGCGTGCAAGGCCTGTTGACGGCCACCGAAAACGGCCTGACCGCGCTTGGCGAACAACTGAGCGTGTCTGCGTTGCTGCCGAAGGGCCGCGACAACGTCACCTATCTCGCCGCGCACGCCACGGTGCCGATCGGCAGCAATGGACTGATCGGGAAGATCGATGCGTCGCACTATCGCGGCAATCCCACCGACAATCCCGGCCTGCCCTCCTTTATCGAGCGTACGGTCATCAACGATAAGGTCGGCGGCTCGCTGGCGTATCCGATCCTGTTGAGCAACAAGCAGAGCGTGATCGGCACGGCCTCGGTCTATGCGTCGCACGACGAAGATCGCTACAACAACCATAACACCGGCGCGCAGATCGGCTTTCGCTCGCAGGTACGGGTGCTGCAACTGCAGGCCGACTACACCAACGTGGAAACCGGCCAGGTGCGTCGCGCGAGTATTAACGTGGCGAAGGCTTTCGATATCCTTGGTGCGTCGAAATCCGGCGACTCGAACGTTCCCGGCACGACGGTCACGAATCCGGCGTCGATCAACTTCGTGCGGACCGGTGCAAGCTTTTCGCAAACCAACGAGTGGCCGCTGAAGATCGGCACCGCGGTTTCGCTGACCGGTCAGTACAGCGGCGTCTCGCTGCCGACGTCGGAACAGATCTCGTTCGGCGCGCAACGTTTTGCCCAGGGTTATGAACCGGGCGAAGCGTCGGGCGATTCGGGCTGGGGCGCGATGTTCGAAGTCAATCGGCCATTCACGCCGGGTTTCACCTATCTGCGCACCTTCACACCGTATGTCTCGTTCGACATGGCCCGCGTGTATCTGCATGCGGGCACGCCCTCGCCGTCGAAGCTGTCGTCGATTGCGTTCGGCTTCCGGATCTCGGACGCGAAGTACTACAGCCTGGATTTGTCGGTGGCCAAACCGATCGGCGATGCACCGGTGGAAAGCGCGTCGCGCAGCCCACGCATCAACGCGACGTTCTCGTATCAGCTCAACTGAAGTTCGAAAGTGCCGCGTCCTGATTAGAGGTTCCACTATCAAACGACACGCGCACTTTCACGTATTCTGCGCTGACGGTGTGCGACCCGCGGCTCCCAGGTCGCGGGGGGCGCACGCCGATGTGGTCGAAGTGGAATCTGAGAGGCAATACCAGGCATCACGGCAGTCGGCAACTGAAGACCGCCCGAGATGCCAATAACGCCGCGCGACCATGATCGCGCCGTCTTTAATCAAGGAGGAAGACAATGATGCAATTCACTCAACACGCGCGCGCAATCGCGCTTCGCACAGCCAAACATGCCGCCCTCGCCGGCGTGCTGCTCGTCAGCGCCGTCACGGCAATGGCGCAGGCCGATTCTCCGGTCGGCACGTGGCAAACCATTGACGACAGCACCGGCCAGCCCAAGGCACTCGTGCAAATTGCACAGGACAGCAGCGGCTCGCTGAGTGGCAAGGTGATCAAGGGACTCGGTGCGAACGATAAACCGGATCGCCGCTGCACTGAATGTACGGACGCGCGCAAGGACCAGTTGATTCTCGGCATGACGATCATCAACGATATGAAAAAGGACGGCGACGGCTGGGATCAAGGGCAGATTCTCGACCCGGAAAACGGCAAGGTCTACAAGTGCAAGATGCACCTTGAAGACGGTGGGAACAAGCTGGTGGTGCGTGGCTACATTGGCGTTTCGCTGCTGGGCCGCTCGCAAACCTGGATTCGCCAACAGTAACGCCAGCAATAACGAGCGCGTCGTTCAGGCGCCAATGCCTGACGCGCGAAGCTGATGTTCCATTAAGGCCGCATCTGCTGCCAGAATGGAACCAGAAAAAACGGCCGACGATCGCTATCGTCCGGCCGTTTTTTTGTTTGCGTCTGGCTGGTTGAAGTTGTCATGCAGCGTGCTTGAAGGGCGACGTATACGCGAACGGCGAAGACGGTAACGGCTTGACCGATGCCGGGCTGTACGCCGGGGGCACTGCTGCGGGCACCTTTTCTGCGTCAACGCTCTTCTGTTCCGCGCCCACATGCGTGCGCATGCGCGCTTCCATCAGCTTGCAGAGTTCTTCGCTCGATGCGCCAAACAACTGGTCCATGATGCGCTTGAGTACGCCGGACTCGTACCATGCCTTGAAGCGGCGATGGCAGGTCTGATACGACGGATATTTGCGCGGCATGGCGGACCAGGTCGCGCCGCTATACATCACCCACAGCACGCCGTTGAGCACGGAGCGCGTGTTGGCGAGCGGCCGGCCACGCAGTTCGGAACGCGGACGCAGTTCAGGGAGCAACGGTGCAACACGTTGCCATTCTTCATCATTGATATCACGGTACGGATTCATGGCTTCTCCTTTGTCAGAACCATGACAAATAAGATATCCAGTCCTCCGCGGACGGAACATAAGACCAATCCGAATCTTGAAAATACGACTTCGGACTCCGCCGCTTCGACAAGCGGACCGTGATCTATCGCAAAAGCATCCGCGCCCGCGTCACGCGGCGGCTTAAGTCAGCGACGTATCGACGATCCGGCGCGGAGTGTCGAGATATTCTTTCGATTGCATTTCGACGATGCGCGAGACTGTGCGCGTGAATTCGTTGGCCATCGGACCGTCGACATACAACTGATCGGGCGGCACCGCTGCCGACATCAGCAGCTTGACCTTGTGATCGTAGAACACGTCGATCAGCCAGGTGAAGCGGCGCGCCTCCGAGGCCATGCGCACCGACATCTGCGGCACGCCGGACAGGATCACAGCGTGAAAGCGGCTCGCCAGCTCGAGGTAATCGTTCTGCGAGCGTGGGCCGCCGCAGAGCGTCGCGAAATCGAACCACACGACGCCGTCAGCGCGTCGCAGCGCCTTCAGCTCGCGCTTTTCAATGCGCAAGATAGGGCTCTCATCAGGAACTGCTGCAAGGCGCGAAAACGCGTCGCGCAATGCTTTATCCGAAGCAGCGCCAAGCGGCGTGTGATACACCTCGACCTGAGCCAGCGTGCGCTTACGGTAGTCGATCCCCGCGTCGACGTTGATCACATCGAGCTTCGACTTGATCAGTTCGATTGCCGGCAGCATGCGGTCGCGATGCAGACCGTCCGGATAGAGCGTGTCCGGATCGTAGTTGGACGTCATCACGAATTGCACGCCGTTCTCGAACAGCTTGTCGAGCAGACGGTAGAGGATCATCGCGTCGGCGATATCCGAGACGTGGAATTCGTCGAAACAGATCAGCCGGTAGCGCTTGGCGATACGGCGCGCGAGTTCGTCGAGCGGATCGGCTGTACCTTTCAGCTCTTCCAGTTCGCGATGCACCTCGCGCATGAACTCGTGGAAATGCAGCCGCGTTTTGCGCTGCACCGGCACGATCATGTAGAAGCTGTCCATCAGGAAGCTCTTGCCCCGCCCTACGCCGCCCCACAGGTACACGCCACGTGGCAGATCCGGGTGGATGATCAGTTTTTTGAACGCGTTCGAGCGGCGCGATTTGTACTCGACCCACTCGTCATAACACCGCTGCAAACGGTCAACCGCCGCGCGTTGCGCCGGGTCCGATTGATAACCCCGCGTCTGCAGTTCTTTTTCGTAGTATTCGGTGACGTTCATTGTGTTGCTGCAAAAAGAAAGGCGGGAGGGAGTGAACCCGCCCGCCTTCGTGGTGATGCCGGAGTTGCGTTCAGTCAGGCGTGCGCGTGATTACATGTTCAGCGCGCGCTTGTCCACGGCCAGAGCCGCTTCGCGCATGACTTCCGACAGCGACGGGTGCGGATGGCAAATGCGGCCGATGTCTTCCGACGCCGCCTTGAATTCCATCGCCACCACGGCTTCCGCGATCAGGTCCGATGCGTTTGCCGAGATGATGTGCACGCCCAGCAGCTCGTCGGTCTTCGCGTCGGCGATCATCTTGACGAAACCATCCGCCTTGTTGATGCCCAGCGCGCGGCCGTTTGCCATGAACGGGAACTGGCCCGTCTTGACTTCGCGGCCTTCGGCCTTCAGTTGCTGTTCGGTCTTGCCGACCCACGCGATTTCCGGTTCGGTGTAGATCACCCACGGAATGCAGTTGTAGTCGATATGCGGCTTCTGACCGTCGATGATTTCAGCGACCATCACGCCTTCGTCTTCAGCCTTGTGCGCGAGCATCGGGCCACGCACCACGTCGCCGATCGCGTACACGTTCGGCACAGCCGTTGCGCAGTGGTCGTCGACGTCGATGAAGCCGCGCTCGTTCGCCTTCAGGCCGATAGCTTCGAGACCGAGGTTGTCGGTGTTCGGTACGCGGCCGATCGACACGATCAGGCGGTCGGCTTCGAGCGTTTGCGCGTTGCCGTCCTTGTCCGTGTAATTGATCGTGACGCTGTTGTCAGTGGTCTTGATTTCGCCGACCTTCACGCCGACGTGGATGTCCAGACCTTGCTTCTTGAATTGCTTGGCGGCTTCCTTGGCGAGCGCCTGGTCAGCCGCGCCGAGGAATTCCGGCAGCGCTTCGAGCACGGTCACGTCAGCGCCCAGACGGCGCCACACCGAGCCGAGCTCCAGACCGATCACGCCTGCGCCGATCACGGCGAGCTTCTTCGGCACGGAGTCGAACGTCAGTGCGCCTTCGTTGTCGGCGACGATCTTGTTGTCGACCGGAACGTTCGGCAGATGACGAGCCTTCGAACCCGTTGCAATGATGACGTTCTTCGCCGTCACGACTTCGGTTTCACCTTCGCCGCTCACTTCGATCTGCACGCCGGCGTCCGTCTTGCCGGTGAACTTGCCATGGCCCTTGAGCCACGTGATCTTGTTCTTGCGGAACAGGAACTCGATACCCTTGGTCATCTTCTCGACGATGCCTTCCTTGCGGGCGAGCATCTTCGTGATGTCGAGCTTCACGTCCGACACGTTGATACCGTGATCGGCGAGGTGGTGCTGCGCGTTTTCAAATTCTTCCGACGACGCGAGCAGCGCCTTCGACGGAATGCAACCCACGTTCAGGCAGGTGCCGCCGAGCTTCAGCGCGCCGGCCGGGTTCTTCCATTTTTCGATACATGCGACCGTCTTGCCGAGCTGCGCTGCACGGATAGCGGCGATATAACCGCCGGGGCCGGCGCCGATCACAACGACGTCAAATTCTTTGGACATGACAATCCTTTTGATGACGGAGCGACGCGCGGCCACGCTTCGTGGCGCGCGTCGTTCGAGTACTGCGGAATGCTAAAGACGTGCTGCTTATATGGCGCCGACTTGTGCGATGACAAGCCGACGCCAGCCGAGCCAGTGCTTACAGGTCGAGCAGCAGGCGCGCCGGGTCTTCCAGCGCATCCTTCATGGCGACCAGCGACAGCACCGCTTCGCGACCGTCGATGATCCGGTGGTCATACGACAGCGCCAGATAGTTCATCGGACGGATCACGATCTGGCCGTTTTCGACCACAGCGCGTTCCTTGGTGGCGTGCACGCCCAGAATGGCGGATTGCGGCGGGTTGATAATCGGGGTCGACAGCATCGAACCGAACACACCACCGTTCGAGATCGAGAACGTACCGCCCGTCATTTCTTCGATCGACAGCTTGCCGTCCTTGGCCTTCTGGCCGAATTCAGCAATCTTCTTTTCGATTTCGGCGAGGCTCAGCTGATCTGCGTTGCGCAGGATCGGCACCACCAGGCCACGCGGCGAACCGACCGCGATACCGATGTCGAAATAGCCGTGATAGACGATGTCGTTACCGTCGATCGACGCGTTCACGAGCGGGAATTTCTTCAGCGCGTGAACAGCCGCCTTCACGAAGAACGACATGAAGCCCAGCTTCACGCCATGTTCCTTTTCGAACTTGTCTTTGTACTTGTTGCGCAGGTCCATCACCGGCGCCATGTTCACTTCGTTGAACGTGGTGAGGATGGCGTTGGTTTGCTGCGACTCGAGCAGACGCTCGGCGATACGTGCACGCAGACGCGACATCGGAACGCGTTGTTCCGGGCGGTCTTTCAGCCATTGGTCGGCCGATGCCGGTGCCTTAACGTCCGGCAGCGACGGCTTCGCAGCCTTCGGTGCGGCAGCCGGTGCCGGTGCTGCGGCCTTGGCAGCCGGTGCGGCTTGACCCGCGGTCAGCACGTCACCCTTGGTGATGCGGCCGTCGCGGCCCGTGCCGGCGATGTCGCCCGCGCCCAGACCCTTCTCGGCCATCAGCTTGCCGGCAGCCGGCGAAGCAGCGGTGTTCGCACCCGTTGCGGATGCAGCCTGAGCGGCCGGTGCAGCAGCCGGTGCCGGTGCGGCAACCGGAGCCGGCTTCACTTCGGCTTCGACAGCAGCGGCGCCTGCCGTGCCTTCGGTGTCGATCTTGGCGATCACCTGATCCGCAACGACGATGTCGCCGTCGTTCGAGATCACTTGTGCGAGCACGCCGGCGGAGGGCGCCGGCACTTCGAGCACGACCTTGTCGGTCTCGATTTCGATGAGAATTTCGTCTTGAGCAACAGCCTCGCCGGGCTTCTTCTTCCACTGCAGCATCGTGGCTTCCGAAACCGACTCGGAGAGCTGGGGAACCTTGACTTCAACAATAGCCATTATGAATATCCTGAATACGTATCGGGTGACGGCGCGCGATCTATGTACTCGACGACCGCCTGCGAACCATACCTGCCGGGAACGAACCACCATGGGGTGACTGAACGCGGCACGGGAAAGCGCAACGCGCTTTCCCGGTTCGTCTGTTTTCCTTATTTAGCGATCGACGCGCTCTTGAGGCGGCCGAAAGCGCCTTCGATCAGCGCCTTCTGCTGCTCGTAGTGCTTCGCGTAGTAGCCGACTGCCGGCGAGGCCGAAGCCGGACGTCCGCTGTATGCCAGCTTCTGCCCGTCCTTCATGCCTTCCTTCAGGTGGTGCTCGATGTAGAACCACGGGCCTTGATTCTGCGGCTCGTCCTGCACCCAGACCACTTCGGTCGCGTTGTCGTACTTCTTCATTTCCGCTTCGAACTGCTTATGCGCGAACGGATAGAGCTGTTCGATACGGATGATCGCGACGTCGTTCGACTTCGATTCACGGCGATGTGCCAGCAGGTCGTAGTACACGCGGCCCGAGCATGCCACCACGCGCTTGACCTTCTTCGGCTCGATCGCTTCGTCGATTTCACCGAGGATCGGCTGGAACGCGCCCTTCGCCAGTTCGGACAGATCCGACACGGCTTCCTTGTGGCGCAGCAGCGACTTCGGCGTAGCGACGATCAGCGGCTTGCGGAACAGGCGGATCATCTGACGGCGCAACAGGTGGAAAATCTGCGCCGGCGTGGTCGGTTGAACGACCTGCATGTTGTGGTCTGCACACAGTTGCAGGAAACGTTCGATACGTGCCGACGAGTGCTCCGGACCTTGACCTTCGTAGCCGTGCGGCAGCAGCATCGTGAGACCCGACACGCGGCCCCACTTCACTTCGCCCGACGAGATGAACTGGTCGATCACGACTTGCGCGCCGTTCACGAAGTCGCCGAACTGCGCTTCCCACGCGACGAACGTATTCGGTTCAGCGGTCGAGTAACCGTATTCGAAGCCCAGCACCGCTTCTTCCGACAGCACCGAGTCGATCACTGTGAACTTCGCCTGACCTTCGGCGATGTTCTGCAGCGGCACATACGTGCCGTCGTTCCAGCGTTCGCGGTTCTGATCGTGCAGCACCGCGTGACGGTGCGTGAACGTGCCACGGCCCGAGTCCTGACCGGTCAGGCGCACTGCGTAGCCCGATGCGACCAGCGATGCGAATGCCAGGTGTTCGCCCATGCCCCAGTCAAGCTTCGCTTCACCACGGCCCATCGCGCGACGGTCGTTGATGACGCGCTCGACCAGCGGGTGAACCTTGAAGTTTTCCGGGATCGTGGTGACGCGCTCAGCGAGGCGCTTCAGTTCAGCCAACGGCACTGCCGTGTCGGCTGCGTCGGTCCACTTGCGGTTCAGGAACGGAACCCAATCCACCGCGTACTTGCTCTTGTAGTTCGAGAGCACCGGGTCGATCGTGTGATGGCCTTCGTCCATCGCCTTGCGGTAGGCCTTGACGAATTCGTCGCCTTCTGCCGCCGTGATCACGCCCTGTTGCACCAGCTTTTCAGCGTACAGCGCGCGCGTGCCCGGGTGCTTCGCAATCGTCTTGTACATCAACGGCTGCGTAACCGCCGGCGTGTCCTGCTCGTTGTGACCCAGCTTGCGGAAGCAGACGATGTCGACAACCACGTCCTTGTGGAACTGCATCCGGAAGTCGATAGCCAACTGCGTAGCCAGCACGACCGCCTCAGGATCGTCACCGTTCACGTGCAGCACCGGCGCCTCGATCATCTTGACGACGTCCGAGCAGTACAACGTGGAGCGCGAGTCGCGCGGGTCCGACGTCGTGAAACCGATCTGGTTGTTGATGACGATGTGCAGCGTGCCGTGCGTGCCGTAACCGCGCGTTTGCGCGAGGTTCAGCGTTTCCATCACGACGCCCTGGCCAGCGAAGGCCGCGTCGCCGTGGATCTGCACCGGCAGCACTTGCAGGCCGCTGTCGTCGCCGCGGCGATCCATACGTGCCTTCGCCGAACCTTCGACCACCGGGTTGACGATTTCAAGGTGCGACGGGTTGAACGCGAGCGACAGGTGAACCGGGCCGCCTTCGGTCGAAACGTCCGACGAGAAACCCTTGTGGTACTTCACGTCGCCGGCCGGCAGGTCGTCGACGTGCTTGCCTTCGAATTCGGCAAACAGGTCAGCCGGCATCTTGCCGAGCGTATTGACCAGCACGTTCAGACGGCCACGGTGGGCCATGCCGATGACGATTTCCTGTACGCCGTTGGCGCCGCCATGACGCACGACTTCGTCCATCGAGGCGATGAAGCTTTCGCCGCCTTCGAGCGAGAAGCGTTTCTGGCCGACGTACTTGGTGTGCAGGAAGCGCTCGAGGCCTTCAGCGGCCGTCAGGCGATTCAGGATGTGCTTTTTCTTTTCATTGGAGAAGTTCGGCGTCGAACGGATCGACTCGAGCTTCTCTTTCCACCAGCGCTTCTGTTCCGGATCGCTAATGTACATGTACTCGGCGCCGATCGTGCCGCAGTACGTGTCACGCAGGGCCTTGACGATCTCGCGCAGCGAAGCACGCTCGAACCCGAAATACAGATTCGTGGCGCTGAACTCCTGGTCCATGTCGGCTTCGGTGAAGTCGTAGAACGCGGGTTCAAGTTCGGGGATAGCGGGACGTTCGCGGCGCTTCAGGGGATCGAGATTGGCCCATTGCGAGCCGAGGAAGCGATATGCGCCGATGAGGGACTGCACATAGACTTGCTTGCGGGAGGTAGCGAGATCTTCGCCGCCGGCCGCCGTGCGCGGGATGAAGGCATTAGCCTTGGCCCGTTGCGCAAACGATTCGACGATCGGGCCATGGGCCACGTCGTTGGCATTGCTGCCATCCGATGCAGGGACGTTCTGCAACGCGTCGAAATAGCTGCGCCAGTTCTCGGGCACTGACGCCGGATTATCGAGATACGCTTCGTACATTTCTTCTACGTACGGAGCATTGCCGCCGAACAGATAAGAGTTCGACTGGAATTGCTTCATCATTTTTACGCTCACCTTTCTTCGAGTTTCTCGAGAAATAGCGGGTTACAGAACCTTCCGCGACACGGCCTGACCGTTTAGCGGATTGCGCGAATCAAGTCTTGCTTGGAAGGACCTAAAACTTTGCACCCGGGGAGCATATCACAGAACGGATAGTGCAGATAGCAGACGGATTGCCGCTCAAGCCTTTTACGGCGGGCTTCCGGCCGGTTTTGCAAGCCTCGCAACAGACTTCTGCAAAAAACGGGGACAAACACGACAAACAGACAGCCAACCGCGAGCAATTGCGTGCAACGCGAATTGGGCGCCAGAAATGGCAAAGCCACCCGGAGGTGGCTTTTGCCTGACAGCATGCTGCTTACCCAGGATTAGGGCCGATGCTGATTTAGTCCACTGCGCCCTTACGGCTGGCGCTGCGGCGCTCGTGTTCCTTCAGGTAACGCTTGCGCAGACGGATGGATTTCGGCGTGACCTCGACCAGTTCGTCGTCGTCGATGAATTCAACCGCGTATTCCAGCGACATCTGGATCGGCGGCACGAGGCGCACCGCTTCGTCCGTACCCGACGAACGCACGTTGGTCAGTTGCTTGCCCTTGATCGGGTTCACGACCAGGTCGTTGTCACGGCTGTGAATGCCAATGATCATGCCTTCGTACAGCGGCTCGCCCGGCGACACGAACATACGGCCGCGATCCTGCAGCTTCCACAGTGCGTACGCCACTGCCGCGCCGTCGTCCTGCGAAATCAGCACGCCGTTACGACGCTCGCCGACACCACCCTCCCTGACCGGCTGATACGAGTCGAACGTGTGGCTCATCAGGCCCGTACCGCGCGTCAGCGTCAAGAATTCGCCCTGGAAACCGATCAGCCCACGCGCCGAGATACGATACTCGAGACGCGTACGGCCACGGCCGTCCGATGCCATGTCGAGCATTTCGCCCTTGCGGCGGCCCAGCTCTTCCATCACGCCACCCTGGTGGCCGTCTTCCATGTCGACCGTCAGGTTTTCGTACGGCTCATGCTTCACGCCGTCGACTTCCGTCATCACCACGCGCGGACGCGACACGGCCAGCTCGTAGCCTTCACGGCGCATGTTTTCAACCAGGATGGTCAGGTGCAGCTCGCCGCGGCCTGCCACTTCGAACGTGGTTTCGTCGCCCGTTTCTTTCACGCGCAGCGCCACGTTGTGGTTCAGTTCCTTCATCAGGCGGTCGCGAATCTGACGACTCGTGACGAACTTGCCTTCGCGGCCGGCCAGCGGCGACGAATTGACGAGGAAGTTCATCGTCAGGGTCGGTTCGTCGACGGTGATCATCGGCAGCGCGTCCGGCTGCTCCGGTGCGCAGATGGTCACGCCGATACCGATTTCTTCGATACCGTTGATCAGCACGATGTCGCCGGCTTCAGCCGAGTCGACCTGCACGCGTTCGAGACCCTTGAACGACAGGACCTGATTGATCTTGCGGTTCAGGATCGCGCCGTCAGGGCCCGAACGCACGGCGACGGACATGCCCGGCTTGATCGTGCCACGCGTAATGCGGCCAACGCCGATGCGACCGACGTACGACGAATAATCCAGCGACGTGATCTGCAGTTGCAGCGGCGCCGACGGATCAGCCGGGCGGACCGGCACGTGTTCCAGCACGGCTTCGAACAGCGGACGCATGTCGCCTTCGCGCACGTCCGGCGTCAGGCCGGCGTAGCCATTCAGACCCGATGCGTAGACGATCGGGAAATCGAGTTGTTCGTCAGTTGCACCCAGCTTGTCGAACAGATCGAACGTCTGGTTGATCACCCAGTCGATCCGCGCGCCCGGGCGGTCGACCTTGTTGATCACGACGATCGGCTTGAGACCGAGCGCCAGCGCCTTCTTGGTCACGAAGCGCGTTTGCGGCATCGGGCCTTCGACCGCGTCGACCAGCAGCAGCACCGAGTCGACCATCGACAGCACACGCTCCACTTCACCGCCGAAGTCGGCGTGGCCCGGGGTGTCGACGATGTTGATGTGCGTGCCTTCGTACTCGACCGCGCAGTTCTTCGAAAGAATCGTGATGCCACGTTCCTTTTCGATGTCGTTCGAGTCCATCACGCGCTCGACAACCGCCTGGTTGTCGCGGAAGGTAGCGGTTTGGCGGAGGAGCTGGTCGACGAGCGTGGTCTTGCCGTGGTCGACGTGGGCAATGATGGCGATATTGCGTAGGGCGCGAGTCATAGGAACCTGGAGACAGTTGAGTGCGCCAGCAGCAGCATTGTGTACGAAGCCAACAAAGCCCAAAGCGCACTTTTGGGAACCCAACATTATAGCACGCCCAAATGAAGCTTTCTGGTATTCCCTGATAGTCCCATCGTTTTCCACGCAGCGCTGCGTAAGAAACAGACCCACACGACTTCGGCGAAATCCTACGCAAATCCACGCGCATTGTGCCTTGAGCCGTAAAAGTTCCTTGCCTAAGCTGTAATAACGCTTGCCGCGTCAATCAACCGCTGTCTATAATCCTGCCTAGTCAACCATTGCATTCGCACGAGAATCATGACGGATCCGTCCTCAACACCCGGCTCAGAGATCAGCGAGTATCAGCTGGGCGAAAGCGTCGGCTATTTGCTCTCGCGGGTGAAATCGACCATGTCGAACCTGGTCACGCAGCGCAGCATGGCCGAGTTGGGCATCACCAGCCAGCAAGGCAGCATCCTGTTCATGGTGGCGAGCGGCAAGTGCCTGCTGGCGGCCGAACTGGCGCGCGAATACGGCATCGACGCAAGCGCCGTCACGCGTCTGGTGGACCGGCTGGAAAAACGCGGCCTGCTGACAAGAGTGCGCAGCAACGAAGACCGGCGGGTCGTGCGACTCGCGCTGACACCGGAAGGCCACGCGATCGCGGCCAAAATGCCGGCCATTTTCAACGGCGTGCTGGACGACCTGCTGGGCGGCTTTACCCCCGAAGAAGTGGGTTTTCTGAAGAGCATGCTGCGCCGCGTACTCATCAATTCCGGCGAACAAACGGGACTAACCCGTGATGCAGCAAGCAATTTTGACAGCAAATCGTAATAAATTGCTTGCAGTGTCCATCATTACATTCCACTCAAAGAGTCGAGCGATGAAATCCCTTTCCCTGTCCGCGCCCGCACTTTCGAGCCGGGCCGCTGTCGCCGCCGCGGTGACGGCGCTCGCCCTCACGGGGTGCGCGAACTACTTCGGCATGAAGAGCGACAAGCAGATCTCGTCGCCGGCTCAGTACGAGTCCAGCCAGAGCCTGTCCGGCCAGGGCGGCCAGTGGCCGTCGCTCGACTGGGCCAACCAGTTCGGCGACCCGCAACTGCCGAAGCTGATCGCGGAAGCGCTGGAAGGCAGCCCCTCGATCGCGCAGGCGCAGGCACGCCTCGCCAAGGCTTCGTCTTATATTGAAAGCTCGCGCTCGGCGCTGTACCCGAAGGTCAACGGCAGCTACTCGTGGACTCGCGAGCTGTTCTCGGCGAATGCGCTCTACCCGCCGCCGTACGGCGGCACCTGGTATAGCGAGAACAACGTGCTGGCGAGCGCGTCGTGGGATCTGGACCTGTGGGGCAAGAACCGCCAGCGCCTCGGTCAGGCCGTGTCGCAGGAAAAAGCCGCTGAAGCCGACATGCAGCAGGCGCGCGTAACGCTTGCCTCCTCCGTGGCGAGCACCTATAACCAGCTCGCCCAGTTGTACGCATTCCGCGACATCGCCGCGCGCGAAATCGCCAACCGCCAGGACATCAGCCGCATCACCAACGGCCGCGTAACCGCGGGGCTCGACACCAACGTCGAACGGGAAACCGCGAACGGCAACATCGCGACCAGCCAGGCGAACCTGACCGATCTCGACGGCCAGATCACCGTGGCGCGCTATCAGTTGGGCGCGCTGCTCGGCAAGGGTCCGGATCGTGGCCTGCAGATCGCCAAACCGGCCCTGACCACCGGCGATACCGTAGCGCTGCCGAACAACCTGCCCGCCGACCTCGTGGCGCGCCGCGCGGATATCGTCGCCGCGCGCTGGCAGGTCGAAGCCGCGATGCACGACGTGAAGGAAGCGAAGGCCGAATTCTTCCCGGACGTCAACCTCGCCGCCGGTTTCGGTTTCGATGCGTTCGGCTGGGGCCGTTTCCTGAAGTCGGGCAGCCGTCAGATGCAATTCGGTCCGGCGATTCACCTGCCCATCTTCGACGCCGGCGCGCTGCGCTCGCAGTTGAAGGGCCGCTACGCAGACTTCGACCTCGATGTGGCGGACTACAACCAGACGCTGATCAATGCGCTCTCGGATGTCGCGACGCAAGTGTCGTCGATCCGTTCGATCGACCAGCAATCGGGCGATGCACAGCGCGCGCTCGACGCGTCGACCAAGGCCTATCAGCTCGCGGTGATCCGCTACAAGGCCGGTTTGTCGCCGCAGTTGCAGGTGCTGACCGCCGACCAGAACCGCCTTGCCGCCGAACAGACGGTAACGGGCCTCAAGATGCGCCGCCGCGATCTGCAGATCGGCCTCATCAAGGCGCTCGGTGGCGGTTTCGACGCAACGCAAACGGGCCTCGTGGTGCCGACCGATGCCCCGGCATCGGCCGCCGCGGCATCGGCCACCGCTGCGACCGCCGCTGCAAACTGAAGCCACATCGACGCGACCCACACTCGCATAAACATCCGAATAAACGACGACGCTTGAGAGAACCCGGAGCACATCAATGAGCACCACCCAACAGCCCGCGGCTACTACACAGCCGACTCAGCCGGCCCCGCAGCCGACGCAACCGGTACAACCGCCGGCGAACAGCGGCAAACGCAAGCGCATGATGACGCTGCTCGTCATCGTGATCCTGATCGCCGCGGTCGCCTACGGCCTGTACTACTTCCTCGACGCACGCTTCCATGAAGACACCGACGACGCGTACGTGAACGGCAACGTCGTGCAGATCACGCCGCAAGTCACCGGCACGGTTGTCGCCGTGAACGCGGACGACACGCAAACTGTGAAGGCCGGCGACCCGCTCGTCGTGCTCGATCCGGCCGACGCTCGCGTCGCGCTCGAACAAGCCGAAGCGAATCTCGCGCAGACGGTGCGCCAGGTGCGCGGCCTGTTCGCCGACGACAACCAGTACCAGGCGCAAGTTGCCCAGCGCCAGTCCGATCTGTCGCGCGCACAGGACGACTTGAAGCGCCGCCTGACGGTCGCACAAACCGGCGCCGTGTCGGCCGAAGAAATCTCGCACGCCCGCGATGCCGTGAAGAGCGCGCAAGCCTCAGTCGACGCCGCCCAGCAACAACTGGCGTCGAACCGCGCGCTGACCGCCAACACCACGATCGCCAATCACCCGAACGTGCAGGCTGCCGCCGCGAAGGTGCGCGACGCGTATCTGGCCAACGCCCGTAACAACCTGCCGGCGCCGGTCACGGGCTACGTCGCGAAGCGCTCGGTGCAGGTCGGCCAGCGCGTCTCGCCGGGCACCCCGCTGATGGCTATCGTGCCGTTGGGCGGCGTGTGGGTCGATGCGAACTTCAAGGAAGTGCAACTGAAGCACATGCGCATCGGCCAGCCGGTCGAGTTGACGGCCGACGTGTACGGTTCGTCGGTGGTGTACCACGGCAAGGTGGTCGGCTTCTCGGCGGGTACGGGTTCGGCGTTCTCGCTACTGCCCGCGCAGAACGCAACCGGCAACTGGATCAAGGTGGTCCAGCGTCTGCCGGTACGGATCGCGCTCGACCCGCAGGAACTTGAAAAGCATCCGCTGCGTATCGGCCTGTCGATGCAAGCCGACGTGAGCATCAAGGACGACCAGGGTGGTCAGCTCGGCCAGGCGCCGAACACGGTCTATCAGACCAATGTGTTCGACAAGTACGGCGATGAGGCGGATGCGGAAATCGCCCGCATCATTTCGGAGAATGCAGGTCCGAACGGCGGCTCGCAGAAGTCGGCGCAAGCCGGCGGCGCTGCCAAGCCCGCCGCGAAGCTGATGTAAGCGGCGCGACGATTCATAGAAGGTTTTATTAATGGCTCAGGCTCAGGCGCAAGTCCCTCATCCGCCGCTCGAGGGCGCGCAACTGGTGATCGGCACCATCGCGGTGTCGCTCGCCGTGTTCATGAACGTGCTCGACACGTCGATTGCGAACGTGTCGATCCCATCCATTTCGGGCGACCTCGGTGTGTCGTCCGACCAGGGCACATGGGTGATCACGTCGTTCGCGGTGGCGAACGCGATCTCCGTGCCGCTGACCGGCTGGCTCACCGACCGTATCGGCCAGGTGCGCCTGTTCATGGCGTCGATCATCCTGTTCGTGATCTCGTCGTGGATGTGCGGTCTCGCCCCCACCCTGCCGTTCCTGCTGGCCTCGCGCGTGCTGCAAGGCGCCGTGGCCGGCCCGATGATTCCGCTATCGCAAACGCTGCTGCTCGCGAGCTACCCACGCGCCAAGGCGCCGATGGCTTTATCGATGTGGGCGATGACCACATTGATCGCGCCGGTGGCCGGCCCGATTCTTGGCGGCTGGATCTCGGACAACATCTCGTGGCCGTGGATTTTCTACGTCAACATTCCGGTCGGCGCGATCGCCGCGGTGGCGACGTGGACGATCTTCCGTAACCGCGATTCGGTCGTCAAAAAGGCGCCGATCGACGGCGTCGGTCTCGGCCTGCTGATCCTCTGGGTCGGCTCGCTGCAGGTGATGCTCGATAAGGGCAAGGACCTCGACTGGTTCTCGTCGACCACCATCGTCGTACTTGCGCTGGTCGCGGTGATTTCGCTCGCGTTCTTCATTGTGTGGGAATTGACGGCCGAGCATCCCGTGGTCGACCTGTCGCTCTTCAGCCGGCGCAATTTCACGAGCGGCACGATTGCGTTGTCGATCGGCTACGGGCTCTACTTCGGCAACCTCGTGTTGTTGCCGTTGTGGCTGCAGACCGATATCGGCTACACCGCCACCGAAGCGGGTCTCGTGATGGCGCCGGTCGGCGTGTTCGCCGTGCTGCTGTCGCCGATCACCGGCAAGATCTTGCCGCGTACCGATCCGCGCTACATCGCGACCTTGTCGTTCCTCGTGTTCGCGCTGTGTTTCTGGATGCGCTCACGTTATACGACGGGCGTCGATACTTATTCGCTGCTCATGCCCACGTTGATTCAGGGGATCGGCATGGCCGGGTTCTTCATCCCGCTGGTGTCGATTACGCTGTCGGGTTTGCCGGGAAACCGGATTCCGGCTGCGTCGGGCTTGTCGAATTTCGTGCGGATCATGTGCGGCGGTATTGGCACGTCGATTTTCCAAACCGCGTGGGATCACCGCACCATCATGCATCATGCGCAACTGGCCGAACAGGCGAGCGCGTACAACCCGGTGTTCGATCAGTCGATCCGGCAGATGGGTGCCGCGGGCTTCAGTCAGCCGCAGGCATATGGTCTGTTCAATTCGATGGCTACGCAGCAGGCCGCGCAGTTGGGCGTGAACGATCTGTTCTTTGTATCGGCAGGGATCTTTGTCGCGCTGATCGCGCTGATCTGGATGGCAAAGCCGGAACGCGCCGGTGGTGATGCGGGTGCGGCAGCTGCGGCGGCGCATTGAGGTTCTGGTCTTAGTCCGCGACGCGGGCTAAGACGCGGGCTGTATGGAAAAAAGGCGGGACCGCTGGTGAGCGGTCCCGCCTTTTTTGTTGCTGCTGACGAGGCGGCGCTGACCTTCCGCGCTAGCTCGCTGCTGTGACCACAAGCCGTTCCGGCGCCAGCACACCCTCGCCTTGCTTCGCGACACCAAGCAAACGCCCGTCCGCTGCATACACGCGTACGCGCGGCGCATTCACCGCGTCGCCGGCAATGGTCAACTCGGAGAGCTTCAGCCGCTGCCCGTGCAGGAAGCGACGGGTCGCGTCTTCGTCCAGTGTGACAAGCGGGAACGTCGACAGCAATGCATCGACCGGTTGCAGCCACGTATCACGCTCGCTCTCCGTCGCATCGGACAGCGCGTCGAGCGTCACCGAATTCTCCAGCGTCAGCGCGCCGACGCCGGTACGCCGCAGCGCGACCAGATGCGCACCACAACCAAGCGCTTCGCCGATATCCTCGGCGAGCGTGCGCACATACGTGCCTTTGCTGCACGTCACGCGAAACGTCACGTCGGGCAACGCACAGGCGAGCATGTCGAGCGCGTGAATCGTCACCTGACGCCCTTCCCGCTCCACCGTCTGGCCGGCGCGCGCGTATTCGTATAGCGGCTTGCCGTCGCGCTTGAGCGCCGAATACATCGGTGGGACCTGGACGATGTCGCCGAGAAATTTCTGCATGGCCGCCTCTACCGCGGCCTGATCGCACGTCACGTCGCGCGTGTCGATTGCTTCGCCTTCGGCGTCTCCGGTGGTCGTGCGAATACCGAGGCGCATGGTCGCCTCATAGGTCTTGTCGGCTTCGAGCAGGTCTTGCGAAAACTTGGTCGCTTCGCCGAAACACAGCGGCAAAAGACCTGTGGCGAGTGGATCGAGCGTGCCGGTGTGGCCCGCCTTTTTGGCCAGGTAGAGACGCTTCGCGCGAATCAGCGCGTCGTTGCTCGACAGGCCGAGCGGCTTGTCGAGCAGCAGCACGCCGTCGAGCGCGCGACGTGGCACGCGGGGGCGTTGAGGTGCGGTCATGTCAGAAAGACAGGGTCTTCGAAATGTACGGAAACAGCGCTAAATGAACTGCTACTGAAGCAGTGCAGCCCGGAACGCGGATAACAACGCGCTCAGTCTTCTTTCGCGCGATTGGCGTTCGCCTCGTCGATCAGACGGGACATTTCGACGGCCCGTTCGATCGTCTGGTCGTAATGGAAATGCAGCGTCGGCACGGTATGAATGTGCAGGCGCTTGAACAACTGATTGTGCAGATGGCCGGCCGCGTGCTGGAGCGCTTCGAGCGTCTGCTGCGGGTCGCCGGTCAGCGTCGTGAAGTAGACCTTCGCGTGCGCGTAGTCGGGCGTCAGCTCGACACTTTGAATGGTGACGAGGCCGATGCGCGGATCCTTGACCTCGCGCAGCAGCTCGGACAGGTCGCGCTGGATCTGATCGGCGATCTGCACGTTGCGATTGGGAGAAGAACGTTTTTTAGGCATGGTGTTTGTGTGATCCGTTCTGACGGATCCAAAAAAGTTGTTCGCGCGAACCGAGGTGGTAATTGCCCGGACGGCAATGAGCGGCTTGATAGCAACTTCAAGCCACCGCGGGGCGCAATGCGCGACAAAATGCGCGAGGCCCAAAGGCAACGGGCGGAGCGGGCGCTTAAGCCCGCTCCGCCCGTTGAGCCAATGCCGCGTGAATTACAGCGTACGCGCGACTTCGGTAACCTCGAAGACTTCGAACTGATCGCCTTCGACGATATCGTTGAAGTTCTTGATCGACATACCGCATTCGAAGCCCTGACGGACTTCCTTGACGTCGTCCTTGAAGCGCTTGAGCGAATCGAGCTCGCCCGTGAAGATGACGACGTTGTTGCGCAGCACGCGGACCGACGACGAGCGCTTGACGAAACCGTCCGTGACCATACAGCCGGCCACCGCACCGATCTTCGGTACCTTGAAGACCTGACGCACTTCGACCGTACCTGTCACGACTTCGCGCTTCTCCGGTGCCAGCATGCCCGACATCGCAGCCTTCACTTCATCCACGGCGTCATAGATGATGTTGTAGTAGCGAATATCGACGCCGTTGCTTTCCGCCAGCTTGCGCGCCTGTGCATCCGCACGGGTGTTGAAGCCGATGATGACCGCCTTCGAAGCCGTAGCCAGGTTGACGTCCGACTCGCTGATGCCACCGACTGCGCCGTGCACGATCTGCACACGAACTTCGTCGGTCGACAGCTTCAGCAGCGACTGCACCAGCGCTTCCTGCGAACCTTGCACGTCGGCCTTGACGATGAGCGGCATGTACGCCACTTCGCCTTCGCCCATCTGTTCCAGCATGTTCTCGAGCTTCGCGGCCTGTTGCTTGGCCAGCTTGACGTCGCGGAACTTGCCTTGACGGAACAACGCGACTTCACGCGCCTTGCGGTCGTCCGGCATGACGATGACTTCTTCGCCAGCTTGCGGGACTTCCGACAGACCTTGAATCTCGACCGGGATCGACGGGCCTGCCGACTTGGTCGGCTTGCCGGTTTCGTCGAGCATGGCTCGCACGCGACCGTAAGCGCTACCTGCCAGCACCACGTCGCCGCGGTTCAGCGTACCCGACTGGACCAGGATCGTTGCAACCGGACCCTTACCCTTATCGAGTTTCGCTTCAATAACGAGACCCTTGGCCGGCGCTTCGACCGGTGCCTTCAGTTCCAGCACTTCGGCTTGCAGCAGCACGTTTTCGAGCAGGTCGTCGATGCCCGCGCCGGTTTTAGCCGACACCGACACGAACGGCGAATCGCCACCGTATTCTTCCGGCACGACGCCTTCCGCGACGAGTTCCTGCTTGACGCGCTCCGGATTCGCATCCGGCTTGTCGATCTTGTTGATCGCGACGACGAGCGGCACGCCGCCTGCCTTCGCGTGGGCAATGGCTTCCTTCGTTTGCGGCATCACGCCGTCGTCGGCTGCCACCACCAGAATCACGATGTCGGTTGCCTTCGCACCGCGAGCACGCATGGCCGTAAATGCTTCGTGGCCCGGCGTATCGAGGAACGTGATGACACCGCGCGGCGTTTCGACGTGATACGCACCGATGTGCTGCGTAATCCCGCCCGCTTCACCCGCTGCAACCTTGGCGCGGCGGATGTAGTCGAGCAGCGAGGTCTTGCCGTGGTCGACGTGACCCATGACCGTGACGACCGGCGGACGCGGCAGTGCTTCTGCGTCCGTGATTTCGCCTTCGACCAGCATGGCTTCCGGATCGTCCAGCTTGGCCGCAACCGCGTGGTGGCCCAGTTCCTCGACGATGATCATCGCCGTTTCCTGGTCCAGCATCTGGTTGATCGTGACCATCTGGCCGAGCTTCATCATCGACTTGATGACTTCCGAGGCCTTCACCGCCATCTTGTGCGCCAGATCGGCGACCGTGATGGTTTCCGGCACGTGCACTTCACGCACGATCGGTTCGGTCGGCGCCTGGAACGTGGTGTTCTGATCCTGATGCTTGCCGCGACCCTTCGGGCCACCGCGCCAACCGCGATCGACACCGCCGCTCGTGTCGCCACGCGTTTTGATGCCGCGGCGCTTCGCTGCGTCGTCCTGCCAGCCGCCCTTGCCACCGCCCGGCTTTTTCTTGTCGCCAGCCGACGGCGTGGTCGTTGCAGCCGGAGCCGCAGCAGCCGGTTTCTTGGCTGCCGGACGTGCCGGTGCTTCACCCGCCGGACGCGCCGGCTTGTGCAGCGTGCCCTTGGCTTCCACGGGCTTGGCCGGCTCAGCGGGCTTCGGCGCCGGTTCCGGCGCCTTGACCTGCGCCTTGCGCGGCGTGTTCATCATTTCGCGAATCGCACGCGCTTCGGCTTCTGCCGCCGCACGGCGCTTGCTGACTTCTTCCTGCTCGGCGCGCGTTTTCTCGGCGGCCTGACGCGCTGCGTCTTCCGCTTTCTTCGCTGCTTCGCGTTGTGCCGCGCGTTCTGCCGCAGCACGCTCGTCGTCCTGCTCGCTTTCCTTGGCAACCACCGGTTCCGCAGCCTTGGCCGCGACCGGTTCAGCCTTCGCCGCCGCCTTGGCAGCCTGCGCCGGCTGGGCAGCTTGAGCCTGTTCGCGAGCCGCCGCTTCGGCCGCAGCCGCCGCGCGCTTCTTCGCCGCTTCTTCTTCCGCACGACGACGCTCGGCTTCAGCCGCCTGCTCGCGCGCCTGACGTTCGGCTTCTTCGCGTTCGAGCTGTTCCTGACGTGCCTTCAACTCCTGAGCCTGCTTTTCGAGCAGCTCGGCTTCGTGACGTGCTTCCTCTTCACGACGCTGGAGTTCGAGATCGTCTACATCAGCTTCGGCCACATGATTCGATGCATCCCCGCCTTCAGCGGCAGATTCGTCGCGGCGGACGAAAGTGCGCTTCTTACGCACCTCGACCTGAATGGTGCGAGCTTTGCCCGTCGCGTCGGATTGCTTGATCTCCGACGTATGCCGTTTCGTCAGCGTGATCTTGCGCTTGTCCGCATCAGTCGAGCCGTGAGACTTGCGCAAGTGGTCGAGCAGACGCGCCTTGTCCGTTTCGGACAAGCTGTCGTCTTCGCTCGCTTTAGTGACGCCTGCTGCCTGAAGCTGCTCAAGGAGCACGCCTGCAGGCATTTTCAGTTCCGCGGCAAATTGGGCTACGTTGTTACTCGCCATTCATTCCTCTTAATGCAAGGACCGATTCCTTGCGGTTAGCATCTTGTCATGCGGCCTAACGGCCGCGTTCAATTTAGTGCGCCATGGTCATTTCTCACTGGAACCAATGTTCACGTGCTTTCATGATCAACGCCTTAGCGGCATCCTCTTCCATTCCGGTCATCTCGACCAGTTCATCCACAGCCAGCTCGGCGAGTTCGTCGCGCGTCTGGATCTGATGTTCGGCAAGCTTGGCGAGCAGGTCGGCATCCATGCCGTCCACGCTCTTCAGGTCGAGTGCAACATTCTCGACCTTTTCTTCATTCGCGATCGCCAACGTCAACAACGCATCGCGCGAGCGATTACGCAGTTCGTGAACGGTGTCTTCGTCGAATGCTTCGATTTCGAGCATCTCGTTGAGCGGCACATAAGCGATCTCTTCGAGGCTCGTAAAGCCTTCGTCGATCAGGATGTCGGCAACTTCTTCGTCGACATCGAGACGCGCCATGAACAGGTCACGCAGTACACCGCGCTCCTGATTCTGCTTTTGCGCAGATTCGTCCGGCGTCATGATGTTGATCTGCCAGCCGGTGAGTTCGCTGGCAAGACGCACGTTCTGGCCGCTGCGGCCGATCGCGACCGCCAGTTCGTTTTCGTCTACGACGACGTCCATCGAATGCTTTTCTTCATCGACGACGATCGACTGGACGGCTGCCGGCGCGAGCGCGCCGATCACAAACTGTGCGGGATCTTCCGACCATAGCACGATGTCGACGTTTTCGCCACCAAGCTCGTTACGCACGGCCTGGACACGCGAACCGCGGATACCGACGCAGGTGCCGATCGGGTCGATGCGCTTGTCGTAAGCGATCACGCCGATCTTGGCGCGCACGCCCGGATCGCGGGCCGCCGCCTTGATTTCCAGCAGGCCCTGTTCGATTTCCGGCACTTCCATTTCGAACAGCTTCATCAGGAATTCGGGCGCCGTACGCGACAGTTCGATCTGCGGACCGCGAGCGGTGCGATCGACCTTGGCGATATAGGCGCGCACGCGGTCGCCCACGCGCAGATTTTCCTTCGGAATCAACTGGTCGCGGCGCAGCAGCGCTTCGACACGGCCGGTTTCGACGATGAAGTTGCCCTTATCCAGGCGCTTCACCGAGCCGGTCATGATGTGCTCGCCGCGCTCGAGGAAGTCGTTCAGGATCTGCTCGCGTTCCGCGTCGCGCACCTTCTGCAGGATCACCTGCTTGGCAGCCTGTGCGCCGATACGGCCGAATTCGATCGACGGCACCGGTTCTTCGATGTATTCGTCGAGCTGGATTTCCGGCTTCTGTTCGCGTGCTTCGAACAGCAGGATTTCCTGATCCGGCTCCTGCAGGCCAGCTTCGTCCGGCACCACTTTCCAGCGGCGAAACGTTTCGTGCTCGCCGCTTTCACGGTCGATCTGGACGCGGATGTCCGCGTCTTCTTCGAAGAGTTTCTTGGAGGCCGAAGCGAGGGCCGCCTCGAGCGCGGCAAATACCACGTCTTTATCGACGTTCTTCTCGCGTGCCAGCGCATCCACCAGCATCAACACTTCGCGACTCATTGTTTGCGGCTCCTAAAGTCAACTTTCGGAACGAGGCGTGCCTTATCGATATCCGCGACGGTGAAATCGAGCATCGCGGCGCCTTCCTTCCCTTCAAATTCCAGACCGATCGTCTCGCCTTGCGGAGCATGCAGAATGCCCCGGTACGATTTCCGTCCGTCCAATGGCTTTTTCAATGTGATTACCACTTCGCTGCCTGCGAAGCGTTCAAAATCCGCCAGTTTTTTCAGCGGGCGGTCGAGACCCGGCGACGACACTTCAAGCCGCTCGTAATCGATATTTTCGACCGTCAGAACGTGCTGGAGCTGACGCGTGACTTTCTCGCAGTCTTCGATCGCGATGCCGGCCGGCTGGTCGATATAAATACACAACATGCCGCGCCCGGTGCGCTCGAGATCGACGAGCTCGTAGCCGAGTCCCACGACCGTGGTTTCAATCAGTTCCGTCAGTTGCACAGTGCCCTCTAAGATGTTCGCGCGGCGAGACCTGCCGGGTTTGTCTGCAAACACCAATGCGGGCCGCGCGCCAAGCCGGCGCACGTTCGTGCTACCCGAGATGCCGAACCACTTAGAACTGCGCGGCAAAAAAAAATGGGCTAAACGCCCATCATCTTATTACCGGTGGTCGCACCTGAGCCGCACATGAAAAGCCGCACGCCCAGCGACTCCGCGATTGTAGCCATTTTTCGGGACAAACGCAAACCGCAGAACGCCGTACGAAGCGCATTTCCGCTTGATTTCATGGGAATCTTTCAACGATATGGCGGCGCGCCTGGCCTTTTGCAAGGTGGCTTGCGCCACCCCGGACCTGCGCCGGACAAGCAGGGCGAGGAAACTCTGCCCCTACTTATGCGCACGCCGCGGTTTTATGCATCAGATGAAACCCGCGGCGCTCGTCGATTGATTCTGACGGTGGCGAAGCGTAAATCGTTGATGAACGATCAGCGGCCAACCGTCATGCTTAAGTTGCTTGCCGTTTAACGGCCACGCGAACGGCCGCGCGGCGCTCCACCACCACGATTGGCACCACCCGCCGCGTTGGGGTTGCCACCGCCACCGGCGCGGTTGGCGTTACCGCCGCGATTGCCGGCTGGCCCGCGGCTGCCGCCGCCCGGATTGCCACCGCCAGGGCCGCCAGCGCGCTTACCGCCGCCAGCCGCACGATTGCCATTACCCGACGGCGCGCGATTGCCATCGACGTCACGGCCGCCACGCGGACCAGGCGCACCGCCGCCGCCCATCGGGCCGCTGAAGCCGCCGGCGCTGCGGCCAGCGCCGCGGTTGCCGTAACCGCCACCGCTACCACCGCCAAAACCACCAGCCGAACCACCGCCGAAGCCGCCACCCGCCGCACCGCGACGGCCTTGACCGCGCGGCTGCTGTTGGTCGAAACGGCCATGCGACATCAGTACCGGTTCGCGGCTAATGAAGCCCATCGACGTTTGCATCGGATCCGGCTGCTTGCGCTCCGGTGCCTCTCTGCGGCCGCCCTTTTCTTCCGACGGCGCCTTCAGACCGACCGACGCCATCAGCGCGCGCACCTGATTGTCTTCGAGTTCTTCCCAGCGACCGCGCTTCAGGCCCTTCGGCAGCGAGATCGGGCCATGACGCGTGCGGATCAGGCGGCTGACCATCAGGCCGGCTGCTTCGAACATGCGGCGCACTTCCCGATTACGCCCTTCGGCGAGCGCGACGTGATACCAATGATTGGTGCCTTCGCCGCCGCCATCGCGGATGCGCAGGAAATTCGCCGGGCCGTCTTCCAGCTCGACGCCGTGCAACAGCTTCTGACGCATGCCTTCCGCCAGCTCGCCCACCACGCGCACCGCATATTCACGCTCGACGCTGTAACGCGGATGCATGAAACGGTTCGCCAGATCGCCCGAGGTGGTCAGCATCAGCAGACCTTCGGTGTTGAAGTCGAGGCGGCCGACCGCGAGCCACTTGGCGGTTTTCATCGGCGGCAGCTTGTCGAACACCGACGGGCGGCCTTCCGGATCGGCGTGGCTGACGATTTCGCCGGTCGGTTTGTGATACAGCAGCACACGCGGCGGCTTGTTGGCCAGCTTGCGCTTGACCGGCTTGCCGTTGATGCGGACCTGGTCGGTCGGCATGATGCGCTGGCCGATGTGAGCCGGCTCGCCGTTCACCGACACGCGGCCGGCGACGATCAGTTCTTCCATGTCGCGGCGCGAACCCATGCCGGCTTCGGCCAGCACTTTGTGCAGCTTCGGCGCGTCGTCGTCCGCAGCCAGGACGCGCTTGGGCGCGGCCGGCTTGCCACGGCGCAGCATCGGGGCGCGTACGCCGCCGGTGGCGCTGTTGTCCGCATCGAATGCGGGCGACGTGACGTACGAGAACAGATCGTCCGGGTTCGCTTCGGCTGCGATTTCCACCGGCGCTTCGGCGCCACGGCGATTCTGACGCTGACCGCCTTCGCGCGGCTGACGCTCGCCGCGCCCGCCTTCGCGAGGGCCGCCCTCGCGGGGCGCACCTTCACGCTGACCACCCTCGCGCTTCGCGCCGCCCGCATTGCGGCGCGGGCCTTGGCCCTTGGCGCCACCATCCTTGCGCGGCATGCGCACTTGCGCGACCACCTCGCCGTCCGGCGGCGTTTCGGTGACGACCGGAGCTCCTTGCGCGGGCGCGCCTTCGGCGCCCTTCGTCTTCGCTCCGGCGCGGCGCCGCGCGATCAGGCTACGCGGTCCGCGACGCAGGCCGCGGCGCGGACGGTCTTCACCGTCTGCTTCCGTGGCCGGCGCCGGGCGCTCGCCCTCGCCTGCCGACGCTTGCGTGGTACGCGCTTCGTCGGCGCGTGCCGACGGCACGGCGCGCTCGGATTCGGACGAATCGGTGTCGTGGGTATGTGTCAAAACAACCTCAAAATGTCAGGTCGCGCGCGCCCATTGCGGGCGCGGCAAAAAAAGTTCGGTTACGTCAGGCGCTGCGCGACTCGGGTTCGTCGTCGGTCAGAATGCCTGCGTCCTGTGCGGCATCGCGGCGATCCTCAAGATCGCCGTGCGCCGCCGTGGTCGGGTTCGGCTCGGCGGCGTGCTCCGTATCGCGGAGTACGCCCGAGTCGTGCGCGGGTATTGCCGGATCGGCCTGGGAGACCGGATCGTGATTCAGTGCAGGCTCGGCGACGCCGGCCTGCGGTTCAAAGTTCGCTGCTTCGACATGTTCTTGCCTGTTCGGAGCTGCAGCAGCGTCCTGATGCGACTCGGGCGCCGGCGCGGCATCCGCCGGATCATGCCTTGCCTCGGCAAGTTCAACTGCCTCGCCTGCTTCAGCACCTGCCTCGCCAACGGCAGATTCCGACGGCCCTTCGAGCGGGCTCTCTTCATCCGAAGCCAACGCCTGTACAGTCGCGGCCTCGGAAAATTCGATCGCATGCTGACCGAGCAGATCCGCGTTCAACTGCGCCGACGGATCCGCGAGGGGCGGCAATTCGTCGAGCGCCTTCAAACCGAGGTCGTCGAGAAATTGCCGCGTCGTCGCGTACAGCGCTGGGCGGCCCGGCACATCACGATGGCCGATCACCTCGATCCAGCCGCGATCCTCGAGTTGCTTGACGACCTGCGTATTCACCGTGACGCCGCGAATCTCTTCGATATCGCCGCGCGTGACCGGTTGCCTGTACGCAATGATCGCGAGCGTCTCGAGCACCGCGCGCGAATATTTCGGCGGCTTCTCAGGATGCAAACGATCCAGGTACGAACGCATCGCGGGCTTGCTTTGAAATCGCCAGCCCGACGCCAGCCCGACCAGCTCCACACCGCGCCCAGACCAATCCTGCTTCAGGTCTTCGAGCAAATTCCGAACAGTGTCTGCCGACACGCCGTCGGCAAAGAGCTTGCGCAAATCGACGAGCTTTAACGGCTCCTGCGCGCAGATCAAGGCAGTCTCGAGGACGATCTTCGCCTCTTGGGTATTCATGCAGCTAGGTCAGACCCTGTGGTCAAAGAACCGGATCAAACAGACGATGTGGAACTGAAGACGCGCTCGCCCGATTCTGATCGGTCATATTGATGGGAGCACGCACCGGGGGGAGGCGAAACAGGCAATCGAGCCAAACCCAGCCGGACGGAGCAGCGATATTCCTGAAAGGAATCGCGTGACTGAGCGCCATATTACGCAAAAACAACCAGTGCGTAAAGACGAAATCCCCGGCGCATTTTTCAGCGGCGCCCCAAGCTGCTTGCTTTCGCGGAAAACCAGGCGGAAATGCACGAGAATCGGACTGAAATCGGCCCTTAATTGGGCCCTCATGGGCCCTTCAGTCACGCCAAGCGCCCTTTCCGCCGCGTCTCAATGCGTGCCGTGCTGCGCCAGGAAACGCGTCAGACGCTCGACACCCGCGTCCAGCCGCGCGGTGTCGCAGGCATAGCACCAGCGCACGAACCCCTCGCCTTGCGGACCAAACGCGCTGCCGGGCGCCACGCCCAAGCCCACTTCGCGCACCATGGCCTTGCATAGCTCGAGACTGCGTGACGCCCCCGGCATCGAGAAAAACACATACATTGCCCCGGGCGGCGCCTTAACGTCGACGCCCGGCACCGTGGACAGCGCCCGCACCAGATGGTCGCGCGACGCCTTCAGGTCGAGCACCAGTTCCTGCGTGAAGCGCTCGCCCTGCTGGACGGCCGCGATGCCCGCCTGCTGGACGAAAGCCGGTGCACACGAGGTGTTGTATTCGACCAGCTTGCCCAGATCGTCCATCAGCGAGGCCGGCGCGACGATCCAGCCGAGCCGCCAGCCGGTCATCAGCCACGCCTTGGAAAACGAATTCACGCAGATCACGCGCTCGTCGCGCGTGGCCAGATCGAGAAACGACGGCGCCGTGCGTGAATGGGGGCTGTAGGCGCCAGCTTCGGCGTCCGCGTAATAAAGACGCTCGTAAACTTCGTCAGCGACGATCCAGATACCGTGGCGGCGGCAATGCGCCAGCACGGCGCGCTGCTCTTCGCGGCTCATCACCCAGCCGGTTGGATTGTTCGGCGAGTTGATCAGCAGCATCTTTGTGTCCGGCGTCAGCGCCGCCAGCAACTGCTCGGGATCGAGTTGCCAGCCGCGCTCACCGTAGCCCAGCGCGACGGTTTCTACATGCGCGCCCAGAATCTTGGGAATCTCGACCAGATTCGGCCACAGCGGCGTGACCGCGACGACACGGTCGCCCGCCCCCACCACCAATTGCGCGGCCAGCATCAGCGCATTGACGCCGGCGCTCGTCACCGCAATATGATCGGACGAGGTCGTCCCGTGCAACGCGCTGACGTAGTCCGCGAGCGCCGCGCGCAACGGCGCAATGCCCAGGTTATGCGTATAGAAGGTGGCGCCCGCGGCTAACGCTGCGCTTGCGGCGTCGCGGATGAAGGCCGGGGTCACCCGATCGGACTCGCCGAACCAGAACGGCAACACGTCCGCAACGCCGAAACCGGCGTTAGCGACTTCTCGGATCTGCGAAGGACGCAGTGCGCGCACGGCATCGCGCGCGTTGGGGACGGAGGGCACAGGCAGATCCGTTTCGCTCATCGAGGCTTCCAGACAGGTGATAGGTAAGGGCTGACGCTTGGGAAGAGGCGTCAGTTTAGCGCGCCGCCTGTTTTCGGGACGGCGAAGTCGCTGACTCGCCAGGCACGATCAGAAAGCCGACCGCACCAGTCGCCCCGACTATCGGGCTAGGCTCAAGGCGGTGACCGCTCCGCGGATCGCGACAAATCTCATCTCGCTGAACAAACGGCCCAAGCCCGCGTCATCAGCCCAAATCCTCAGCCCGCGCCGGCAATTGACGAATCAGACTCCACACCGCCTCCGCCGCCGGCGACAGCGAGCGGTCGCGCCGCCGCACCAGTTCGACGGTGCGCTCGGCGCGCGGCACGAGCGGCCGCGCCACCAGCGAGGCGCCCGCCGGCAGCGGCAAGGCCAGCCAGGGCAGCACGCTCACGCCAACGCCCGCCTCGACCAGCCCAAAAACGGTCGCGGAATGCCCCAGCTCCTGCACCACGGTGGCGCTTACGCCGTACTCCTGCATCACGGCATCAATGATCGGCCGGCTGCCTGACGCGTAATCGAGCATGACGAGCTGCTGGCCTTCGAGGTCCGTCCATGCCACCTGCCTCTGTGCCGCCAAGGGGTGGTCGTCGCGCGAAACGACGCAAAACGAATCTGTCATCAGCGATTCGCTCAGCAGGTCGTCAGCGGAAAACGGACCGATGATCACGCCGAAATCGACTTCGCCCGACTTCACCTTGCGCACCACGTCGCTTTGCACGTCGTCGCGCAGGCCCAATGTGATGTAGGGAAACTGCCGCCCGCACGACGCCACCACGCCGGGCATCAACCGGCAGGCGATCGTCGGGCTTGCGGCCACCACCACCCGTCCACGGCGCTGCTCGCCGATTTCGCGGATCTCGCGCAATGCGTCGTCCAGATCCGTCAGCAGGCGTGACACACTCGACACCAGATTGCCGCCGACATCCGTGAGCTGCACCTCACGCGTGGTGCGGTCGATCAACTTCAGACCGATCTCCCCCTCCAGTTCGCGTACGCAGCGACTGACCGCCGATTGCGTCAGACCGATTTCATCGCCGGCCCGGCTAAAGCTCTGCAAACGGGCGACCTCAATGAAAACCCTTAGCTGACGCAGCGTCACATTCATTTACCAGCCTCATCAATAACCCAGTTTGATGCGCATTGTATGGCGAAATGTCGCACCACAGTCGCATTTAGTGCGATCGCTGCAGCGCAGCAATAAGGCGCAAACGCACGCTGGTCGGGCTTGATTGCACAAGATTGGTGATTGTCCCGATTTGCGAGATGGGTTTTTTGGATTCTTATACGCCCCTAGCTAGCGCCCGCGCTGGCCCGCTGTCACAGGCCTTTCAGGTAGTTGGATTCAACTTGGCACACTTCCTGCATTTACATGCACACAGGGTCGGCGCCATGACTACTGACTGAATAGCAGATCGTGGCAAGCCCGACCCCCCTTGGCACTCGCCTATCGAGTGCATGGAGAGTGCGCGGCGCGGGGCAGCGCACCGGAGTTAGCTTCGCTGAGGTGAAACATGATGCTGTTCGACGATTTGAGAGACAACGAGTGGGCGCTGGTCGAGGCGTTGTTCTGTGCGGAGCCAGCACGGAGCGAACGTCGTGGTCGACCACGCGTGGAAGCGCGCGCAGTAGTCAATGCCGTGCTTTGGGTGCTGTCGACTGGAGAAGGCTGGTCCAAACTGCCGGGCCGCTATCCGTCGCCGCCGACTTGCCGCCGTCGCTTCGACGAATGGCAAGCCGATGGTACGCTCGCCGAAATAGTTAAGCGACTCGGCACGAGCGGCCGTGAAATTTCGCTGCGCGGCCGCATTGGCGCGACCGCGGCGAAACCGCCGGCACCGCCGAGCCGCGACCGTCTGCGTGGCGCATTCTGGACCAATCCGGAATCGTGGCGCGCGCCGGTCAAGATGGCCTGACGCGAATTGTTTTGCCTCCGGGCGCCTGCGGGCGCCCGGCGTGTATCTGGGCCGCCGTGCGCCCGCCGTGCGCCGTATATCGACGCCCGACCGACAACAATGGGCACCGCTCCTCGGCGCGCCCAACTGAGTCGTCCCTTCCGGTTTCTCCGAGTTCATCATCGAGTCGCTTCAGACGGCTGAAGCGGCGCGATGATTGCCGGTGAAACATCCATTTACTATTGCTTACAGCGTGCTTTCGCCACTCGGCATACCTTATGTGTATGCAAACAGGCCTTGAGTCGATCGGCTTGACGGGAGCTCAGCATGAAACCAATGTCACTGCTTCTGTGCGGCATTGTCGTTTCATCAATGGCCGCACCGGCGCTCGCACAGCAGCGCCCCCAAGGCTGGAACTGGCCGCCGGATCACACGGCCACCGTTGAAGCCTGGCAGCAAAGCGGACCACGCAGCCGCGACTTCACGCCGCCTGCGCCGCGTGGCGACTTGCGCGGCGATATCGCGAGCAATGTACGCACGCGGCCTGAACCGCCGCGCGAAGACCCTGCGCGGCGCCGGTAGGCATGCGCCGCCGCGCCGCTGACAGGCTCGGCTTGTGTCAAATCACACGGGATCAACGCTGTTGTTCGCCGCCATTGTTCGCTATAGCCGGCGTCCATCGTCACTGCGAGACAACACGCTGTATGGCGAATTGAACGGTCAGGGAACCACGAGGCGCCGCGCCAGTCTGATTCAACGCCATTAGCACAGCGCGTGGCAGTAGTAATTCCGGTACGCCCGTATCCTCGCGATACGGGCTTTTTTTGCGTCAACGGGCGGGCGGCGCCCACTGTGCAGAGGCGCATAAGCTGGGCAATAAAGCGAAGCAATAAAATCACCGCCAGCCGCGTGGAGCGGCCGGGAAATACAGCGCCAGCGCCTGCCCGCCGCCCTTAAGGCCGGGCTTCGAGAGCGGCTGTGGGCCGCGCTTCGGCTGTCGCGACGACGTAGTCGTTCATTCGCTGTGCGGTCCAGCTCAACAGGCGTTCGTCGTGCGCAAGCCTCGCGAACTCGGCCCTGCCGCGCTCGGTGAGCACGGCAATATCGACCGGCGCGTGAAAACCCGGAGCCGGTGCGACGGTGCGCTGCCGAACAGTGTCCATCAAGCCTAGCGCGCGAAGATATTGGAAGACACCCGGTCGTCTGGCCCATGGGACCTGGCGATATTGCGCCCGCCGCAGCGCTTCAAGTACCGCTTCGTTGGAATACGTGGTCATCTCACTTCTTTCTTAAAGTGCAGCTATGACACATCTATGCCCAACACATCACCGCGCCACCAGTGACGCGCATAGCACCCGCCCTTGGCTGGAAACTGGCCGCTTTCATGCGGTCGAATTCCGCCAGGTGCTGCCTTGGTCTCGTTTTCGGAACCCCCGTCTGAACGCCATGTTAGCGTTCTGTCTACGGGCCGACGATGCAACCGCTGCGGCGCGATAGCAGGCCCATAAATTTGTCCCGAAAGTCATACGTTACCCCATTTAAATTGATTCTATTCACTTTATTAGCGCTTTTTTTTGCAGCAATCGTGCTTTGGAAACGCGCCCGCCGGCCTCTCGCCATTGGCGCGATCGCCCTGTTCTGGCTGCTCGCCGCCGGCTGGCTCACAGCTCCATTGCTGGAATTGGCACAGCCGCATCGGCGGACCGACACGCCCGCCCGCTTCGCGCCGCGCACCGCGATAATCATGCTCGGCGGCGGCACCATTTACGACAATGACGATGTACTCGTGCCACCGCGTGACGTGCTCGCGCGCATCGCCGTGAGCGCGGAAAACTACGCAGCCTGCAAGCGTACGGCCGCCACGTGTCAGGTTATCGTGAGCGGCGGCAATCCGCAGCGACATAGCGCAACCGAAGCGGACACCTATCTGCCCTACTTGCTGCGCCAACAGGTGCCGCGTGCGGACATCGTGCTGGAAAACAGCAGCCGCACGACTTACGAAAACGCGCGCAACGTCTCTGCCATCCTCGACCGGTCACGTTACGATTCCCTCATACTCGTCACCTCCGCCTATCAGATGCCGCGTGCCTTACTCGACTTCCATCGTTTCGGCCTCACGCCACAGCCGCTGATCTCGAGCGCGCTGCACGCAGATCCCGGTGTACTGCCGCGCTATGACAATCTGGTGAATGCGGAGATTGCGCTGCACGAACTGATTGGAATCGCTCAATTTCACGTCTATCGTGCAATCGGATGGTTCTGAATCTCACGCTTCCCAACGAAGCAATTTATTTAGAGATGCGAATATTCTTTGTATCGGCAACGCATTGTCGAGTTTGAAGCGAGATCGTCATCGACAGTGACTGTGGCCCGAACGTAACAAGATGTAACTAATTGTCACTGTAGTTACAAAACGTCCGCTGGAGCGGATATTGCTGGCTAGAATGCATTGTCTTTCCGATTGGACAGGCAAATATTCGGGTCCATTACCACTCTGCGGAGGTAACAATGAAGAAAGTGTCCCTGGCGATCCTGGTTTCCCTCAGTGCCGTAACAGGCGCGGCCTATGCGCAGGACAACGGCGTCATGATGAGCACCGATCCGGCCAAGGCCGCCGACGTCGAGCAGCGCGCGCAAGATTTGCAAAACCGCCAGCAAGCAATGGAAAGCGCGCCTATGCCGGAGAAACATCACAAGATGGCCCCGCACCATCATAAGAAGGCCGCCAAGGCCGAAGCCGCCAGTTCGTGAGCGCAGTTTGACAGCATCACCTGCGGCCTCGCCGCGAAGGTGAAAAGCCGAAGCCGGCACCGCCGGCTTCGGCTTTTTTGTTGTCTAATGAACTTGTTGCAGGCCTGCTGCGCCCGGCCGACGTTATGCTAAAGTCGCGCACCGACCGGCGCCCAGCGACCGTCACCCGGCCGGAATCCCCCTAACCTGTGCGCACCTTGGTGCGGAGGACAGCATGAGCAACATCCAGCTAGATATCGAATGGACTGAAGCAGCATCTCGCAAAATCGAAAAACTGATGCCGCGCGGCGGTCAGGAAGCGTTCCTCGCGCTGCCGCCCGTCGAGTGCCTGCCGATGGAAGGCGACGTGCTGTTTCTTGGCCCGGACGGCAAGCAGCAACCGTTCATTGTCGCGGAACGCCAGTATCACCACGATGGCGATGCCGACTGGACCATCATCCTGATCCTCGACGTCCCGCAAGCCACGCACTAAAGATAAACGGCGAGCACCGCACAGGCCGTGCCCGGCCTGGCAGCTCACTCGCCGTTGTTCGGGCTTCAGGGTTCGACCTTCGGAGTTCCCTCCGTTGTTCGCCCCCGCTTTTCGTCCCCGCTGTTCGCCCCTTCAACGCTTACGCGATCTTCGACACGACGCGAATTTCCGCGTGTTCGACCCAATCCGCCACCGCTTTCTTATAAGCCGCAATGTGCGCGGATTTTGCATGCGCCGCCAGCGCTTCCTGGCTTTCCCAACGCTCGACAAACACGAACCGGCGCGGCTCCTGCACGTCACGATGCAGATCGTATTGAAGCGCACCCAGCTCCTTGCGTGTCGGCCCGACGATGCCTTCGAGCGCTTCGCGCAATTGCTCTTCATAGCCCGGCTTTGCCACCGAGATTGCGACCACTGCGATTTCCGCCATGCCTGTGCTCCGTTTGTTCAGGAAAAGCAGCAGCATACCCGCCGCCCGCCAAACCTGCAGGCGCTCACGCGCCCCGAGCAGGCTCCTGCGGCCACGGCAGGATGACCCTGATGCAAAGCCTTCCGCGGACGCAAAATGTCTGAGCACCGTCCTTGCCTGGAGTTTGGCGGGCGGCCACTCACCGCCCTGCTACCCTCGGCTTCATACGCGTGATTGATTTCATTCGAACGATCGATCCTGCGCGCGGCAAACGAACGCGAAACCCACGCGAGACGCCCACGAGACCGGGGCCGGCCGCTGTACCACGGCCGGTTTGCCGGGCGCCCGGCCACATCCCGCGTCTGTGATAACCCGCACATTCACGCGAAGTTCGAACTGCTAGACTGGTTTTGACTAATCCCGCCGGAGCCCAGCATGGCTGGCATTGCTCTCCGCGTTCCCGGGCTGTGCCCGCCTGACCCTGCCGGCGCCTGGGCTGTGCATCCGTTGCGCGTCAAATCTGTCTGCGCGCCCCGTCACCCGCTTGCCGCGACGTCACTATGCCCGCACTTATGCCCGCCCTTATGCCGACCGTCAGAGAATTGACCCTTAGCGGCCTGCTCCCGCACCTGGTCCGGGACGAGTCCGGCTGGACCGCGACATGGCGCGCGCTGACCCTGCACAGCGTGTTCCAGCCGGTGCTGTCGGTCACGCATCAGTGCGTGGTCGGCTACGAGGGCCTGCTGCGCGCGTTCGATCCGGTCGGCTTGCCGGTATCGCCGGAAGTGCTTTTCTCCGGCACGCGCTCGGCCGCCGACGCACGTGAACTCGACCGCATCGCCCGCTGCCTGCACGTGGCGAATTTCATGGAACAGGGCATCAGCACCGGGTGGCTGTTTCTGAATACGCGCCCACAGGTGTTCGAAACCGGCTGGCCGCAGCGCACCTTCATCGATGAGCTCTCGGCGCACTTCGGCCTGCCGCAGGAACGCATCGTCATCGAAGTACTCGAACAACCCGCCGACGATGAATCCGCCGTCGCCAGCATGCTCGCGGCATCGCAGCCGCGCGACTTCCTGATCGCGATCGACGACTTCGGCACCGGTTTTTCGAACTTCGACCGCGTGTGGCGGTTTCGCCCCGACATCGTGAAACTCGACCGCTCGCTGGTCGCGCGCGCGGGCAAGCGTGAAGGCGACGATTCGATGATCAGCCACCTGATCGCGATGCTCCACCAGTCCGGTACGCTGGTACTGGCCGAAGGCGTCGAAACCGACGAAGAGTTGATGATTCTGATGCAGGCCGACGTCGATTTCGTGCAAGGTTTCTGGCTCGGCCAGCCGAAGGGTTCGGTGCAGGCTGCGTGTGCCCGGGTGCCGGCGCTGATCGAGTCGATGTGGAGCAAGTTCGCCGCCTATGAACAGGCCCATGCCGGCCACCAGCGGCTCGGTTTCGAAGGATTCGCCGAATCCGTGCTCGCCGCTGCCGACACATTCAAAGCCACCGGCGATCTGCGGCAGGCGGCGCAAAAGGTGTGGCATCTGCCCGAAGCCCGCCGCGTGTTCGTCACCGACGGTCAAGGCGAACAGACGCAAGCGTCGGTCTCGGCCGCCTCGCTGCCGCCACCTCCGCTGCGGCTCGCGCCGCTCTACACCGATACGCGCAGCAACTGGTCGCGGCGCGCGTATTTCAAGCATGCGCTCGCCGCGCCAGGGCGCGTCGCCATGATGGGGCCGCACTACTCGCTCGCGGACGGCCAGGACTGCTATACCGCGGCAATCGCTTTCGAGCATGACGGCACACATGTGCTTTGCGTCGATTTTGTGCCGACGACGTCGCCGGCCGATACGCGTTCTGGCGGACGCGGGGGCAAACGCTGAGCCTGAGCGACCGTTGGCTGGCGCGCGTTATCGTGAGACTCCTCGGGTGCGTCTGAGGGCACTTTTGTCGCTCTGCCGGGATTTAGCGCCTCGGCCCCGCCGCCTTAAATCCCTTTAATCCCGTCAATCCTCCACCCGCCCGCGGCCGGATTTGATCTCACTGCGCTTGGCCTTGCTGTCGAGGCGACGCCGGTTCGACGCGCGCGTCGGCCGGGTCGCGACGCGCGGCTTACGCGTCACGCTGACGCTTTCGATCAGCTCGTCGAGCCGCGCGAGCGCCGCCGCGCGGTTCATCTCCTGAGTGCGATGCTGCTGCGCCTTGATGATCACCACCCCGTCGCGCGTAAGCCGATGATCGGACAGCGCGAGCAGGCGCATTTTCAGCACGTCCGGTAACGACGAAGCGTGCACGTCGAAACGCAGATGGATGGCACTTGAGACCTTGTTGACGTTCTGACCGCCCGCTCCTTGCGCGCGCACTGCGGTCAATTCGATTTCGTTCGGCGGGATCGGATAACGGGATGTCATGATGGGATTGAGCTAGAGACGCAAGTGTACCCAGGGCACAGTCGATTACCGACTACGGACTATCGGCAACGGCCGCCGATGCGAAAAACTATTTGCATCGACACAGCCGGTTCACCGATACTGCCGTTTTCGCTTACAGCGTAAATTCATATGAAACTCCGTCCGGGTTTTGTGCTGGAACTGGCCGTCAACTTTCTGCTGCCATGGCTTGCCTACCGTTTCGCGCTGCCGCACCTGGGCGAGACCGGCGCGCTGATCGCGTCCGCCGTGCCGCCGATCGTCTGGAGCCTGATCGAACTGGTGCGCTTTCGACGCGTCGACGCGCTCAGCGTCATGGTCGTGGCGGGCATCGTGCTGTCGGTCGCGGCGATGGCGCTGGGCGGCAGCCCCCGCATGCTGTTGCTGCGGGAATCGCTGGTGTCCGGCGCGGTGGGCGTGGTGTTTCTGCTGTCGTTGCCGATGCGCCGTCCGCTGATCTTCTATCTCGCGCGCGCCACCGTCGCCCGTGAAATGGAAGGCGGCGCCGAGCGCTTCGAAACCTTGTGGCGCGAGCGGCCTGCTCTCGTCAGTGCAATGCGGCTCATGACGCTCGTATGGGGCGTCGGCCTGACCGGTGAAACGGCGCTGCGCGCCTGGATGGCGCTCACCTGGCCGATCGAACGCTTTCTGGTGGTCTCGCCGTTCATCGGCTACGGCATTTACGGCGCCTTGACGCTATGGACGCTGTGGTATCGCAAGACCATGCGCAGCCGGGTCGAAGCGCGCGTGCAACCGGGCGGGATCGCGGGATGAGGGGTTTGGCCGGGCCCGCGAGCGAATACGCGCGTTGCCCACGTCATCCCGCTAGGCGACGCGCCACGCCTCCGCAATTCGCGCGGCCAAGCCCGAATCACGCTGCGTCGGCGTCGCGATGGCCTGCGCCAGCACGGCGCGCGCGCCAATCACTTCGACACGCTCACGCGCGCGGGTAATTGCCGTGTACACGAGTTCACGCGACAGCACGCGGCTGAACACCGACGGCAACATCAACACCGCATGCTGGAACTCCGAGCCTTGCGACTTATGAACCGTGAGCGCGAATGCCGTATCGTGCGGCGGCAGTGCAGCAGGCGACACGGCACGCAGACCGCCGTCGCCGGTACGGAAATACACGCGCAACGCACCGCCCGCACCCGGCAGCGCAATGCCGATGTCGCCGTTGAACAGTCCGAGCGCGTAGTCGTTGCGCGTCACCATAACGGGGCGTCCGGCGAACCACTGCGCACCTACGGCCAGCGTCACACCCGCCGCGCGCCGCACCTGTGCGGCCACTGCGGCATTCACCTGATCGACCCCGCGCGGCCCGGAGCGGGTCGCGCACAGAATTCGAAAGCGGTTCAGTGCGTCGAAGAGCGGCAATGGGTCCGGTGTATCGGCGGCTAGGGCTTCGGCGAGCGCATCCGCGTACGGTGCAAAACCTGCGGCGAGCCGCACGACGGTGCGATCGGCAAGCGTCGCATGCGTATCTTCGTACAGCGCCGCCGCGCAGGGTTCGGCCGGGTCGATGCGCAGGACTTCGAGCGCCGCGCCGGCTGCACCGTTGCGAATCGCGAGCGACAAACGGCCGATCGGCGATTCGAGGCCGAATCGATAGTTGCGCTCGAGCCAGACGACGCAGTCGGCGAGCGGGTTTGGGGGGGACGAAGGTAGTGCTGAGACGAACAAGTCGTCAGGCGGCGTATCGAAATCGTCTGGCGCACCCGTTTGCGCGAAAAAATCGTCAGGCCCTTCGTCGAAGCCGCTCGACACATCCGGCAATGCTTCCGACAACCGCGCCGCCTCAATGCCAAGCGCCTCAGCAATCCGCTGCAGTCCGTTCTGCGTAAAAGCAGGCCGCGCGCTGAGCTCGGCGAACACCGCACCAGCCTCGACGGCAGCGAGCTGGTCCTTGTCACCCAGCATCACGAGACGCGTCTGCGGCGCAATGGCATCGAGCAAATGCGCCGCCATCGCAACGTCGATCATTGACGCCTCGTCGATCACGACGACGTCGTAAGGCAGCGGGTTGTCGCGATGATGCCGGAAGCGCCCACCCGGCCCTGAACCAAGCAGCCGATGCAAGGTGTACGACGTCTGCGGCAAACGCGCGGCGAGTTCGGGCGGCAAATCGCCGGCACGTGCGAGCAAGGCTTCCTGCATGCGTTGCGCGGCTTTGCCGGTGGGCGCCGCCAATGCAATTCGCAGATCGGCCCGCGCATCCAGCAAACAGGCAAGCACGCCAACCACCGTAGTCGTCTTGCCGGTACCTGGGCCGCCGCTGACGATGGTCAACCGCCCGGACAGCGCCATGACTGCGGCGACACGTTGCCAGTCGACTTCGTCGTCCTGCGGCGGGCCGAAATAGCGCAGCAGACGCTCGTGCAACGTTTGAGCGGTAGCGTTCGCGTCTACGCCTGCACTGGCGCCTGCATTTGCACCCGCATGCGCAACCAGCGAGCGTGCGAGACGCCGCTCATAGTCGTAGTAGCGCGCCAGATACAGCCGCTCTTGCCCATCGATCACCAGCGGGCGCAACGCCGCCGCGCTTTGCGAGCCGTCGCTAACCATGCCGCTTGCGAACAGCGCCGCTCGCACATCCGCGCTCGATGCATCGAAGCGGCGCGCCAGCACGGCAAGCGGCAGGCACACGTGCCCCTCGGCAGTCGTACGGCTCGCGGCGAAGGCGGCCCGCGCCGCCCACTTCACCGCCTCGCCCGACGCGCCGCCGCGCCGCGCCAAGGTGCCGATGCGGCGCGCGAACCCTTCGGCAAGCGCGGTGCTGAAATCGGCGGGCGCGGGCAAATTCACCCCGATGTCGTCAAGCTCCGGCGGCGTGGAAGAGTTCCGCTCGAACGTGCTCATGCGACACCTCCGATCATCGCCGCGTCGAGCAGCGCCACCAGTTCGAATGCAGGCCGCCGCATGTGAACGCCCGCCGCTCCATCCGCATCGCGCCACTGCGGACGAACACCGCGCACGAACAGATAGAGATAGCCGCCGATGTGCGTGTCGTACGCATAGTCGCGCACCCGCGTTTTCAGATAGCGATGCAGCGCCACCGTATAGAGGAGCGCCTGCAGGTGATACGCGTGGCTCGCCATGGCCGCTTCGAGCGGTGCCGCGGCGTAGTCGGCGGCGGTGTCGCCCAGATGGTTCGACTTCCAGTCGACGATCCAGAAGCGTCCGTCGTGCTCGACGAGCATGTCGATAAATCCTTTGACGAAACCGCGCAACACGCCGGGTTCCAGCGCAACGTCGGGATACCCGTGTTCGATCAGCAGCTCGCGCAGCGCCGGAAAATCGAGCGAAGGCGCGGCAAACAGAAATTCGAGTTCGTTCAGACGGCGCTGCGGATTCAACCTGGCGAGCGCCATGCCGGGCACGAGCTCGGTGGTCACTACGTCCGCGATCAGGTTATGCATCATGGCCGGCAAGCGTGCCGCGAGTTCGGGCACTGCCGGCGCCGGACGCTCGCGCAACGCGCCCCGGATGGCATCCGGCCATGTCTTCGGATCGGTGAAATCCGCGAGCTCGAACATGCGATGCAGACACTCGCCCGCCGCCGCGCCGCGTGGAAACGCGAGAATGTCGTCCTCAGCGTAGGACGGCGCTTGCGGCACCGCTAACGGCGTTGGCGCAAGCGCGTCGGCGATCTCGTCGTGATCGGGGCGCACCTCTTCCACCGGCGTATGCGCCTCCTCGGCTTTGCTGCCGGCGGCGATCAGGCCGCTGAAGCTGGCCATGCGCCACTGATCGCGCAACGGCCGCCGATTGGCGCGCGCCTGCATCCGCGCGCCGCTGTCCTGGAGGCTTTCCAAGGGCGCACGGCGCTCCACTTTCGGCAATGCCTGCAACGTGATCGGACCGCCCGCCAACGCCTGCCACGATGATGACAAGGCGGCTTCGTCGGGTGGGTCGGTGAGCCAATCGTCGAAGCTGTGACCGCTGCCACCCACCAGCCAGTTCAGCACGCTGCGCCGCGACTCCTTGGTAGAGCGCGACGACAGATAAGTACCTGCAACCAGATAGCAGCGGTACACCGCGCGCGTCAGCGCCACATAGACGAGCCGTGCCCGTTCCGCCGCCTGTTCGCGCGCCGCGTAACGTGACGCGCGTTCGGCTTCCTCGTCATCGCAACCGTAGTGCAGCACTGCACCACCCGTTTCGTCGTGGTACTCGCGTGCATCGGGCAAGCCGGAGGACGGCGGCTCGCGCAGCGCACCGTCGTTCAGAAACGGACAGAACACGACCGCATATTCCAGCCCTTTCGATTTATGCACGGTGACGATCTGCACAAGATTGCGATCCGACTCGAGCCGCAACTGCGCATCTTCGCCGCCACCTTGCGTGCGTTGCGCGGCGAGCCAACGCAACGTCGGCGCAATGCCGGGTTGCGTGGCGGCACGCGCCTGCACGAGTTCGGCCAGATGATTCACGTTCGTCAGACGGCGCTCGCCGTCCGGCCCGGCCACCAACCGCTGTGCGACGCGCAGTTCGCGCATCAGCGTGCGCCACATCAAGGCGAAGCCGCGCTCGTGCCATAGCGTGCGATAGCGCGAGAAACGCTCGACCCAACCCATCGCGTCCGCGGCATGTGCGGGATCATCGGCCGGTGCCGGTGCGTCGGCGACCTGCTCGAGGCGCCACAGCGCGGCGGCGTCGAGGCCAAGCCAATCAGTAGCGAGCGCGGCGCGCAGCCGGCGCAGATCGCCCGGCGTATCGACCGCGGCCAGCACGCGTTCAATCTGCTCGGCGTCGAGCGTGGCAAACACCGAAGCCTGCGCCAGTTCCACGCTGCCAACGCCCCACGACGCCAGCACCCGCTTGATCAGGCTGCCCTGCTTGTGCGTTTGCACGAGCACCGCGATATTGCCTGGCGCAAGCGGCGCATCGCCGATCGTCACCGACCCTTCGCGTGCGCCACGCAACAGCCGCACAATCTCAGCGGCGCAGGCTTCGCTCGCCGCGCGCTGCGCTTCGCGTTTGGTCAACGCGGCGTCGCCTTGCGGCAAAGTCCAGATGCGGAAGTCCCCAGCGTTTGCTTCGGGTTCGGAGAACGGCAGACGCCGCCGCTCACCAGCCCGCACCGGCTGATAGTCGAGACCGTCGAGCACGAACGCCTGTGGATTGGCTTCGAACAGCCGGTTGCAGGCCTCGACGATCGGCGCGGTCGAACGCTGATTGACCGCGAGCGTGTAGCACGCTGATGCCGCCTCGCGCGCCGCCAGATAGGTATGCAGATCCGCCGCGCGGAAACTGTAGATCGCCTGCTTCGGATCGCCGACCAGAAACAGCGGACCAGCCGGCGCGAAGATGCGGCTGAAGATCGCGAACTGCAACGGATCGGTATCCTGAAACTCGTCGATCAGCGCGGCCGGATAACGCGTGCGCAAAGCCTCGGCGAGCCAGGGGTTGGCCGCGAGCGCGCGATACAGGTTGGACAGCAGATCGTCGAACGACACCACCCGGCGCGTGCGTTTGCGCGCTATCAGTTCGGAGGGCGCGTAGTCGAGCCAGGTTTCGACGAGCGAAAGCCAGCGCGCGCGTTGTGCGGCTTCGGCCGCGATCACGGCGGCAGACAGCGCTTCGGCGTGCTCGAAGAACGGATGCTCGGGCGGTTCGAACTTAACCTTGGTCGCCTTCTTCAACGCCGAAGCCGTCAGCTTCAAGGCCGCCTTTGGCGGCGGCGCATGGCAATCGCCCTGAGCGAAATATTCGGTCCACGCGGCAATCGCCGCGCTCACGAGTTCGGGCTTGTGCGAGGTCTTGCTCAGACGGTCTTGCGCTTGTCCAAGCAGACTGACGATCGAGTCACGCTCCGCCTGCCACATCGCGCAGGCAGCATCGAAACCCGCTTGCGGATCGGCATTGTTTCCACCTGAATCGACCTTGCCCCAGCGCAACTGCGCCAACGGCTTCTTCAGGCGCCGCGCGAGTTGCTCATCGAGCGATGCGGGACCAGCGCGTTTGGCCACCAGCCATGCGGCAAACGCAGGATGCGCATAAGCCACCGGTTCCACCTGCTCGCGCCAGAAATCGGCCGCCATTTCGAAACGCAAGGCAGCGTCGTCGGCTTCCATTTCGAAGGCGAAAGGCATGGCCGCGGCGAACGGCGCCTCCTGCAACGCACGCTGACAGAACGCGTGGATGGTGTGAATCGCGGCCTGATCGAACGTGCGCAATGCGCGGCGTACGACTTTCAACGCGGTCTCACGATCGATGCCGCGCTCGGGCGCCAGCGTCGTTTCAAAGAGACGCTGGATGAACGGATCGCCGCCGTCGTCGTCCGTATCGATAGCCCGGTCCAGTTCCGCGAGCCGCCCGCGAATCCGTTCGTGTAACTCCGCGGTCGCCGCCTTGGTAAAGGTCACGACGAGAATCTGATCGGCGTTCAGGTTCTTTTCGAGCAGCAGCCGCACATACAACGCGCAGATGTTCCAGGTCTTGCCGGTTCCCGCCGACGCCTCGATCTGATTGACGCCGTCGAGCGAACAGGCGAAGACGTCGAGCTCTTCAGCAACCAGCGCGTGATGGTGAACGGCGCCGCTCATGATGCGCTCCGCAGATGCTGCACGAGCGGTTTGAATACGATCGAGGCGAGACTGCCGAACGGTTCTTCGAGCGAAAGCGGCGTGCCGCGCAGCGCGATGCGCAAGGCGGGGTCATCTGATTCTCCGCGCACCCGATCATTGATCCACACACCCTGCGCCGCGGAATCGCTCTCGCTGACTTTCATCCATGCACTCTTCGGGAAAAAGCGCAGCGGCAGCATGCGTCCTGCTCTGAACAATGCGGCTAGCGGCGCCAGTTCATCGAGCGGCGCGGCGACCGGCGTGAGCTCGAAGCTCTCGCCGCTGCCATGCCAAACCGTACGGCGTGGACCGTTCGGCTGCGCCGCGCAATACACCAGATGCGCAAGCCACGCCGATAGATAGTCGCGCGCAGTAGGCTTGGCGTAGCGGAAAATCACTTGTCCTGTTTCGGTCAGCAAATTCAAGGTGCCATGCAGTTGCAACGGTGTTTCGGCCGCTTTGCGGAGCGCCGCGTCATGAGTGCCGAAGAGCGTATCGGCGATGTCGGCGCTGTGAGGCCAGCGCGGCGCGATATCGAGCACGAACGGTAACCGTTCGACACCCGACGCAACTTCGCGGCGCACGCTGTCGGCGAGTTGGCGCAGCGCGCCGAGTTCGCGCGAGCGCCATACCGCGCCGGTCGCGCCACCCGGCAGTTCGGGACTGGCCGCGGCAACGCGGCGCACGCGCTCGAACATGCTGTTATCGTCTTCGGTATCGCTGTCCAGCAGTACCGGAAGGAGCCGCTCCGCCAGGGCGTCCCGTCCAGCCCAATCGAGTTCGAACGGCTCGGTGTCGAGCAACTCCCCTTGCGCATCCGACAACACGATGCCCAGACGGTCGCGCAACAACGCCCGCGCCGGATGACGCCAGAAGCGCACGAATTCGTCGAATGCGACCGAGGCCGTCTCTTCGGGCGGCAACGGTTGATCGAAGAACGGCGCGGCGGCCGGATGCTGCGGCGCGGCCAGCAAACTGGCCAGTTCCGCGCGATCCACGTCGTAAGTGAAGAGGCCATGCTGCGACGAGAAATAATCCGACGCGAACGCCTGCAGCGGATGATCGATGATGAACGCATGCCGTGCGGCTTCGATTTCCGCGGGACTCGCCCCTTCCCCCGCCGACACTTGCGCGAGGTGATCGAGCAATTCATCGACCAGCGCGGCTGGCGGCAACGGCGCATTGTCGCGAATGCTGCGGCCCGTATAGGCGATAAACAACCGGTCGCGCGCCGCCAGCAGCAGATCGAGGAACAGATTGCGTTCGTCGTCGCGGCGCTGCCGGTCACCGGCTTTACCGAACGCGGCCATCAGGTCGAATTCGTCGGCACGGGCGAGACTCGGCAACACGCCGTCATCCATGCCGAGCAGGCAGACGATGCGATACGGCAAACCGCGCAAGCTGGTCAGCGACGAAAACGTCACGCTGCCCCAAGGCACGCCGCCGCGCGCCGGGTCGTCGAGCGCCTCGGTGAGCGCGCCGCGCACCACCGCGGCCGGCAGCACAACATCTTCTGCGCCCGCTTGCATCGCGTCGCCCATCTTGTCGATGGCGTCGCGCACTGCCGCCAGCGAATCGGCAAACGCCACGCCGCTGTCGAAGCACTGCGCAAGAGTTTCGAGCAGCAGTTGCGTCCATTCGGCAGGTGTCTGGTCGATCGAGCAGCGCTGCGCGAAGGTCTCGATATCGTCGACGAAACGCGACAGGCGGCCGAGAAGCTCGGCGTCCGAGCCATCAGCGCCTTCAACGGGCAACCAGGCATCGACCGGTTCGCCGCCGTCCGGCATCGCGTAGCCGAGGTACAGACGGGTCAGCGCGTCGGCGAACGTATGACGCGCGACAGGCACGTGCTCGCCCGTCGGCTCGACAGGCACCAGCCCGCGACGCGCACCGGCTGCCGCGAGCCATTCCTGCGCGGCTTCGAGCGCACTGGCATCGATCCCGTAGCGCGCGGCGATCGCATCGACCCGCAGCCATTCGATCAGATCCGGCGCACCCACGCTACGCTCAGGCAAGGCCAGCCAATCGAGCAGCAAACGCGCGACCGGATTGGCCTGCGAAGGCGGCAAGCCGGTGATCCGGTACGGAATGCGGCGAGTATCGCCAGGCGGCGCGGTGCCGAATACCGCATCGATCAATGGCCCGGCGGCCGCGAGATCGGACACCGCAACCAGCACGTCGGACGGTTGCAGATCGTCGAACTCATCGAACCAGCCGAGCAGGCGGTCGTGCAGCACTTCGAGCTGCCGCGACAGGCTGTGGCACACATGGACTTCAATGCCGTTTTCGATCGGCAATTCGTCCGTGTCCGTTTCCGCCCGCAGATCGAGGATGCCGTTCTGCACGGCAGCGAGCCAGCTCGGTTCCGGATTCTCGGTGAAGTCGCCCGTCTCGCCGGATGCGGCGCTCTCGGTCAACTCATGGAGCATATGCAGTTGCGCCTGGGTCTGGCGCCCCCACTCGGCCAGGAGCGGATGACCCACTTCCTGATAATCGAGCTGGCCGGCGACATCGAGCGCTTCGACACGGCCCGCACTGACGACGTCGAACCAGAATTCGCGGCACGGGTTCATCACATACAGACGCACGTCGACCCAGCGCGACAACGCGCGCAACAAGGCGACGTGCAGCGGCGGCATGGTCGGCAGCGCGAACACGCTGACCGCTTCAGGCCACTGCGCGTTCGAGATGGCTTCGAGATCGAGCGTGCCGATTTCCTCGAGAAAGCGATAAGCGGGCGGCAAGGCGGCTGCGGGCGTTTGCGCGTCGCCGGCCACTTCGGCAAGCACGGCACGCCACAGCGCGGCTTGCCAACGCTCGTCCTCACGCGCCGCTTCACTCGCGCCAACGAGACGCGGACCCTTGTCGTCCGCCGCGCCACTCGCGAAGATCGAACCGCCCTTCTGCCATTCCAGCAGCCATTCCGGGCGATAGGTCAGATAGTGGTCGAGCACCGTGGCCACACGCCGCGCCAGTTCGTAGCGCATCGACGCATCCGCCGCATCGAGATAAGTGCGCAGACGTGGCGAAGCATTCCACGGCAGTGCTTCATCCGCCTCTCCCAGCAACCGGTAGCAGCGCCAGACGAGCTGGTCCGGCGCGAACGGCGAATGCTTGGGTACTTCGATCACGCCGCCGATTTGCGCCCACAGCCACTGCGCGAGGTAACCAAAATTGACATTCGCGCAGATACCCTGGCGCGCGGCGATGTCGAGCTCGAGCCGGCGCCGCACCGCCGCGCTCGGGACGATCACGGGCTGCGCGGTCCAGGGATCGGACGGCGCTTGCGCCAAGTCGTCGAGCAGCGCGCCGACAAGGGTTTCGTAGCGGTTCGAGTAGAAGAGTTGGAGCATGGATCCTGGGAAAGCAGGCGACGCGAGCGGAACACCCGGGCCGCGGCAGACATTGAAGCGACAGCATAACAAACGCGCTCCCAGGGCAGAACCTGGCCGAACGGACGAGGTCAGATCAGGCTCAAAATCAGTTAGACTCGACGGCAGTTTGGGCCTGCCTCCGGGTCGACCCCTTCAACCGCGTTTTCTCAGTGAACGGAAGAATCCAGGCAGTCGATGCGCTATTCGGTTGAAATAAAAAAATTCCTCTACAGCCAGTACTTCTATGGCGGCCTGCGCATCGCAGTCGGCGTGTCATTACCGGCCATATTGTGTTTGATCGTATTTCACGACCGCGAACTCGGCTTCACGATCGCGACCGGCGCACTCGGCGCCTGTGTGGTCGATATGCCGGGCCCGCTCAAGTACAAGCACAACGAGATGCTGGCGTGCACGGTGATCGGCTTCCTGTCCGCGCTCGCCACCGGCATCGCCACGGTCAACCCGGTGGCGCTGTGGTGCACGGTCGTGCCGCTCACCTTCGTGCTCTCGTTGATCGTCGTGTACGGCAACCGCTGGCCGCAGATCAGCTTCGCCACGCTGTTCATGATGATCATGACGCTGGAAGAGCATTTCACGCCGATGCAGGCGCTCGTCAATGCATCGTGGATTCTCGTCGGTGGTCTCTGGTACACGTACTGGTCGACCTTCGTGAGCCGCTGGATGATGCACCGCATCGAACAGCAGGCGCTCGCCGAAAGCGTGTTCGCTTGCGCGGACTATCTGCTCGCGCGCGCCGCCTTCTACGATCTCAATAACGATCTCGACGAGTGCTATCGCAATCTGGTCGACAAGCAGATCACCGCCGTCGAACGTCAGGATGCCGCACGCGATATCGTGTTGCGCAATCTGCCCAAGCTGAAAGCCGGCCGGCTCGAACCGCGCCGGGCAATGCTGTTCAATCTGTTCATCAATACCGTCGATCTGCACGAGCTGTTTGTCGGCACGCATGTGGACTACTCGCTGGTGCGCAGCACGTTTGGTGGCTCCGACCTGCTGGTGTTCTACCGCGATCTGATTCGCAAATCCGCGGCCGATCTCGAAGAAATCGGACTCGCGGTGCTGCAAAACCAGCCGCCGCGTACGCGCATCAATGTAAAGGCCGAATTGCGCGCCATCGAGTTCGAGATCGAACTGATGCGCAAGCAGGACCTGGCTGCCAAAAATCCTGAGGCTTATTCGGCGGTATCGTCCACCTTCCGGCGCATCTGGAGCGCCACGCGCCTGATCGACAGGATGCACCAAAGCCTGTCGAGCGATCCGAGCGCGACCGAGACCGAACTGCGGCTCGACAAGGCGCTCTCCCGCTTCGTATCGAGCCGCCGTGTGCCATTCGGGCAGATCTTCTCGAATCTGACGATGGCCTCGCCGAGCTTCCGCCATGCGCTACGCGTGACGATCGCGGTCGCCGTAGGTTTCTGGCTAGGGCGTCTGCTGCCGCTCACCAACGCATACTGGATCGTGATGACCACCGTCATCATCCTGAAGCCCGGCTATTCGCTGACCAAGCAGCGCAACGGGCAGCGGATAGTCGGCACGCTGATCGGCTGTGCGGCGAGCATCGCGTTGATGATTTTCGTCAAGGAGCCGCACATCCTGCTGGTGGTGATGTTCGCCTCGATGGTGATGAGCTACAGCCTGTTGCTGTTCAATTACACCGCGAGCGTCGTGTTCACGTCCTCGTATGTGCTGCTCATGTTCCATCTGCTCGCGCCGGGCAGCATGCGCATCATCGGCGAACGCGCAATCGATACGGTGGTGGGCTGCGCGATCGCCATTGCGGCGAGCCACCTGTTCCCCTACTGGGAATACCGGTTGATGGGCAAGCTCGTCAACAACATGATCAATGCGACGCGGCAATACCTGGAAGCGAGCTGGTGGTGGAGCGGCAAGCCGGCCGCCGCGGTGGTCGCTACGGTGACGGAGGCCGGCGCGTTTGCGCCCGCCGCGGCAATGGCGGATCCGGCGATCGAGCTCGGCACGCCCGCGCTTGCGATGGCCAACGCCGGAGCGAATGCGGGCGGCAACGCTGCTCCCAAAGCCGGCGCAAGTGCTGGTGCAACCACAGATGCAAGCAGCTTTGGCGCAAGCCCCGGCGCGATCACCAGTGCAACCGGCGCCGGCACCACCACGATCAGCAACCCGACCGCCAAGCCGGTCGGCGGGGCATCCCCCGCCGCCGCAGCCGCTGCAACAGCGCTCGATCGCGACTACCGCTACCGGCTCGCGCGCAAGAACGTCCACGTGGCGTTCGCCAATCTGGGCCAGGCGTTCCAGCGCATGATGCTCGAACCGAAATCCGCGCAGAAGTTCGTGCCGGAATTGAACGACCTGCTGGTGCGCAGCCACGTGCTCGCCTCGCAGATCACGGTGGCGGCGCCGTTGCTGCGCACCTCCGCGCAGCGGGCCGACAACGTCTCGCTACAGCCCTTGCAACGTGCCCTGAGCGCGGTCCGCGACAATCTGACCGAAGCCGAAGCCGGCAGCGCCCCGCCCGCCGATCAGGCCGAGCAGATCAAACAATTGTCGCGTGAGCTGGATGCGATGGTGGTCGGGACGGAGAAATCGCCGGACCACTCGGCGGATGCCGTGCATGACATGAAATTGCTCGCCCATCAATGCAAGCAGATGCTGACGGCGTCGGCGCAGATTCGCAAGGATGCGAGCGTCATTCGCCTGCCGGACGAGTGAAACGCTCGGGTCGTCTTATTGCGCGGCGCCGCTTGCCGGCTTCGCTGCGGTAGCGGCGGCCGCTGCAGCCACCGCGTCCGATGAAATCGTCGGCGCCGGCGCGTTCTCGCGATCGAATTCGCGCTTTTCCGTGATGGCGTTATAGAAGAGCGTGGCGATCACCAGCAGTACCGCGACGACGATGAAAACAGCAATGCCAAAGGTCGGGTTCTTCTTGCGCGGCGGTTTGTTCATGAGGCGGGCTCGGTTCGCGAGGCAGTCGCGGATAGTGTCTGGGAAGGCGGCATTCTACGCCCACTGAGCTTGCACACGGCTTGCAGTCAGCGCCCCTCCACCACCGCCGAAGGCCGCACCGGCAGCGCCGTCGAGTACTTGATCTGTTCCATCGCGAAACTCGAACTCACGTCGTACAACGGCACGGCGGCGATCAACAGCTTGTAGACGCGATCGTAGTCGTCGATATCGGACACCACCACGCGCAGCAGGTAATCGGTTTCGCCGCTCATCCGGTACACCTCCACCACCTCCGGAATCTCCCGCACCGCGCGCGTAAAGGTCTGCGCCCAGGCCTCGGTATGCTGGTTGGTGCGCACCGCGACGAATACGGTGGTACCCACGCCTAACTTGCGCGCATCGCACAGCGCCACCTGAGCGCGAATCACACCCGTCTCTTTCAGACGCTGCAGCCGCTTCCAGCACGGCGTTTGCGACAGATTCACGCGCTGCGCCAGTTCGGCGATCGGCATGGTTGCGTCTTCCTGCAGCAGCTCGAGAAGCTTCCGATCGATGATATCCATTCCCATCTTCACACCCCCATAGGAAATTATTCTACTTTTAAGACTTCAGGGGGAATTATATGGAAACTCTTTCTCCGGGCAAACCGGTATAAATATGTCTATCCAAAAATAGCCGATAAGCAGCCATGCCGCTGCGCCGCGATCATGAGCCAAGACCTCCGTTCAACACCCGCCGCCCGTTCCTCAGCCCATGCCGCACAGTTTGCCGGAGCGAATGAAACGCCCTCGCGCGCGCACCGCACCGCGCCGCTTACGCACCTGTGCGACGCACTCGACGCCATGTTCGAAGCCTGCGTGAAATTTCCCGAACCGTCCGATTCGACCTTCTTCGCGCGCAGCATGCGCATCGCGCTGGCCGAAGCCGCGGCGAATCCCGATTTGCTCACCTCGGCGCAACGCGAAGGCTCCACTGAAAATTACCGCCGTCATCTGCTGGCCGCCGATCCGCACGGCCGCTATGCGATCGCCGCGCTGGTGTGGCTGCCGCACCAGGCAAGCCCGGTGCATGCGCACCACACGTGGTGCGGCTACGCGGTGCTCGACGGCACGCTGAGCGAAACGGTCTTCGAATGGAATGGCGCGCAGCACTGCGCAAGCGCCACGCGTACCCAGGCGCGCAATGCCGGAGCTGTGTCGTTTGTACGCGGCGGCAAGGGCGGCATTCACCGGCTGGGTAATTGCAGCGACGCGCCTGCCGTCTCGCTGCATATCTACGGTGTCGCAGGCGCGCAGATCGCCACGCACGTCAACGACATCGTGCGCGCAGCCGACGCGCCGGCGCTCGTCTGAAACCAGTAGGCTCTGCCTAAAGACGCGAACGGCGGACGCGGACCGTGCCAAGGTCCGCTAGCCTCGCCTCGCATCCAGCCCAATCAGTTTTTACCACCCGCTTCTCCGGCCGTCGGAATCTGCGGCGGAATCGGCGCGGTCTGCCCGGTCGGCGGCGGTGCCGGACGCGGTTCGTGCGACACATCGCGCGCCACCGCCATCGCAGCGTGCGCGGTCCGCGTGGCAGCCGCCGCCTCAGCATGCGCGTGCCCATGCCCATGCGGGCCGACCTCGGGCAGTTCATCGTCCGGCAAAGGCTGTCCCTCGCTATCCTTCGACGACGTGTACACCCGCATCTGCGGCACCGGAATCTCGATGCCGGCTTCGTCCATCTTGCGTTTGAGCCTCAGATTGAAGGCGCGCGCCACGCTCCATTGCTGCAACGGCCGCGTCTTGATCTGCCCTTTCACGACCATCCAGTTCGGATCGAAGCGGTCGAGCCCCCACACCTCGATCGGTCCGAGCATTTCGCGCCGGTAGCGGAAGTCGGCCATCAGATCGGCGCCGACTTCGCGAATCAGTTGCGTGATCTGATCTACATCAGTCGAGAACGACATGCGCACTTCGAACACCGCATAGGCGAAGTCGCGCGACAGGTTCTTGACGATCTTGATCTGCGAGAACGGAATCGCGTGGATCGCGCCTTGCCCGTCGCGCAGGCGGACGGTGCGGATCGACAGATGCTCGACGGTGCCCGCGTGGCCGCCGTCCACGTCGATCCAGTCGCCGACCGAGATCGTATCTTCGATGATGATGAACAGCCCCGTGATCAGGTCGGTCACGAGCGACTGCGCGCCGAAACCGATCGCGAGGCCGATCACACCGGCGCCGGCCAGGAGCGGCGTCACATTGATGCCCAGGTTCGCCGCGGTGACGATGCCGGCAATCGTCATGATCGTCACCAGCAGCACGTTGCGCAGCAGCGGCAGCATCGTGCGCGCCCGCATGCTCGGATTGCGCGACTTGTTGCGCGGACCACCCGGATTGAGGGCCTCGGTTATTGCCGTGTCGACCAGAATCCACAGCAGCCATGAAATGAACACTGTCGCAATGATCGCGGTCACCGCGTGCGCAATCCCGCGCGCTGCAACGTTTTTCTCCACGACTTCCGCGAGCGACACGCCCCATAAACGTGCCGCCAGCTCAAAGAAGAACAGCCAGATGAACAGCGTCAGCAGCGTGCCGCAAAAGCGCAGCAGGCGCGACAGATAAGGCGAGCGGCGCCGCGCGCGGTGGCTGCGCGGGCGCGTCACACGAAGCACGATGGCCGAAAGGAAAAATGCGAACACCAGCAACAGTGCGGTGACCACCGAAATCTGCAGTACGTTTTCGCTGGAGCCCGAGCCGCCGAGCGTGGCGACCACCGACGCGCCGGCGAGCACCAGCACCGGCAAGTGCCAGAGCGAGGCGAGCACGTCGAACGCGTCGGTCGCGGCCCTGTGATCGTGGCGCTGCTCGTAAGGCCGGTTGCGAATCAGATGCGCGATCGGCCGGCGGAATGCCAGCGCGAAATAGCCGGTGAGCACGGCGGCCGTCATGTTGGCGGCCGTCGAAATCAGCGCGGCGAGATTTGATCCGAGCTGATGCTCGACGTCGTAATTGACCGCCGCATCGCCGAGGGCAGCGCATATGCCCACCACGAACAGCACGCGCCGCGCGTGTTCGATCAGCAGGTGCACCGCAACCCGCCGATGTCCTGAGCCGAACAGCGAAAACATGATCAGACAGATCGCCGAGAACACCGCACCCGCGACGATCGCATAGGCGACCACCAGGCCGAGGGTGCGGCCGAGCGCATCGGGCATCGCGCGCACGAACAGCAACGCGGCGAGAAAGGCGATGATCCACGGGCCGACCCGGCGCAGCGCGAAGATCAGCAGCTCGCGCGTGGTGGGATTCGGTTTGAGCCCCATGAGGATACCGAAGCGCCGGTATAGCCGGTGCTGCACGTAGATCAGCGCGCCGGCGCACGCGCCCCAGCCGGCCAGCATGGCAATCATCGCAAAGACGATGCGCCAGAAGCCTTCTTGCCCCTGGCCCGAAATGATCGTGTAGAGCTCGTTGCCGGCCGCGTTGAATCTCCCGCCCCAATAGCGCACCGGCGTGCGGCCCTGATGCACATTGGATTCGAATGACGCGATGCCCGACGCGATCGCTCCGAGCAAGCCAGCACTCGTTTGGGCGGTCGCGGACGCGGGCGCGGCTGGCGCAGCGTTTTGCGACACGTCACGCAGCTTTTTGAGCTGGGCGACGAGCGCGGTGCGCTGCTTGTCGTTGTCGAGCGTGGTGATCACGCTGTCGAGCGAGCGCGTCAGTTCCGCCTGGCTCGCGGGCGACGGCGCGGAGGCCGCTTCCGCGGCCGAGGCACCCGAGGCGGCAGACGCCGGCGTTGCCGTCGCGCTATTGATCAGGCTCTGCAAGGCCGGAATGACCGGCGTGCCGGCACCGGCGGCCTGGGCGGTCGCAGGCATCCATCCGATGCCGAGGGTCAGTACGAGGCAGACCGTGGCCGCCCACGCGCCGAACCACGCCGCGACATGAGCACGAATGGCGCGCCCGATACGACTGGAAGGAAAATGAAAGACGGCGCGAGTCGCCAGTTGCCCGCCGTTAGACGGCGCGGCCCCGGACTCACGCCGCAATGGGCATGACTGCATGGCGATCCGTAAGAAAACGGGAGACGCCAGTGTAGCCGCAGTTTCACCACCAGCGCCCGAACATGCGTAACCGAATGTTAGGACGCTTGCGCAAGTTCGAGGAACGGCGGGCTGCCTTCACCCCCTCGAACTGCCGCCAGGGCGCGCGCAACGGACCAGGCACGACAGGAGCCGCGCGCGGTCCGGCACTCCGTCAAGACTCAATAAGCGACCGTCGCGATCTGACGGACGAAACGGCCCTGCTCCAATTCGTCGACGAAGGCGATCGCATAGTCTTCCGCGGAAATGCGGCTATTGCCCTCGGCGTCGGCCAGAAGCGTGTTCGCGCCCGTGCGGAACGTACCGGTGCGCTCGCCCGGCGCAATCAGCGCGGCCGGCGCGAAGAACGTCCAGTCGAGGTCCGTGATGCCGCGGTAGTAATTGAGTGCATCGCGGTGGGCCAGTGCGACCGCTTTATAGGCGTCCGGGAAACCGTCCGTGTCGACAAGCTGCTTACCCGGCGCCACTTCGAGCGAGCCCGCGCCACCCACCACCACGAGACGCTTCAAGCCCGCTGCGCGCACGCCGTCGACGAGCGCATGGGTCGCCTTGGACACCGCCGCGGGATCGTCGTGCGGCGGCGCATATGCGCTTGCCACCACGTCGTGGCCACGCACCGCGGCGCCGACGCTCGCGGCGTCGAGCAGATCGGCCTGCGCGGCTTTGAAATTCGCCACGTCGGCCGGCACGTGCGCCGGATTGCGCGCCAGCGCCGTCACCTGATGCCCGCGGCGGGCAGCTTCCGCGGCGATCCGCGAACCAATCGTCCCGGTGGCGCCGAACAACGCGATCTTCAACTGTTTGCTCATTTCAATGCTCCTGTCATTAGCTTATGTGTAACTACGTTGATTACATATAACGTGGAAAAAAGAGGGGCGTAAGCCCCCGTCCGTTCTCAGGTGCGCAGGTTCCGTCTACACCGGGCGCGCCCTTCGATACCGCCTCATTGCTACTTTCTTTGCCACACTCGTCGCCGCATCAGCCATGCGAACGCCGCTTGCGTTCCAGCGCCCGTTCAGCGCGCATCAGGTCGGCAGTGGCATCAGCCAGCGTGCGTGCACCGAGCGACGCTTCCATGGCCTGCTGCGCTTCGTCGATAATGCCGCGCAGCACGACCTGGATATGCCGCCCCACCATGCACGCCGGGTTCGGCTCCTCGCGATGCATGGCGAACAATTGCGCGTCGTCTACCGCGCGATACACCTGAAGCAGGGTGATCTCGTCAGGCGCCTTGGCGAGCAGCGCGCCGCCGCCAGCACCGAGTTGCGAGGTCGTGAGGCCCGCATCGGCCAGCATGCTCAGCAAACGCCGGATCAACGCAGGATTCGTATTCACGCTGCCCGCGATCATCTCCGACGAGAGCGGCACGCCCTCCTGCAACGACAGCAGCGCGAGCACATGCACTGCAAATGCAAACCGGCTACTCGTATTCACAGCAAACCTGCCCGGCGACGACTATGTGTAACCATAGTAATTACATTTAATCCGACTGTCAAACGGACAAACGAACGGCCGGACGCACCGGCCGCCATCTCACTTGTCCATCTGCTTTTGCGCATCGCTGGAATCGCTCGATGCCGACGCCGAAGCAGAAACGCCCGCCGCCGACGCCGAACTTTGCGCCGACCATTCCTGCAGCTTGCGCCCCGCCGTCTCGAGACCCTGGCCGGTCAGCGCCGCCGCCTTGCCGAGTTGCGCATTGGTCGCGCTCGCCGCGCCTTGCAGGTTGGCTTGCGCGCTCGACGCCAGCGAGGCCGGATCGATCGTGATCGACGGCGCGGACGCCGATGAGAGGTTCTGCTGCGCGGCGGCCTTGGTCGCATCGACCTGCTGGCCGACGTAGCTGGCCGCCTGATCGAGCTTCTGACCGGCGGCTTGCGCCGCATCGTTGAGCTTGCCGGCGACCTGCGCCGACGCATCGTTCTTCTGACAAGCCGTGAGGCCGCCGAACACGAGGGCAACAACCGCGACGCGGCGCAACAACGGCGAACGAATGGATAAAGTCATATTTAAGTGTGAGCCGCATCGAGCGGCTTCCGCATGCGAAAACGGGCCCATGATACGCCGTTGCGCGGCACGCTCTCCTCGACGAGCACCCGGAAGCCCGCGGACTCGAAGCTGCCTGGCTGCGGCTCGAAACAATTGCGCCAGCGCCGCCGCATCGTCAGCGTGCAGTACGCGCCATTCGAAATACTTCATTGCGTACTCCGTCGCGGTTCTGTCAAACGTGTTGGAGTAGACTGCCTGAGCGTTCGATGTGTTCCGTTGATCAATAGGAGGCATGCGATGGCAGCAAAGAAGATTCTGTTCCTGACCGGCGACTTCGCCGAGGATTACGAAACGATGGTGCCGTTTCAGGCACTGCAGGCAGTCGGCCACGTAGTCGACGCCGTCTGCCCGAACAAGAAAGCGGGCGACAAGATCAAGACCGCGATTCATGATTTCGAAGGCGACCAGACCTACACCGAAAAACCCGGCCATCAATTCACGCTCAATGCAACGTTCGAGGACGCCGATCCGCGTCAATACGACGCGCTGGCAATCGCAGGCGGCCGCGCGCCGGAATACCTGCGACTCAACCACAAGGTGATCGAGCTCGTGCGGCAGTTCGCCGAAGCAGGCAAGCCGATCGCCGCGATCTGCCACGCCGCGCAACTGCTGGCTGCTGCCGACGTGATTCGCGGCAAGCGCATTTCCGCCTACCCGGCCTGCGCACCCGAAGTAAAGCTGGCCGGCGGCGAGTACGTCGACATTCCGGTCGATGCGGCGATCACCGACGCCAATTTCGTCACTGCCCCCGCATGGCCCGCTCACCCTGAGTGGCTGCGTCAGTTCCTCGTGCTGCTCGGCACCCGGATCGAACTCTGATCCTCAAGCGAGCGCCTTGCCCTCGCGGCACTGCGCGCTCGCAAAACACACCCATATTTGAGACTCGTCCGATAGTTCGCAACGCAAGGTTTTCCTATAGTCGCCGGTTGACTTGGGAGCCCCTTTCGATGGAACTGACTGACTGGATCGTCATGCTCGCCGTCACGTTGATGGCGATTGCTTTTTTCTGCGCGCGTACGCCGGCCAACTGGTCGCGAGAAAACCGCGCGCGGCGTCTGACTGGCACACGCATGCTGGTGCAAGCGGCGTGTTCGCTGTGGGCGGCGCTGTTGATCGTCGCGCACGGCCTGTTCGCCCTGGACGGCCTGCCCGGCCTGCACCCGGCGCCGCGCGAGGCGCTGACCGGCGTGGCGATCCTGCTCGTCTGCGGCTGCTACTGGTCGATACGCGGCAGCAAACTCCTCAAGCCGCGCCGGCTCTTTACCGCGTACTGATACCGGGCGCGGCATTGGCGGCATTGGCGGCATTGGCGGCATTGGCGGCATGCGCCGGCGCGCCGCCGCGCGGGGCGAGGCCATCACGATCGCCGAGGCCCTCGCGCACAGCACGAACCGCGTGAACCCCGTCCGCCAGCGCCGCATGCGTTTCAACCGCCAGTTGCGCCGTCCGCACGTCGGCTTCAGGCAGCGACAGGTAAAACGTCGTGCCAATGCCCTCTTTCGACTCCGCCCACACGCGTCCGCCGTGCCGTTCCACCACGCGCCGCACGAGCGCGAGGCCGATGCCCTCACCCGCCGCCACATTGCCGTGCAGCCGCTGAAAGGCATTGAAAAGCCGCGGCAACGCGACCGCCGGAATGCCCAGGCCATTGTCCCGCACGTAGAAAATCCGTAGCGAATGCACACCGGGCGGTGCCGGCGTCGTACCAATTTCGATCCGGCCTTCGCGCGCGGGATCCAGATAATTGACCGCATTGCCGATCAGATTCGCGAACACCTGTTCGAGCGCGGTCGGGTCGCCCCACACCGCCGGCAAATCCTCGACGATGACATGCGCCCGGCGCGCCCGGATCGACCCTTGCATGGCATCGACCACGCGCGGCACGATATCGCGCACTTCGACCTTTTGCCGCCGGTACTCCACACGGCCGACACGCGACAGCCGCAATAGCGCGTCGATGATATGAGATGCCCGCAGCACGGCGGTCTGCAGGAAATGCAGCGCCTCGCCGATATCCTCGTCGACCACCCTTTCGATGCGCTGCCGCGGTTCTGCCGCGAGCGACGACTGGCGCAAGGCCACGCGCAGCTCATCACACGCGCGAATCAGTTCTTTCGAGAAGCCTTGCAGATTCACCAGCGGCGCACGCAGGTCGTGCGACACGCTGTAGATGAACATTTCGTTTTCCTGAGTCTGTTGCCGCAAGGTCTCGTTGATGCGCGCCAGTTCGCTGGTGCGCCGCGCCAGATCGGACTGGAAACGCGCCTGGATGCGCTCGGCTTCGAGCAGGCGCCGGCTGGTTTCATGCAAGGTCAGATCGAGCCGGGCGATTTCATCGCGCCCCGGGCTGATCGGCGCCAGCGGCTCGTTGCCCGCGAGGCGCCCGGCGTTATCGGACAGCACCGCAAGCCGGCCGCGCACGCCGCGCGTGAACAGCCACACGGCCAGCGCGACGAATAGCAAGGAGCCGAACACGGCCGCGACGATCAGCGTCTGTTGCCGTTCACGCGCGGCGTCGGCGGCATTCGAGCGCAACGTGTCGAGGCGCCGCTCTTCGGCCTGGAAAGCCACCACCTGCTGACGGAAGCGATCGAGCACGTCGGCCGAGGCCAGCTCGCGGAAGCGATCGAGCAGATCACGCCGCCGCCCCGAATGCAGCATGTCCTGAACGCGGTCCGACCATTGCCGATACCCCTGCACGGCCTGGCGCACCTGCACCACGCGCTCGACTTGCGCCGGGTTGTCGGCAACCAGCTCGGCCAGTTGATCGATGCGACGGTCGACGTCGACCCACAAGGTGACCGGTGTCGTAAAGCGGGTATCGTTGGTAAGCACCGCGCCGCGCAGCGCCACGGACTCACTCAGCACCGGATCGAGAATCGCGATGGTCTGGCGCAGCACGTCTTCGCTATGGATGGCCCACCGTTCGGCTTGCGTCGCGTCGGCCTGCGCCATGACGAGTCCAGACAGCAACGCCAGTTCGAAGACGGCCGGAATTGCGATCAGCAACAGGCCTTTAGTGGTCAGTCTCATGCGTGCGCATTGGAAGTCGATGGCCGGCAGATCGTGCGCGGGACGGCACATTATGTCGGCGTTTGCGCAGGAAGACAAAGACGGCGCGCCACCGACCAGGCTTGTGCCGCCAAATACGAACCCGGGTGCAACGAATCCGCATAAAACGTCAGGCTTTTGAATTAAACGTAAATCAAATCGAATGCTGTGCCCCGATTTGGAACGTTAGGACCAGTATGAAACCGTTGCGCACTTACATTTTACTTTCATCGTTGTCCGAGGTGCAAAGGATGGTGCACTACCGGATCGGGAGCGATCGGTGCGAATCCCATCCCGGTGCGGATTTGCATTTCGGCGACGCCGGAGCATGCAAGCGTCGGCTGATGGCTTAACCGCTAATTGACCGCAAATTAACTGCAAACCAGGGTCAGCGGCGTGCCGGATGTTTCACGTCCCCATGCTCGCCGATCAGGCCGAATTCGATCGGGCAACGCGTGTAGAACACCGGGACGCTGCCCGCTCGCACCGCCTCGAGCAAGGCTTCCGCCTCCCCTTCGGTGACCGCGAAGATCACCATCTGCGGTTGATCCGCCAGTTCGAAGAAGCGCGCTGCGTGCCGTGCGCCTGCGTGGCCGACCCCTTCGGACGCCGCTACGACGGTCGCGCCATGAATGCCGACGAGCTTCGCGATCGACAGCAGACATTCCACGACCGATTGATGGCCGTGGCGCCGGTTCTTCTCCGTATAGAACGTGAGCTGGTAGCCCTTCGTCATGTCGGCCTCCCGCGCAGTTGCGGCGTTGCAGTGGCCCACGGCAGATGCTCGCAGGCCCTCGATTCATTCTAGATCACGCCCCAAACCACGCAGAGTGCACATGCGCGCCGCGATGGCTCTTACCTGTCCCCAATGCCCTGCCAATGCTAGACTGGCGCGCTGGAGATGGCATTCTCCATTAACCGCCCTCAATGGCTGATGATGCCTGCTTCGCCCGGACGATTGCGGACGCGGCATCACGCCACCCGCTCGAGCCCGGTTTGTCGACCTTTTGGCTACGTCAGAGTACTTTTGCATGTATTTGTCCATTCTCGCGGTCGGCATTGGCGGCGCGCTCGGCTCACTGTTCCGCTGGTTTCTCGGTATCCGTTTGAACGGCCTGTTCACGGGTATGCCGCTCGGCACCTTCGCCGCTAACGTGATCGCCGGCTATGTCATCGGCGTCGCGGTCGCGGGGTTCGCACGGGCGCCGCAGATCGCGCCCGAATGGCGGCTCTTCATCATCACGGGCTTGATGGGCGGCCTGTCGACCTTCTCGACGTTCTCAGCGGAAGTCGTGCAGCGCTTGCAGGACGGCCGGCTCGGCTGGGCGGCAGGCGAGATCGTCATTCACGTGGCGGCTTCGCTCGTCATGACGATCCTGGGCATCGCAACCGTTTCGTTGCTGTCGCGCTGAACGCTACACATATTCCAATCAGATTAATCGGCCTAAGCGCTTCCCCCAGATAGCGCTATTGCATCACGCCTCATTAGCTTTATGTGCTTTAGCTCGAGTACTCGCAGGCGCATTTTTCTTCAATTTGGTCTGGTTGTACTCGATAGCGGCACGCACGAGTTTCTTTAAAGCGGGTCCATTGACCTTATCGCCCTCGAAAAAATCGATCGCCCGTCTCGCGTTGCCGTCGAGGCCCGCGTTGAAAAGCTTGTCGGGATCCGGGAGATTCGCCCCGTGGGCAAAGGTCAGCTTCACCTTCCCTTTGTGGGCGTTGGCGACCGCGATCATTCCGTCGCGGGACCACACCGGGCTTCCCATCCACTTCCATTCCTCGATGATCTCCGGGTCGGCTTCGAGGATGGTCTTGCGGATGCTGGCGAACGTTTTGCCACGCCAGTCCGTGATGCCTGCGATCAATTGGTCAATGCTTTCCGATGGAGTCATTGGATCCTTATGCCTCGAATTATTGTTCGGTTTCGAAAGAGCCTAGCTTTGAATTGTGCCCGCATCAATCTATTCGAGCTAGAACCTGTGTCAGTGCCGCAAACTATTGCTGTAAACCCGCCCCTGACGCTGACAAAAACAATCGTCCGGCATTGCATTTTACTGAGGCCTGGTGGGACATTTATTTCCCCATTTTTTTCGATTTTTGTTGTTGATGACAGACGTAAGATCGCCGCAGCCTGAATAGAAGAAGGGGCAAAAATGGCGATCACCTTGAATTTGTCAGCGTCCGCGAATCTGAATAAGTCGCTAAAGATCGACGCGATTCGATTCCTCGCGGCTTTCTGGGTCCTGATGTATCACTTCAAGCCCCCCGCGTTTAAAGAACTTCTGTCTCATCAACTCGCCATCCTCGGCGGCGCATTGTGGTCCGGCTCGACAGCGCTGTTCGCGGGCCCTGCCGCCGTCATCGTCTTCTTTGTCATTTCCGGCTATTGCATCCACAACGCATATCAAAAGGATGTGACGCTAAAGCCGATCAACTATTACGCATCCAGATTCATCCGCATTGGATTACCGCTGGTCATCCTGCTGTGCCTCGTTCAACCTTTGCCGACCGGACAGGACTATCTGGAATCCGTACTGTGGTCGCTCTACTGCGAGATGGTGTATTACGCCGCTTATCCGCTCCTGCGCGCCCGCTTTCGCTACATCGGCGAAATGATCGTTGGCTGCGCGGTTGCGGCAGGCGTGATGGTGGCCGTGGTTCGTCTGATCGGGCACCCGGTTTGCCACGGCTGCGTCATTGAGACGTATGGCGTTCCGGGTACGGCTTTACTGTATGCGGCTGGATGGATCTTCGGCTGCCTGATCGCGGAGACTCAGCGCAACGCGGAGCAGTTCCACATCCGTGGCGCATATTCGCCGCTTACCCTGATGATCAAGCGCGGCCTTGATCGAAGCACCCGTTTTCTCGCGAATCACCTGGTTGCGCTGAGAGTGGTAATTGTCGCGGCCGGGGCGGCCATTATGATTTTGCTGTCCGAATCGAATCTCAAACCGGCCGTTGTGCCGTTGATTACGCCCGATATCACGCTTCCGCTATTTCAGTTCCTGGCGGCAGTCTGGATCGCGGCGGAGACTGCCACGCCGTCCAGAAGCGGCGTCTGGTCCAGACTGGCTACTTTTGGCGCGTGGTCCTATAGCCTCTATCTTTGCCACAAGATGGCGCTCGCCCTGCTGGAAATGACCCGATTCGACGAGACGTCCCGATTCGCATGGTTCGTACAGGTGGCGTTGGCATTCGCCATCAGTTATGCGTTTTACCGGATGATCGAAAAGCCTTCGCATCTGATTTCCCAGCGGCTGCGGAAATACACGCCGAATGCGCCTGCTGCACCAGCCGCTTGACGCCACTGCATAAAACGACTGCATGAGCGAGCCGGCAATATCAGTTAGCGTCGCTTCGGGCCCGCTCCCGGACCATCCGATCAGCGCGAGCGCCTCATAGCTGCCCCGGACGCGGATCAGCCACGAAACCGCCACGATTGGGCATCGCCACACGCGGCAACGAGGCTGCGTCGAGCCGCGTATTCGCCGGCACGATGCCGTTCTGGTTGAGCAGAAATGCGCTGAGCGCGTACACCTCGTCGGCGGAAAGCGATTCGGGCGCGTTGTAAGGCATCGCGCGGCGGATATAGTCGAACAGCGTCGTCGCATAGGGCCAGTAGCTGCCCACGGTGCGCTTCGGCTTCGCGCTGGTCAGTGTGCCCTGCCCGCCGACCAGTTGATCGCCGAGACCGCCCTCGCCATGCGCGCCGTGGCACGCCGCGCATTTCGCGGCGAATATGTGCGCGCCAGTGGCGACGTCGCCGCTGCCCGCAGGCAGGCCGCGGCCATCCGGCGCGATGTCGATGTTCCAGGCGGCGAGGTCCTGATCCGTGAGCGGCGTGCCGATCTCGTGGATCGACCTGGCGCTCTGGTCACCCGGCGCGATCGATGAGCACGATGCCAGCGCCGAGAGCGACACCAGCACAGCCAGCGCGGTCCGTGCCGTTCGCGCCGGCATACCTCTCAAACGGCGGCCATCACGCATTACGCACCTCGCCGCTTGCATCCACTCGCCATTGCTGGATCGCGTTGTAGTGATACTGCGAATTCAGGCCGCGCGCGGCGACGAGTTCGGCACGGGTCGGTTGCACATAGCCGGTCGAATCGGTGGCGCGCGAAAGAATCACGGCAGCGCCGCCATCCCAACGCCAGTCCGCCTGAAAGCGCGTCAGCGCACGATCCAGGATCGCACCGTCCAGACGCGCGGGACGCCACGTCGCGCCGCCGTCGGTCGACACATCCACCTTGCGGATCGTCCCGCGTCCGGACCAGGCCAGACCGGTGATCGGGTAATAGCCGTGCGTGGTGAGACGATGTCCCGGCGACGGCCGCGTGATCACCGACTTCGCGTCCATCTCGAACGCAAACTGACGCGCGGTGCCGTTCGCGAGCAGGCTGGTGTACTTCGACGTTTCCTCGCGCGTTTGCAACGGCGCATTGACCACCTTCAGCCGGCGCAGCCACTTGACGTTCGTATTGCCCTCGAAGCCGGGAACGATCAGACGCAACGGATAACCGTTCTCGGGGCGCAAGCGTTCGCCGTTTTGCGCGTAGACCACCAGCGCGCGATCGAGTATCCGTTCGAGCGGCAAGCTGCGCGTCATCGCAGCGGCGTCCGCGCCTTCGGCCAGCAACCAGCCGCCGCCGCTTGTGTTGCCGGACGCCGTCACACCGCCCACCTCTTCGAGCAAAGTCGACAAACGCACCCCGGTCCATTCGCAGCACGACAACAAACCATGCGTGAGTTGCACCGGCATGCCGCTCGGGCCATTCCATTCATTGCCGGTATTACCGGAGCATTCGAGAAAATGAATCCGCGATTCGGACGGCAGGCGCAGCAGATCGTCCATCGTGAACAGTTTCGGCGTGCGTACAAGGCCGTGAATGGCCAGCCGATGCTGATCGGGGTCGATGTCGGGCACGCCGCCGTGATGACGTTCGTAGACCAGGCCGTTGGGTGTGAGCGTGCCGTGCAGATCGGCGAGCGGCGTCATCGACGAAGCCGCGCCGGGCAGTGGCCACGCGCGCGCACTCCGCCGCACGACATTCGCCTCATACGGTGACGGCACACCGTATGGATGTTCGAGAACGGGCGCACCGGGCACGCGGCTCGATTGCGCGACCGCGAGCGGCTTGAGCAATTCACTTGCGGTAGCAGCTTGAGAAGCGACCAGGCCGCCGGCCGCCAGGCGACCCAGCAGTCGACGGCGGCCGCGCGACGGCGGGGAGTTGTGCGGATTCATCATGGCGTCGGCGCATCATAGGCAAGCCGATTAGCGTAACGATGCCTTCCGCCATGGCCAAACGATAAATTCGACTATCGATCGACGCAGACGGCATATCAGACGGATACGGGGCGCCGTTAAGCCAGCACGTTCGAGAACACCCGATCCGCGAGACGGTTGGAATCAGTCCCGCTGTTAAGCACGCCGACCGCCTTCAGATCGTCGGCATAAAGCGAGATCTCCTTCTTGAACGCATCCCCAACCGGATGGTGGCGATCGGTATGGCTCTTGAGCATCGCCGCCAACTGGCTCACATCGGCGGACGGCGTATAGACCGAGAAAATCGCGGCGGCATCCGCAGGATGATTCGCAGTCCACTCCGTCGCTTCGAGCAGCGCCTGCGTCAACGCCTGCGCGGTGGCGCGATCCTTTCGCACCAGCGTACCGCGCACGCCGAGCACGCAGCACGAACGCGTCTGATATTCACCGCACAGATTGTTCGACACCTCATACAGGTGGTCGGATTCGCGGATCGACCAGATCGTCGGGTCGCCATCCGCGATCGCCTGCACTTCGCCCTTCTTCAGCGCTTCGCCGAGCAGGTTCGCCGGATACTGGCGCCAGTTCACATCGCGCTCCGGATCGACGCCGATCTTCTTCAACACGATGGCGAAGAAATTCTTGGTCGGACTCGCCATATCGCTCACGCCGATCGTACGCCCCTTCAGTCCCGCCACATCGACGATGCCCGACGCGCGCGTGGCCAGCAAACGCATGCACCCGCCGTGAATCCCGGCCGTCAGTTTCACATCGAAGCCCTGCTCCAGCGGCTTGATCCAACGCAGCGCCATGCCGACACCCGCATCGGACTTGCCCGTCGCGATTGCTTCGAGCAACTGATCGGTCGACCCTGAAAAATTCACGAGTTCCACCTGTAAACCGTGTCGCTCGAAAAAGCCCTGCTTCACAGCAACGGCAACAGGCGCGGTACAGATCGCGCCCGCGTTCCAGGAAAGCTTGAGGGGCTTAAGCGGAGCCTGCGGCGTTTGAGCAAACGCGAGCGTTCCCGGTATCAGCGACGCACCACCGAGCGCCGCCGCGCCCGCGGTCCAGGCCGTCTTGCGCAACCACGCGCGGCGGGCCGGACTCAGCGGAGATTCATCGTAGGGATTCATGGTTGACTGTTCCTCTGGTCGTTATCGATTGTTCTATTCGTTCAGGTGTCGAGTCCGAGCTGGGCGAGCACCTCGCGGCGCAGCGCCACCAGTTTCGGATCGTCGCGATGGCGCGGATACGGCGCGTCGTTACGCACTTCGGCGACCACACGCGCCGGCCGCTCGCTGAAAACGATCACGCGGTCGGCGAGCAGGAGCGCCTCTTCGACGTCGTGCGTCACCAGCAACACGGAAAAGCGGGCGTCCAGCCAGAGCCGCGCGAGTTCACCTTGCATGCGGATACGTGTGAGGGAGTCGAGCTTGCCGAACGGCTCGTCCAGCACCAGCAGCGCCGGATCGTTGACGAGCGCGCGGGCCAGCGCCACGCGCTGCGCCATGCCACCCGATAATTGATGCGGAAACGCTTCAGCGAATTCACTAAGGCCGACTAACTCCAGTGCGGCGTCGATCCGTTGCTGCGCCTGCTTCTCTTGCGGACCGCTGCGTCGCGCGAAGCGTTCGCGCTGCGCCTGCGGACCGACCCCGACATTGCCGCGCACTGTGCGCCATGGGTACAAGGTCGGGTCCTGAAACACCACCACACGCGACGGATCGGGACCGACAATTGCAGCTCCATCTGCCTGCACGCTGCCCTGCGTCGGCGTATCGAGTCCAGCGACCAGCCGCAGCAAGGTGGACTTGCCGCAACCACTCGGGCCGAGCAGCGCGACGAACTCGCCCGGCTCGACCGTAAAGCTGACGTCGTGCAGCACCGGCAACGCGGCGCCACGCAGCGCGAATTGATGACTGACGTGGCGCACGTCAATGCGCGCGCCGTCGCGGACCGGCCGAGCAGCGGCCGACTGATTCAACACTTCGGGTACGGCTACCATTTGAGCAATCCCTTTTGCCAGGCCAGCAGGCGATCACGCACACGAAACAGCAAGGTGATCAGACCGGAGCACATCAGCGCCATTACGAGCAGCGCGGCATACATATTCGAGTAGGCTGCCCAGCCTTGGGCCCATTGCAGATACCAGCCGAGCCCCGCTTTCACGCCCATCATTTCCGCGACGATCAACACCGAAAACGATGCGCCAAGACCCATGAACAAGCCGACGAAGACCGACGGCAGCGCCGCCGGAATCGCCACGCGCAGAATCAGGAAAGCGGGCCGCGCGCCGAGCGTGCGCGCGATGTCGTAATAGGCCGAGTTGACGCCGGCTACGCCCGACCAGGTCAGCACTGCGACCGGGAAAGCGGTCGCCAGCGCGATCAGGAACACACTCGCGCTGAAGCTCGACGGAAAGAAGAAGAACGCCAGCGGCAACCACGCGGTAGCCGGCAGTGGCCCGATCAGGCGCAGGACCGGATGAACCCAGTAGCTCACGGCCTGCGACCAGCCAATGCTCACGCCAGTCACGAAGCCAGCAGCCGCGCCTAACACGTAGCCATAGGCGAGTAGTCCAAACGAATGAACGACGCTCGAACCAAGCCGCGGGTAGTCTTCGGCGTAGACGCCGATCAGCGCTTGCGGTGGCGCGAAAAAGGGCCGCGGCAGCCACTCGAGTTGTGCGGTGATCGCTTCCCATGCGCTCACGCCGAGCGCCAGCGCGAGCAACCATGGCATTGCCCCAAGCCATGCGCTGGTGCGCGTGGGCGTCGTCGCCTGAGTGGACGGATTGCGCCATCCCGCGACGGTCGTCGCAACAGCAAATGCCGCGAGCACCAGCTTCAACGCGATGAATTCTTTCGTATACGGCCAGTCGTCGGCACTCGGCCACCATTCGGTCAGCGCCGCGCTGCCGAACCACGCTATGGCAGCGAGGCCCGCAATCAGAACACTGCGTGAGAGCCCACGCCGTGTTACGGCGCGGTTGATGTCAACGACGTCCGTGCCGATGGCCGGCGTTCCTGTTGTGAACGATTCGAACTGCGTGGACATAGCGGCTCCTGCCTCTCGCCTTGTTGAACTATCGTGACCGTGCGCTTGCTGGGGTCCACTTCACGCGATGTCGACCCTGTCGCGCTGCCAGACGCTCTGTGCGTAGATTGAATCGTCGAAATCGGCGGCGATATCGCAGTGAATCCGTGCTTCATGCGCGTCCAGATCGGCGAGAAACAGATCGCGGCTGATTCGCTGCACCACGGCGGGAATATCGCGCTTCATGCTCGGCACGTCACCGACCGGCAATCCGAAACTGACGAAGGCCGCTGGGTTGTAGACGTGGATGTTCTTCAGATAAGGCGCCTCGCCCTCGACCTTCTCGAGGTATTCGAGCGCGGCTCCGAGATACGGATGCGCGCCCAGCGCGTCGTCGCTATCGCTCGCGGCGGGCACGTATTGATCGCGCCACAGGCGGATATGCCCGGCGATCTGCGCCAACTCCGGCCGCAGCGCCGGATCGATCACATAGCCCGTGCCGGCAATGACGAAATCGAATGCGAACGACTCACCCGCCACGTCGGTCTCCACACGCTCGTCTCTGACGCTTGCATGTGTCCACGGCGCGCCGAGATGCAGATGAAAGTTCGGAAAGCGCGTGACGCGCTCCAGGGCGTCGACTGGCGGCGTCGAACCGGCAACGCGGAAGCGCCGCGCCTGCGACCAGCGAATCGCGTCTGGCAAATGGAAATAGTTGTCGTACGCGCCGGGATAAGCGCGCGTGCGGGTCACCGGCACCGACGCAATCCGCTCACGCCGCACGAACAGATGCACCTGCCCTGCGCCGGCTTCGAGCGCCGTGCCTGCCGCATCGAATGCGGACGCCGCGCCGCCGATCACCGCCACGGATTTGCCGCGCAGCGCAGCGAAATCGATCGCCTCGGAGGTGTGGGCACGAAGTGTCGGCGGAAGGTTTTTCAGCACAGCAGGAATGTTCGGCCCGCCGTTACCTGCAACACCATTGCCGAGGACAATCTTGCGTGCCGTCTCCACGATATTGCGCACCGTGGCGCCATCGCGTACTTCCAGATGCAAACGAAAATGCTCACCCGCAGGTTCGATTCGCGTAAGCCGTGTGCCGTAGCGAATCGGAATTTCGAGGAAATGCCGGTACCACGCGAGATATTCTGCCCAACGCGTGCGAGGAATCCGGTCGATCTCCGCATACGAAGCGGCGCCGAAGCGCGCTTCATACCATGCCTGAAAGCTCAGCCCCGGCAGACCCGCCTCGGGGCCCACCAATGATTTAGGGGTGCGCAGCTTGTTCATGCGGGCGCGATTCAACCAGACGCCCGCTTGGCCTTCATCGGCAGCGGCGTCGATCACGCTGACCTGACCGATGCCGGCGCGCCGCAAGGCGAAAGCGAACGCCGCGCCGGTCTGTCCACCGCCGACAACCACCACGTTATGGTCGATGCCATCGCGCGGCGGGACCCAGTTCTCGGGTGCGGGACCAATCAGCCGCAGTGTGTCGAGCGCAGGCTGATCAGGGTGATCGGATTGCGTCATGGTGTCGGTTTCGGTCTGGGAGTTGAACAGCAGACGGATGCGTCGAAATCGAATGGCGTGAGCATCGGACGATCAAGTATCGCGGCGCCGCAGGCTTACCCAAACCAACAAATTTCGCTTTGCTTATTTGTTTCGAGGCACCCTACGCTCGTGACGTCACCCCTGAATCCGCGTAGTCCTCGGCGTCGATGTCGTACCCCGACGGCTCCCAACGGATCGCCAGCAGCACGAGCAGCGAGCTCAGCGGCGCAATGGCGATCAGCCAGAAGACCTTCGTACCGAACGCCGCAGCCAGAACCGGGAACAGAAACAGCGAGACCGTCGACGCGGAACGCACCAAGGTCTGGTTGAAACCCACGCCGATTCCGCGCAGCGAGGTCGGATAGCTCAGCGACGCATAGGTCATCGAATGGGAGCCTGGTCCGAAACCTTGCCCGAACAGATAGCCGCCGAGCAACAGGATCGCGACCACCACAAGCGCGCCGCTGCCCGGTTTGCCGATCAGCGCGAGCCCAATAAGCGAGGCGAACTGCAGCGAGTGTCCGAGCACGGTCATCTTCCACGCGCCGACGGTCGGTGCGGTGCGCACGCCGATCAGCCCACCCACAAACGCAAATGCCAGATTCAGCGAGAGCGCCGCGATGATCGTCGTAAGCGGCCCCTGATGAAAGAAGCTGGTAATGATCACCGGCAAGCCGAAAATGATCGCGTTGTAACCGAACGATGAAGCACTGCCGATCACCGCGGCAAGAATCGTGCGGCGCCGGTAAGTGGCGTTGAACAGGACCCCATAGTTGCGCCACGATGCCGCACGCGGCGCCTTGACCGGCGTCGCGCTTCGTTCAACCACTGCGTCGACGCCATACGAGCGCTTCAGAATGCGCGCGGCCTCCTCGAGATCGCCCTGATTCGCTGCCCAAACAGGCGATTCGCTGATATAGCGGCTGCGCACGAGAATAATCACGATGGCCGGTACCGCACCGAACGCGAGCGTCAGACGCCATAACCAACCAAGCTGATGCTCGGGCAGAATCGCGTACAGCCCGAGAATCAGCAGATAGCAGGTGCTCGTGGCCGCGTACCATGCGGGGCACCACGCGGCGACACTGGCCGCCTTGTTGCCCTTGCCCGCCACCCGCGAGAACTCGGCGAGAAACGCCATCGCCACCGGCAGATCGAGCCCCACGCCGAAGCCCATCAGAAAGCGCGCCCCGCCGAGCACCCACGCATTCGGCGCAAGACCGGCTGCGATCGCCGCCACCACGAAGAAGAGCATATCGGCCATGAACACGCGATAACGGCCGATGCGATCAGTCAGATACCCGCCGAACAGCGCGCCGAGGATCGCGCCGAACGTGATCGCCGACGAGACGAATCCCACCTGAACCGGCGACAGCGAAAACTGGCGCGCGATGTCCTTGATCCCGTAAGCAAGCGACGTCAGGTCGTAAGCATCGAGAAAGACTCCACCCAGGGCGATCGCAATCACGATGCGTGCGTTACTGCCCTTTGCAGCGCCCGCATTGACGATGCGCGAAACATCCTGTGCGCTACGGATGACAGTGGGAGACGCTGTGTTACCCGCAGGCGCTTGCGGGTCGGCGACGGTAGATGGAAAAGCAACAGTGGACATGATCTCGCGTTCGCATGAATGGCTGAAGCGTCGCATGGTAGCCATGCAATCCACGCACGCAAAACAACGAATTTAACTATGCAAATCGGGAATCACGCACTTGCACCGCGCCAGTGCCGCACGGACCCTTTTAGGCAACGTGGTTCGAACTACTGCAGATTTTCTTATCAGCAATGATTGGTTGGATTCGAAGGCACGCGAATCTAACGTGTAGTGCCAGCTCTCTGCCCATCTGAGCATTTGCACTCCATTCTCTTCCATCCATCGGTATCGCCGCATGCGCTATTTCCGTCTGCTGAAATCTTTCGTTGCCGTGGCAACCCTGTCGCTTGCCGCGGTTCACGCCTATGCTGACAAACCCGCCGTGATCCGGATCGGCGTTGCGCAGCAGGGCACGGGCGACCCGCCTACCTTCGGCGGCACCCCCGCGGCGACCGTGCAATTGCAGCAGTCGCTCGAAATGGAATTCGCCGCCGACGGCATCAAGGTCGAATGGCTGTTCTTCAAAGGCGCCGGCCCGGCCGTGAATGAAGCGATTGCCGACAAGTCACTCGACTTCGCCTTTCAGGGCGATCTGCCTGCAGTACTCGCCCGCGCCAACGGCCTGAAGACTCACCTCCTGCTCGCCTCGGGCGTGCGTACCGGTATCAAGATCGCCGTGCCCACGGATTCGGACGTGCGTTCGATCAAGGACCTCAAAGGCCGCCGCGTCTCCATCTTTCGCGGCACCAATCTGCAACTGGTCGCCGACAACGCGCTCGCCGCCAATCAGCTCGAAGAGCGCGACCTGCGCGTGATCAATCTCGACACCGCCAGCTCGCTCGCCGCGCTGGCGTCCAAGGGGATCGACGCGTCGGTCAACGACTACCACCTGTACAAGCTGCGCGACCAGGGCCTCGCGAAAATCGTCTACGAATCGCAGAACGATGGGCCGCAATTCACGCGTCAAGCGCATCTGCTGGTACTCGACGATTTCGATAACGCGCATCCGGATGTCGTGCAACGCGTCGTCAACGTGTTCGTTCAGGGCGCGCAATGGTCGTCGGATGAGGCGAACCGCGACGCGCTCTTCAAGCTGTGGGCCAAAAGCGGCGTGCCCTATTCCTCATGGCAGGCCGAGTTCGCGAATCAAAGTCTGAAAGACCGCAATTCGCCGTTGATCGACCCGTTTGTCGTCGCGCGCTATAAAGCGGTCGCGGCGGATGCGCTGAAACTCAAACTGATCCGCCAACCCGTCCAGGTCGACGGCTGGTTCGAGACGAAATATCTCGACAACGCGCTGCGCGCGCAAAAACTCGACCACTACTGGACTCGCTACGACGCTGCCGGCAAGCCGCTCAGCTAAAACGGGAGCGATCACGATGAGCGAAACCGCATTTCCGGTCGATAGCGAACGGCTCGGCCACGCCGCCGCGGCGCCGCGCGCGCCGCTCTATCGCAATGCGCGCCTGCGCGCACTCGCCTGGCATCTCGCGCCGTGGGTATTGCCAGTCGTCCTGCTCGCCTTATGGGCGACCGGTTGCGAGCGCGGCTGGATCGCGCCGCAGATTTTGCCGCCACCTGAGCGGGTGTTCGACACCTTTGTCGAGTTGACACGCAACGGCGATCTCGCAAGCAATACGCTCATCAGTCTCCAGCGCGTGCTGCTCGGCTTCGTTGCGGGCACCTTGGTCGGTTATGTGCTCGGCGCGGCGCTCGGCCTGTCGCGCACTTTCGAGGCCTACGTGTTGCCGAGCTTCAATGCGCTCGTGCAGATCCCGGTGCTCGGCTGGCTGCCGTTTCTACTGCTGCTCGTCGGTGTCGGCGAGCCGCTCAAATACATCCTGATCGCACATGCCGCGCTTGTTCCCGTGACATTGAGCACGCTGCAAGGATTCCGCCAGACACCCGCCTCGCTCGATGAAGTCGCGCGCGTCTTCGAATACAACCGCTGGCAACGGATCGTCTATCTCGTCCTGCCCGCTGCCGTGCCGACGCTCGCCACCGGCGTGCGGCTCGCGTTCACCAAGGCCTGGCTCGCACTGGTGGTGGTCGAACTGGTGGCCTCTTCCGAAGGGCTCGGCTATCTGATCGTCTACGGCCGGCAACTGTTCCAGCTCGACCTGGTGATGGCCTCGGTGGTCGTGGTCGGGGCCATCGGTTACGCGATGAATCGTTCGCTCGACGCGCTCGAAGCGCGTTTGCGGCGCGGTCAACCGTCGGCGTTTCGCGAGTAATGGTAATGGCGCCGATTGCTGCCACGCACCGCATATGAGGTATCCACGATGAGTCTTGCTCTCTTTAAGCGGCCTGCCGGATCGAAACAGTCAGCCGATGCGTCCTGTGACTGCGGTAGTAACGTGCCCGCCTCCTTCCAGCGCGCGGCGCGTGCGCGCCGGCCCCTGCTCACACGCGTCGACTGGCGCGGCGCCGTCTTGCCCATCGTCGCCATTGCGATCTGGTGGGCGATCTCGGAAGCACACGTCGTCAAGAGCGGCTTGCTGGTCAGCCCCGCGCAGGTGATGGCCACCGCCTGGCAGCAAATCGTCAGCGGCGCGCTTTTCAAGGCCCTTTCCGCCTCGCTCGCGCGTGAAGCGAGCGGTTTCGTGATCGGCACGCTTGGCGGCCTGTTGCTTGGCAGTGTGCTCGGCTTCTCGCGGCTCGCCACACGCATGATTGGCCCGAGCTTCGACACGTTCAAGCAGATCTCCCTGTTTGCATGGATTCCGCTGATTTCCGTGTGGTTCGGTCTCGGCGACGCAGCGAAAGTCGTGTTCCTCTCGCTCGCCGCGTTGCTGCCGGTCGCCGCGCATACATGTGACGGTATTCACGCCGTGCCGCGCGCCTACATCGAAGTCGCGCGCGCTTTTCGCTATTCGCGCTGGCAATTGATCCGCGCTGTCATTCTGCCGGCCGCGTTGCCGTCGATTTTCACCGGACTCTATCTCGCGCTGATCTATTCGTGGCTCGCCACCCTTGGCGCGGAATATCTGCTGGTGGCAGGCAGCGGGATCGGCAATACGCTGATCGACGGCAGTGAGCAGTTCCGCATGGATCTGGTGCTGTTCGGCGTGATCGTGGTCGGTGTGACCGGTTGGGCGTTGAACGCGCTGGCGCGCGCGGTGGAGCGAGCGATCTTTGCGCGCCGTTCACAGGCGGCCGCTCGATAAGCACGCAGCCGATATTCACCGGCTATGCACTGAATTTGCACTGAACACAGATTACAGATCAAGGTCCGCACATGACTTCCTCCACGCTTTCCGACAGCATCGACATTCTCCACGTCAGCAAGCGCTATACGCAGCAAGGCGGCACATCGCTTGCGGTGCTCGACGACATCAGCCTGCGGGTGCGCCCCTGCGAATTTGTCAGCGTGCTCGGTTCGAGCGGTTGCGGTAAATCGACCTTGCTGCGGCTGATCGCGGGACTGGACACCGATTACAGCGGCGACATCGTCGTTGCCGGAGAAAAGGTGCGCGATACCTCGCTCGAGCGCGGCATCGTGTTTCAGGATCACCGCCTGTTTCCGTGGCTCACGGCGTCGCAAAACATTCTCGCCGCGTTGCGTAACGCGCCGCTGTCGGCACGAGAAAAGCGCGATGCGGTCGCGCAGCATATCGCGCTCGTCGGCCTGAACGGCTTCGAGAATGCGTATCCGCATCAGTTATCGGGCGGCATGGCGCAGCGTGTGGCGATCGCACGCGGTCTCGTGAACCGCCCGCGCGTGCTCCTGCTCGACGAACCGTTCGGCGCGCTCGATGCGCTCACGCGCGGCCGCCTGCAAAACGAGTTGCAACGCATCTGGGAACACGAACGCATCACGATGATTCTCGTCACGCACGACGTCGACGAAGCGCTCTACCTCGGCGACCGCGTCGTCACCATGGCGCCGCGGCCGGGCCGCATCAAACGGATTGTCGATGTCGCTCTGCCGCGTCCACGCGAGCGTAACGATCCCCGCTTCATTCATTTGCGCGACGAAGTGCTGGCCGACTTCGCCGAGTACGACGCCGCGCGCCATGAGCCTCACGACGATGACACGCCACACGGCGGCACGCGCATTCCAGTAGCGAATCCACCGATCACCGAATGGCGGCTCGCGTGGTGACACCCGCGGCATCCCCCATACACACAAACCCTTCGCGGAGAGAACGATGAGCGGTGAAAATCGCCAGAAGCGGCAGATCAAACTAGGCGCCTTCCTGATGGAGACAGGCCACCATATCGCCGCATGGCGGCATCCGGATGCACACGCGAGTGGCGGACTCGACTTCGCACACTACGCGGAACTGGCGCAGATCGCCGAACGCGCCAAATTCGACACGATATTTTTCGCCGACAGCGTGAGCGTACGCGACACGAATCTACCCTCGCTATCCCGCACGGCGCGCGCCGATCATTTCGAGCCGTTGACGCTGCTGTCCGCGCTTTCGGTCGTGACGAAACACGTGGGCCTGATCGCCACGGTCTCCACCACGTTCAACGAGCCGTACAACCTCGCGCGCAAATTCGTTTCGCTCGATCATCTGAGCGGCGGACGCTCGGGCTGGAATCTCGTCACATCGAGCACCGAATCCGAAGCGCTCAATTTCAATTTCGAACGCCATCCGGAGCACGCGGTCCGCTATGAACGCGCGCGCGAGTTCTATGATGTGGTCGCAGGCCTCTGGGATAGTTGGGAAGACGACGCGTTTATCCGCGACAAGGAAAGCGGCGTCTATTTCGATCCGGACAAACTGCACGTGCTCGGTCACAAAGGCAAGCACTTCAAGGTGCGCGGACCGCTAAACGTCGCGCGTTCGCCGCAGGGATGGCCGGTCGTCGTCCAGGCCGGCGCATCGGAAGCGGGACGTGAGCTCGCCGCGCAAACCGCGGAGGTGATCTTCGTCGCGCATCAAACACTCGATGAAGCGCAGTCGTTCTATCGCGATGTCAAAGGCCGCCTCGCGAAATACGGCCGCTCGCCGGATCATCTGAAGATCATGCCGGGCATTTTTCCGATTGTCGGCCGCACGCAGGAAGAGGCCGACGCGAAGTTCGCCGCGCTGCAGGACCTGATTCATCCGACGGTCGGTCTGGCGCTGTTGTCGAATATGTCGGGCGGTGTAGACCTTTCCCAGTATCCCGTCGACGGGCCGTTGCCCGAGTTGCCGGAAACCAACGGTGGCAAGAGCCGTCAACGCTTGCTGTTCGATCTCGCGCGGCGCGAAAACCTGACGATCCGCGATCTGTATCTACGCATTGCCGGCGCTCGCGGCCATCAGCAGGTGGTCGGCACGCCGCAAAGCATCGCGGACCAGTTGCAACAGTGGTTTGAAGAAGAAGGCGCGGATGGCTTCAACATCATGTCGCCGTGGTTACCGGGCGGGTTGACGGAATTCGCCGAACTGGTGGTGCCGGAGTTGCAACGGCGCGGACTTTTCCGCACTGAATACGAGGGCCGCACGCTACGCGAGAATCTCGGGCTGCCGCGACCTGCAAACCGCTATACCGCCGAGACAAAACAGCTACCCGCCGTAGCGGGATATTGACGCAACACGTTCTCTTCGCCAGGAGCCTCGCATGAGCGCAGCCGCATTGCAGGAAGTACAGTCGATTCAGGTCAACCCGCTTTCAGCGCATATCGGCGCAGAAATCCACGGTGTCGATCTCACACAGAAACTGGATACACGTCAGATCGCGGACATTCGCGCGGCGCTTCTTAAGTGGCGCGTCGTGTTCTTTCGCGAGCAGTTCCTGACGCACGAACAGCACGTCGCTTTCTCGGCACAGTTTGGCGAGTTAACTTTGGGACATCCGGTGTTCGGCCATGTCGACGGCCATCCGGAAATCTATTCGATCTCGAAGTACCGCAAGGCAACGCGTTTTGAGGGGCAAGCGCTGCAGCGCCCCTGGACCGGCTGGCACACGGATGTGACGGCCGCGGTCAATCCGCCCTGGGCGTCGATCCTGCGCGGCGTGACGATTCCGCCTTACGGCGGCGATACGCAGTGGACCAACCTGGTGGCCGCGTATCAGAAGCTTTCCGCGCCGTTGCGCACGTTCGTCGATGGCCTGCGCGGACTGCATCGCTTTACGCCGCCAGCCGGCGCAAGCGGAACGGAAGCATTCGTCAAAGCCGTCGAACAACGCATTCTCGTTACCGAGCATCCGCTCGTCAGAGTGCATCCGGAAACGGGCGAGCGGGCGCTCTATGTCAGCCCTAGCTTCCTGAAGTCGATCGTCGGCGTGACGCCGCGCGAAAGCCAGGTGCTGCTCGAACTTCTCTGGGAACACGTGACGCGGCCGGAGTTCACCGTTCGCTTCAAATGGGAGGCCGGCAGCGTAGCGTTCTGGGACAACCGCGCGACCGCTCACCTCGCCCCCACAGATATTTTCGATCTCGACTTCGACCGGCAGTTGTATCGCACGACGCTGGTGGGCGATGTGCCGGTTGGCCCGGACGGTGCGCAGTCGGTCGCGATCGAAGGCTCGCCGGTGAGCGCCGCGGCGGCAGTCGCGTTGAACTGAGGCTCGCGGTGACTTACTCAACTCTGGCTGCGCCCTCATCTGCGTCGACGGCGTGCAGCTGAGTTTCTTCGATTTCCGGCCTGACCTCAATTTATTAGGTGAGCGCGTACTGCCGTTACTGCGCCAAGCCGGCTTGCAGCCGCTGCGTCAATGCACCTTGGGGAAACCGTGACGCTGCGCAAGCAGGTCGAGGATCCGGCGCGTATCCGTTTCGAAGCGCTTCTCGCCCAGCGTCTGGGCATCTGCCGGCGCAGGCTGATCGTCGCCGAAAATCAACACCGGCAGACTCTGGTGCTCGGCATCGAGCGCCTCCACGACCGCCGCGCGCGGACGCGGAAACGGCAGACGGCGAATGTCCAGGCGTGCGTTAAGCGCAGGGTCGCTCGCCAGCAAACCTTCGATAGGCGCGCCATCCGGACAGATAAAGCGCTCACCAGGGTGGTTCGGATCGGTAAAGCCCGGTTCCAACAGCAAAAGCAGATCTCGGCTCATGGCATTCAGTCATTGGATGATGGGTAAATGGATCGCAGCGTTTTTTCCAGGAATTTCAGAAAACGCGCCCTTCAGTCAGATGCGTGGTCACGCCGTTCAACTCGTAATCGCCGATCACGCGTGCTTTATGCAGTAACGGGTTGTGGCTGAAGATCGTGCGCAGATTGCGCCAGTGACGGTCGAAATTGTGCGCTCGCCCCGTGGCCGATGCCCCGCCGATTTCAAACAGGCGCTCGCCCGCATAGAGCGCCAGCTTGCTGACCACCAGTTGCGTTTTGGCGGTAGCCAAGGACCCTTCCAGCACGAGGTCTTCCGCATTGGCTGCGCCGCTACGGATTGCATTTGCCGAGCGGTCCAGGGCGCGTGCGTTTTGCACGACCAGCGCGTCGATCGAGAGGCTGTGCGCCGCGAGGTCGCCTACCACCTGCTGCACGAAACCGTCCTCGCGCGCCGAGGGTGCCGGGCTATGCAGCACCGGGCGCCCGTATTGCGTCACGTAGCGCCGTGCATCCGCAAGAATGTTGCGCACGATACCTGCCGCGACCGTTACCAGATGCAATTGCCGCACCGCGCTGCCATGGCGGCCTGCGAGACTCGTATAGCCGCGTGTTGCGATTTCATGGGCAAATACCTGCACGTTGTCGAGCACGAGACTGCCGCTCGCCGTCATGCGCTGCCCCATCCCGTCCCAATCGTCGAGCACCTGCAGGCCCTCACGTGAGACCGGGATGACAATCGACACCTTCTCATCGTTCTCGTCCTGCACATTGACGCGCGCATAGTCGGAAAACGCCGTGCCGGTCGAGTAATATTTTTTGCCCGTTACGCGAAAGTGCTCACCGTCGCGCACCAGCCTGGTGACGATTTCACCGGGCCTGGATGTGCCAAGCTCCGTCGACGCGCCGCCGAAGATCGCCCCTTCCCGTACGCGTTCGATCTGCGTGTCGTTGAAGGCGGAGCGCGGTGACAGCACCAACTGTTCGGTCAGATCGAAATGAATCCGCAATGCATGCGCGACATTCGACTCTTCCGCAGCCAGCGTGGCGATCACATGGAAGAGGTCTTCCAGCGAACCGCCGAGGCCGCCCCATTCAACCGGAAAACGGAGCACGCCGAGCCCCGATTCGCGAAACAATGCGAAGCGGTCGAACGGCAACTCGCGCCGCACCTCGCGTTGCGCGGCATCTTCACCGATCGCTTTAGCGAGCGCCGGCAACGCGGTGAGCGCCGCCTGAAGCCGCGCACGTGCCGTGCTTTCCTGAGAGACCTGCATGCCGTCATTCCTTGTATAAGCGCGCGGATCAGGCTTGATCCGGCTGTTTGTCCTGTGAGCGTGTATCGGCATCCCGATGGGACGTGCCGATTCGACGGATCAGTATAGGGACGCGGCCCACCTTGCAAAACCAGCGAATCAAGCTATGGATATGCGCGTTTCTGAAATGCCATTCGCCGATAAGGATCGATGAATCCGTTATTGGAGCGTCGCACGGCATCTTTCTATACTCGATTCCGGTCAGCACTCACCAACGACGAGTGCCAAATTTCAATCGCGGAAGTCGAACCATGAGTCTACGTCCCTTGCATGACCGCTTGATCGTCAAGCGTCTCGACCAGGAAACCAAAACTGCTTCAGGCATCGTCATTCCCGAAAGCGCCGCCGAAAAGCCGGACCAGGGCGAAGTGATCGCCATTGGGCCGGGCAAGCGCGATAGTGACGGCAAACGCATCGAGCCTGACCTGAAAGTCGGCGAACGTGTGCTGTTCGGCAAGTACGCCGGCCAGTCGGTCAAAGTCGACGGCAACGAATTGCTCGTGCTGCGCGAAGAAGATGTCGTCGCAGTCGTCACGCAATAACGAACGGAGCATCAAACCATGGCAGCAAAAGAAATCATTTTTAGCGACGTCGCCCGCTCGAAGCTCGTAGAAGGCGTCAACATTCTGGCCAACGCGGTCAAGGTCACGCTCGGTCCGAAGGGCCGCAACGTGGTGCTGGAACGCAGCTTCGGCTCGCCGGTGGTGACGAAAGACGGCGTCTCGGTCGCCAAGGAAATCGAATTGCCGGACCGCGTGCAGAACATCGGCGCGCAACTCGTGAAGGAAGTTGCCTCGCGCACCAGCGACGCCGCCGGCGACGGCACCACCACCGCGACCGTGCTCGCGCAAGCCATCGTGCGTGAAGGCCAGAAATACGTCGCGGCAGGCCTCAACCCGTTGGACCTGAAACGCGGCATCGACAAGGCCGTGATCGCCGCGATCGACGAGCTGAAGAAGATCAGCAAGCCGACCACGACCAGCAAGGAAATCGCTCAGGTCGCAACGATCTCGGCCAACGGCGAAGAGTCGATTGGCCAGCGTATCGCCGAAGCGATCGACCGGGTCGGCAAGGAAGGCGTCATTACCGTGGAAGACGGCAAGTCGCTCGACGATGAACTCGACGTGGTGGAAGGCCTGCAATTCGATCGCGGCTACCTGTCGCCCTATTTCATCAACGATCAGGACAAACAGGTTGCCGTGCTCGATAACCCGTTCGTGCTGCTGCACGACAAGAAGGTATCGAATATCCGCGATCTGCTGCCGATTCTGGAACAGGTCGCCAAAGCCGGGCGCCCGCTGCTGATCATTGCGGAAGACGTCGAGGGCGAAGCGCTGGCTACGCTCGTGGTCAACAACATTCGCGGCATTCTGAAGACCGTCGCGGTCAAGGCGCCGGGCTTCGGCGACCGCCGCAAGGCCCTGCTTGAAGACATCGCGATTCTGACCGGCGGCCAGGTGATCGCCGAAGAAACCGGGCTGTCGCTCGAGAAAGCGACGCTTGCGGAACTCGGTCAAGCCAAGCGCATCGAGGTGGGCAAGGAGAACACCACGGTTATCGACGGCGCCGGCGACAGCAAGAACATCGAAGCGCGTGTGAAGCAGATCCGCACGCAGATCGAGGAAGCAAGCTCCGAGTACGACCGGGAAAAACTGCAGGAACGTGTGGCGAAGCTGGCGGGCGGCGTGGCGGTCATCAAGGTGGGCGGCGCGACCGAGATCGAAGTCAAAGAAAAGAAAGACCGTGTCGACGACGCGCTGCACGCCACGCGCGCTGCGGTCGAAGAAGGTATCGTGCCGGGCGGCGGCGTCGCGTTGATCCGCGTGAAGCAGGCCATCAGCGGACTCAGAGGTGTGAACGCCGATCAGGATGCGGGCATCAAGATCGTGCTGCGCGCGCTCGAAGAACCGCTGCGCCAGATCGTGACGAACGCCGGTGAAGAAGCCAGCGTAGTGGTCGCGAAAGTGGCCGACGGTACGGGCAACTTCGGCTACAACGCACAGACCGGCCAATACGGCGACCTCGTGGAATCGGGCGTGCTCGATCCGACCAAGGTCACGCGTACGGCGCTGCAAAACGCGGCCTCGGTTGCGGGTCTGCTGCTGACCACCGATGCCACCGTTCACGAAGCACCGAAGGATGCGCCGGCAGCCGGCCAGCCTGGCGGTCCGGGCGCAGGTGGGCCGGGACTGGATTTCTGATTCTGAGCGTCAACGCGCTAGCCGCACAAGCACGCCGGCATGCTTTCCACAGCATGCCGGCGTGCTGCAACAGGAGCAAACGTGTCAGCCGGATATAGCGCGGCACACACAACCGGTGCATAGCCGGTCAAATCCGCCACAACATCCATTTCTCCGTTTCAACGACGCTCGCGTCTGCATAAATGCGCGAATCAGATAACGGTATGAAAAATCCTTGGTTCTTTCCGGCGTCACACATGCCGAGAATAGGCAGTCCCGAATCGCGTCCTGTATTTCTCCTCCGGCAAGTCCTGGTGGCCTCATAGCAACGAAGTCACACCGATCGACCGGAGCGATATCAGGATCCAACCTGACTTCCGCCTATCTTTCATGTTCAGCCGACCGACCCGCCCCACCCTCCAGCGCGCATTGCGCGCCGTAACGCTTTTCGCAGCATTGGGCGCCAGTGCCGCCCACGCCGATACGACACTCGATCGGATTCATCAGCGGCACAAGATCGTCATCGGCGTGATCCTGTCCGGGCCGCCGTTCGGCTCGCTGGACCCCGCCACACAGAAACCGCTCGGCTTTAATATCGATCTCGCGAACGACGTCGCGAAACGCCTCGGCGTCGACGTGGAATTGACGCCGGTCCAACCGTCGAATCGCGTGCAGTTCCTGCAGCAAGGCAAGGTCGATGCCCTGATCGCCAACATGGAAGTCACCAAGGAGCGCGCCGAGCTTTTCTCCTATCCGCCCACCCCGTTCGAGGAAATCGGCGGTGCGCTGATTACCCGCAAGGACAGCGGCATCAAGACCTGGAACGACGTGCGCGGCAAGCCCGTCTGCGTCTCGCAGGGCAGCAACTATACGAAGCCGCTCGCCGAAGAATATGGCGCACAGGTGAAGGCGTTTCGCGGCCAACCGGAGTCGCTTCTCGCATTGCGCGGCAATAACTGCGTCGCCGCGGTTCACGTTGCCCCTACGCTGCGCCTGCTCGTCGTGCGCAATCCGGACTGGAAGGACTATACGATTCCCGTATCTAACGAGCTGATTCCATCGCCGTCTGTAATCTGGGTTCGCAAGGGTGAAACGGATACGCAGAGCGCGCTCGAAAAAATCGTGCAGGACTGGCATCGCAGCGGCTGGCTGATCGACGTCGAGCACAAGAACGGCATGCAGCCCTCGCAAGCCGTGCTCGATCTGCATGCGAAGTACAAGGCGCAAGGTGCATGAGCGAGTCGACTCAAGTGCTCTCGCACGCCGCCGCGAGCGTGGTTGATGCGATCAGCAGGATCGGGCTGAACTACAGTTTCGTTCTCGCGCCTGACGAACTCGCGTCGTTCCTGCATGGCATGCTGGTCACGCTGGAACTCTCGCTTGTTACGGCGCTCGGCAGTCTTGGCGCCGGTGTGGTGTTGGCGGCGCTAGTCACTTCCCAGCGTCCGGCGCTCGCGCGCCCCGCTCGCGTGTTCGTCGAGATCACGCGCAATACGCCGACGCTCGTGCAGCTTTTCTGCGCCTTTCTGGTGATCAACATGCTGCTCAGCGAGGCACTGCGCAATCTGGGCGGCAATCCGCTGACGCCGTTCATCTGGAGCGCGATCGTCATCTCGCTGCACAAGGGCGCGTTTCATGCCGAAGCCCTGCGCGCCGGTATCGAAGCGGTGCCGCGCACCACGCTCGAAGCAGCCCAGTCGCTCGGTTTCAGCCGCCGCCAACGCCTTTGGAGCGTGCAGTTGCCGCTCGCGCTGCGCTTCGCCCTGCCTGCGCTCGTCAACAACATGGTCGACCTGGTGAAGATGACCACCGTCGCTTCCGCAATCGCCGTCGGCGACGTCACGTATGCATCGATCATGATCTGGACACAGCGCGACAACGTGCTCGAGTTGATGATCCTGATCCTGCTGTTCTTCGGTGCACTGACCTTTGCGATCAATCGCGCAGGACGCTGGCTCGAAGTCCGTCTGAGGATGCCAGGCTATGGCCACTGAATCCATCATCGTGCCCGCGCGGGACGGGCGGTACCGTTCCCTCTTTGCCCTTGCCAGCGTGGTCGGTGTCGCCGCCCTGCTGGCGCTCGCCGAACACGAGATCGCGCATGGCCCAAGCTATCCCGCACTCGCCGCACTCATCACGTGGGCGCCGGCGCTCGGCAAATCTCTGTGGGTCAACATCGAAATCAGCCTGCTTGCCATTGCACTCGGCACACTCGCCGGTCTTGCGCTCGGCCCCTTGCTGCTGTCGCCGATCCGGGGCGTCCGTCTGATTGTCCGCAGCTATGTGCAGGTGTTTCGAAATGCCCCATTGCTCGTGCTGATCTATTTTTCGACCTACGTGTTCCCATTCGAAATCGCGCTCGGTCAACACATCGTGCCGTTTCCTGACTGGTTCAAGGTCACGCTCGGACTCGCGCTGCCGGCCAGCGCCAACTTCGCCGAGATCTTTCGCGGTGCGATCCAGTCGATCCCTCATGCACAGTGGGACGCGGCACGTTCGCTTGCGTTCAGCCGAACCCAGGTGTTCCGTTGGATCATCCTGCCGCAATGCGTGAAGCGGATGCTGCCGCCGTGGATGAACCTGTACGCCAGCATCACGATGGCGACCGCGCTCGCGTCGCTGGTGGGTGTGCACGATCTGCTGGACACCGCGCAGGTGGCGAGCAATACCGTGGCGCGCGCGGATTTCACGGTCCTCGTCTATTTCACCGTGCTCGGGCTGTTTTTCGCCTACTGCTACCCGATCGCGCGCTTCACCCGCCTTCTTGAGAAACGCTATGCTTTCAGTTGATGTCTCGCTCGCTCCCGCATCCGCATCCGCATCCGCAGCCGCTGCTGCGGCCGTGCGCCCACTAGTCCGGTTGCGCGATGTGCATCTGTCATTCGGCTCGACGCCGGTGCTCAAGGGTATCGACCTCGACGTGTTCCGCGGGCAGGCCGTGTCGATCATCGGACCATCCGGGTCGGGCAAGTCGACGATTCTGCGCTCCATTACCGGGCTATTGCGTCCCCAACACGGTGAGATCGAAGTCGACGGTATCCGCGTCGACCGGCTCGCCTCTGAACGCGACGAGATCGAACTACGCAAGCGCGTCGGTTTCGTGTTCCAGCAATACAACCTGTTTCCGCATCTGAGCGTATTGGACAATCTGGTTGTCGCGCCCGTGCGCATCCTGGGGCGCGACAAAGCCAGCGCCACTCGCACCGCTTACGATCTGCTGAAGAAGGTCCGCCTCGAGAACAAGGCCCATGCGTATCCGGGTGAACTGTCGGGCGGTCAGCAACAGCGCGTGGCGATTGCACGCGCACTTGCGATGCAGCCGGATCTGATCCTCTTCGATGAAGTGACCTCGGCGCTGGATCCGGAGACCGTGGGCGAAGTGCTGACCGTGATCCGCGATCTGGTGAGGGACGGCATGACCTGCGTGCTCGTCACGCACGAGATGCGCTTTGCCGAGGAAGTAAGCGATGCGGTGTATTTCCCCGAGGCCGGCGTGATTGTCGAACATGGCCCGGCTAACGCGCTGTTCCGCGCGCCGGTCAATCCGCGTACGCGTGAGTTTCTGGCGCATACCCCGTCCGCGCCGGAGACTGCCCATGCGGCGGCGCCCCGCACACCGCTGGCACTGGATCTGCGCCACTTCGCGATCTAGACGATCTCGAACGATCTGGACCTGCCAGTACGGCGCGGGTCGGGATGCAAGCTTGAAAAAAACGCGGCGTCTGCTGAGCAGACGCCGCGTTTTGTTTTCCGCGTTTTACTGCTTGTATCTCACTGCCCCGCATAGCGGCTAACAGGCCGCTGCAAACCGAGGTGATCGCGCAAGGTCGTACCGCTATATTCGGTGCGGAATAACCCACGCCGCTGCAACTCCGGCACAACGAGTTCGACAAAGTCGTCGAGACCGCCCGGGAAATACGGAGGCATGATATTGAAGCCGTCGGCCGCTTCGCCCGTGAACCACTCTTCGAGCGCATCCGCCACCTGCACAGGCGTACCCCATACGATGCGGTGCCCACGCGCGCCGGCCACCAGGTAATACAGCTCGCGCAAAGTCAGATTCTCGCGGCGTGCGAGATCGGTCAGTAGTTTGGCACGGCTTTTGAGTTGATCGGATTCCGGCAACTCCGGCAGAGGACCATCGAGCGGATACTTCGACACGTCGTGCCCCAGCCGATCGGACAACAGTGACAACGCGCCCGATGTATCGGTCCATTCCTGCAACTGTGCGTATTTGTCTTTCGCCTCCTGCTCCGTCCTGCCGATAACAGGAAACACGCCCGGCATCACGTGCAACTGCTGGCCCTCACGGCCAAATTTCGGCAAGCGGCCTTTCAGATCGCGATAGAAGACCTGCGCTTCTTCAATAGTCTGCTGCGCGGTAAACACCACTTCCGCCGTGCGCGCGGCCAGGTCCTGCCCCGGTCCGGACGATCCGGCCTGAATCACTACGGGATGCCCCTGTGGCGGCCGCGACGCATTCAATGGACCTTTGACGGCGAAGAACTGCCCCTTGTGATCCAGCGTATGGACCTTGGCAGGATCGAAGTAGACGCCACGCGCCTTGTCCTTGAGCACCGCGTCGTCATCCCAACTGTCCCATAGTCCCTTGACGACGTCGACGAACTCACCCGCCATTTCATAGCGCAGCGCGTGATCCGGGTGATTGCCACGTGTGAAATTCGCGGCCGTGCGGTCGTACGAAGTCGTTACGACGTTCCAGGCCGCCCGCCCGCTACTCAGATGATCCAGCGATGCAAACGCGCGCGCGACGTGATACGGCTCGCTATACGTGGTCGACGCGGTAGCGGCGAGACCGATGTGGCGCGTGCCCATAGCGAGCGCCGACAGCAGGCACAGCGGCTCGAGCCGCATCGCCATCGACGGATGCGCATCGGGGCCGCTGGTGAGGCCATCGGCAAGAAAGACCATGTCGAACTTGGCACGTTCGGCGGTTTGCGTGATGCGCTGCATCAGCGCGAGATTCTCGCTGCCCGCCTGCGCGTCAGGATGCCGCCAGCCGGCGACGTGGTGTCCCGCGCCCTGAATGAAGAGCCCGAGACGCATCTGCCTGCGGGTACTGCTGTTATTCGTGCTCATACGTGGATCTGTGCGAAGACATTGAAAAGGGAAGCGAGGTCGGCGGTGCTCTGCATCGTGTCGATATGCGCGGGGATGAAAGCGAGGCGTTCGTCATGACCGGTGGCGTCCGCGAACTTCGCGGCCAGATCCTCCGCGCTGTAGAGACGGTCGGTCTTATGGCTCAGTACCGTCCCATTGCGCAATGCGATCTCGACGGTCGAGAAACGCGTGGCCGGATCGGTCGACGCGCGCGCGGCGGTTTCATCGTGACGGCTTGCCACGCGCCGCGCGAGTGCAATCAGGTCGTCGCGCACGGGCACATCGGCGAATGTAGCCACGCTGGGCGAACCATCCGTCAGCGCGGCCGCGACTGCGTAGGCGACGCTGAAACGCGCTTCGAGACCGGTCGAGGGCAAATGTCTGGAAAGCGGTGTGTCGCCGCCAGGCGGAAATATCACCGCCACCTCGGCAATGTCGTCCGGCGTGAGACGGTATGTGTCGCGCAACGTCAATGCGGCATGCACGGCATAGTGCGTCGCCGTGCAGCACGCCCACGGCTTGAAGTACAGACCCGGGACTGCGATTTGCCAGGGTGCGCCCCAACCGTCGAGCACGCGTTCGGGTTGCGCGGCGCCGCCGCTGAACACGGCGAAAAAGCCGACCGGTCCATCCAGTGCCTCCGGCGAGCCCTGCAGTCCCGCTGCCGCGAGTTCGGCGGCGAATAAACCGGCGCGCGCGGCGAGCCCGGCATGCAAGGGTTTCGCTTCGCTGCCGAACTGCAGGCGTAGGCCGGCTGACTGCGTGGCGGCAAGACCCAGCGCGTTCTCTACGGCACCGGCATCAAGCTTCAACAGATAAGACGCAGCGGCTGCCGCGCCAAGTGCGCCCAATGTCGCGGTGTTATGAAAGCCCTGCTCGTAGTGTCGGCTGCCGAGCGCGAGACCGAGCCGCGCCATCGTTTCGACGCCAACGACGTAGGCATCGAGCAAGTCGAGCGCGCTGCTGCCGCGTGTTTGTGCCAGCGCGAACAGCGCAGGCAGCAATACCGTCGCAGGATGGCCTCTTACGCTGCTATGCACGTCGTCGTAATCGAGCGCGTGCCCCGCGTAACCGTTGAGCAACGCAGCCTGCTGCGCCGATGCACGGGCGTTGCTGCCGATCACCGACGCTTCGCCGCGCGAGTCGTTGGCGCTGACTGACAGGAGTTTTTGATAGCCGCTGTCGCTCGCACCGGCAAATGCAGCGGCGAGAAAGTCGAGAATGCCGCGTCTTGCGGCGGCAATGACAGCGGCGTCGCGGGACGGCGACGCCTGAGCGATCGCGGCGGCCAGCCGTCGTGTCACGCCGGTGGCCTGCTGGCCGGCGTTGGATGCATGGAGGCTTGACATGTCGAAGGCGTGAGAGCTGTGAAAACGCACCGGGCAAGCGTTACGCTCACCTCGCTCGACGAAAAACAAAAGCTGTGTCGACCAAAGAGGTAATGCAACGACCCAAACGCCGCATGCTAACCAAACGTTGCGTCACAAACAAACAAGAATTCACGCTTTCGATATTGCAGATTCTGCGATGCTGCAGCGGACACGTCCCGCTATCGGCTGCCCTGCATTTCACGGCATGCCGGTGCGCTCAACGCCGGCGCTCAAAAGAACAACAGCGTGCGCAATTCGATGCTCCGGCGCGGCGGCGCATCGGCCTGCGACGTGGGATCGTCGAATGCCGTGTGGGCCGTGAGACGCGCAATGCCGTCGCCCGCCGAATCGTAAATCTTCAGCAACAGGAATTCATCGGGTGACATATGCGGAAAGTAGTACCAGCGGTGCCGCGGATTGAAGACCAACGCATACGTCTCGCCGACCTTGTCGGGATAAACCAGGTCCGATGCCACCAGATCGTTGAGCGTGATACTGCGCGAATCGCATAGCGCGAGCGGCGACGATTGCACCGTTTCTCCAATCGGACGCCACAAGTTCACGATTGCCACACGGCCTTGCAGCAACCGCTCCGCTTCACCTGTCGGCAGATGATCGCGCACCCGGCGCGGCCCCGACACAAAAGTCTGGTCGTTATGGATGTACTTGACGGGCTCCCTTACACCATTGCTGCGCTCAGGATTGCCGTCACGCAGCGTGTGATCGAACACGACCACCCGGCGAGCGCCGGTGGCCTGTTTCAGCAACTGCTCCGCTTCACGATAGTAGACAGATTCGATCTTTGCCGGATCGGAGAAATCGTTCAGCGCGCTAGCGTGCCGATGCAGTTCGAAGCCGTTACGATCGAGCGACAACGCGCCAGGCGGCGGCGCGACACGGGCATTTGAAATGCTCACCCGATGCGGCCGGTACACGCCACTGCGCTTCGGAACGCCCGGCGGCGGTTCGTATTGGTACGACACCGGCTTCTCGCCGGTGAACTCGAGGTAGTTCAACTCTGCCTCGACCGTCGCGGCAGACACCGGTGCATCGATGACGATATCGCTCATGTTCGCATCCTCATCACGTTAAAACGATTCGTTGAACGGCCGCAAATCGATTGCCTGCGACCACGCGCTGCGCCTCTGCCGATGGAGATACCAGTAGGCTATGGCCGCTGCACGCAACGCGTGGCGGCGGCAGGCGCATGCATCTATCGTTTCAGCGTAGGCGACTGCCACGCAGGGAGGAAATAACGAATTGTGGAAAGTTAAGCGCCGGATTGGTGTACAGAAAAATGGCGGTTTTCCGGCCGCCGCAATCCCAGGTTCTCGCGCAGCGTGCGTCCTTCATAGTCTTCGCGGAACAACCCGCGTCGCCGCAACTCCGGCAATACCAGTTCGACGAAATCGGTCAAACCCTCCGGCAGCACGGGCGGCATCACGTTGAAACCGTCGGCGGCGTGATTCACAAAGCGCTCTTCGAGTTGATCGACGATCTGCGCCGGCGTGCCGACGAGTTGCCAATGGCCGCGCGCGCCCGCGACCCGCAAATAGAGCTGGCGGATCGTGAGGTTCTCGCGACGAGCCAGTTCGATCGTCAACACCTGACGGCTCTTGCTCGCATTCGTTTCGGGCAGCTCAGGGATCGGCCCGTCGAGTGGATAGTCCGAGAGATCAAACCCACCGGTCAGCCCGGATACGAGCGCAAGTCCGACCTTCGGATCAACGAGCGACTGCAGTTGCTCAAACTTCTCTCTCGCCTCACCTTCGGTGCGGCCGACAATCGGAAATACGCCCGGCATGATCTTCAGATCGTCCGGATGACGACCGTAAGCCGCCATGCGTCCCTTCACGTCCGCATAAAAGTCCGCCGCGTCCTGCAGCGTTTGCTGCGCCGTGAAAATCACTTCGGCGGTCTTCGCTGCGAGGTCCCGGCCTGCTTCGGACGACCCGGCCTGCACGACGACCGGATGCCCCTGCGGAGAACGCGCAACGTTCAGCGGTCCCTTGACCTGAAAGAAACGTCCCTTGTGATCCAGCACATGCCGTTTGGCGGGGTCGAAGAAACGCCCTTCGGCTTTGTTGCGGACGAACGCGTCGTCTTCCCAACTGTCCCACAGACCTCCTGTGACTTCCGCGAACTCAGCGGCGCGTGCATAACGCTCGGCGTGGTCGAAATGCTTGTCACGGTTGAAGTTCTTCGCTTCATGCTCGCTCGACGAGGTGACCAGATTCCAACCCGCACGCCCCCCGCTGATGTGATCGAGCGACGCGAACTTGCGGGCAATGTGATACGGCTCGTTGAAACTCGTCGAGGCGGTGCCGACCAGACCGATGCGCTCAGTCACGGCCGCCAGCGCCGACAGCAACGTGATCGGCTCGAACTGAGCCACGTAGCTGTGCGCCGTGCGGCTCAGAAAGTCGACGTTGTCGCCGCGTGTCCCCACGCCGTCGGCGAGAAAGATCAGATCGAACTTCGCGGCCTCGGCCGCTTGCGCGAGTCGGACATAGTGACGGAAGTTAACGCCGGCGTCCGCTTGTGCCTCGGGATGCCGCCACGCCGCAATGTGGTGTCCGGCAGGGTAAAGGAAAGCGCCGAGGCGCAGGTGTCCGCTACGTTTGCTCATGGAAGTCCAAAGGAGATGATTGACGGCGAGATCTCGCGTCGAGCTCGCCGGCTGGGCGGCCGCGTTGCGAAGCCCAGCCTCGTATTTGACGTGCTCGCGACGCGATTGCGCACGACAACCCCGTGCGGCCCTTAACGAGGTTCACTCCGCCGCCGGAATCCACGCTGCCGTGGCGGCGTCGCTCGAACGGAATGCCGGGAATTTATCGCCGAGTTCGGCGATCGTCCTGATGTTGTTCTTCACCAGATCGTCGCGTGTGATCAGCGTCGGCTTGACGACAATCCGGTGCTCGGGCGCTTGCCCCGCGAGAAGCAATGCCGCGGCCCGTACGGACACCGCACCGACCACCGCCGGATTCGTCGCCGCGGTCGCCACCCACGCGCTATTCGGCGCGCGAATCGCCTCGATATCGGAGGTCGAAATATCGGCGCTGTAAATACGCAGTTTCGACGACAGGTTCGCCTCGTCCGCAGCGAGCTTCGCGCCGCGTGCGAATTCGTCGTAAGGCGCGAACACCACACGAATCTCCGGATGAGCACGATAGGCTGCAGCAGCCTGGTTGGCCACCGACTGCGCGATCGGATTGTCCACCGTACCCCAGCGCGCCTTCTCCTGAACCTTCGGATGGGCGGCCTTAAAGTCACGCCATACGGCATCGCGCCGGTCGAGGGGCGCGAAACCCGCTACGTATACATAGCCGGCGGCAAAGGTATCGCCGTTATCTTTCACCGCCTGATCGAGCAGCAACGCTGCCAGATCGCGATCGCTCTGCTCGATCTGCGGTACCTTCGGATTGCCTAGGTCGACATCGAACGCGACGACCTTGATGCCTTTATCCAAGGCACGCTGCACGACGTCCTTAAGCGATTCGGGCAAGCCGTGATTCACGATAATCGCCGATACGCCCAGGCTGATCGCCTGCTGGATCTGTTCACGTTGTTCGGCCGCATCCTGACGGCCTTCGTAAATGCGTAGATCGATGCCGAGCGCTTTGGCCTGCTTTTGCGCACCGGCTTCATAGGCCTGGAAGAAATCACCCGTCGACAGATAGTTGACGAGCGCGATCTTCACGCCACCCTTGTCGAACGGTGCGGGCGCACCTTTGAGCGGAGCCGCGTGCACTACGGCGCCGGCCAGCATTGTGGCCGCCAGGGCGAGTGTGCGGAACGTAAGGCTCACATCGAGCTTGCGACGAAGAAACGATTTCATCAATGATCTCCAACCTGTTAGTCGACGTTTTTTGAGTAGGCGCGGTGCTATCCGGCATGGGCCGAAGTGTGCGTGCGATAGGCGGCGCCGGGATGCGGTTCGGCCAATCGCGGACCACCGCCATGCAACTTTTCGCGCAGCGTGCCGTTGGTGTAGTCGGTCTTGTAGACACCTCGTCGTTGCAGTTCGGGCACGACCAGGTCGACGAAATCCGCGAAGCTCTCGTGGGTCAATGCATAAGCGAGATTGAATCCGTCGACGTCGGTCTCCTCGACCCACGACTGCAACTCGTCGGCGATCTCCTGCGGACTTCCCACTGAAAGCGGTCCGAGTCCGCCAATGCCGCCCCACTTCGCAATCTCACGCACGGTCCACACACGTGTCGGATCTGCGCTCGATAAAGCCTCCACGGCCGATTGCACCGCGTTGCTCTCGATATAGCGCAGCGGCTCGTCAAGGTCGTACTTCGACAGATCGATGCCGGTCCATCCCGACATCAGCGCGAGCGCGCCCTCGTCGCTTGTATAGCGGCGATAGTCGGCGTGCTTCGCGTGTGCATCCGCCGACGTCTTGCCCGTGATCACTGTGTGCAGGTTGAAAATCAACACGTCGTGTGGGTCGCGACCGAACGACTTTACGCGTGCCCGAATATCGGCGACAAAGTTCTTCAGGATCGTGCGCGACGGGGCAGCGATGAAGATGCACTCGGCGTGCTGCGCGGCAAAGTCCTTGCCACGCTTCGAAGCGCCCGCCTGGTAGAGCACGGGCGTGCGCTGAGGCGACGGCTCGCAAAGATGAATGCCCGGCACGTCGAAATACTGCCCACGGTGGTTGATGGGATGAACCTTCGACGGTTCGGTGAAGACCTTCCGCACAACATCGCGCACCACGGCGTCGTCCTCCCACGACGCTTCCCACAGCTTGTAGCAGACCTCGAGATATTCCTCGGCAAGCGAATAGCGCTCGTCGTGATTAGCCTGAGCCGGCAAGCCGATATTACGTGCGGCGCTGTCCAGATACGAAGTGACGATGTTCCAGCCAACCCGGCCGTTGGTCAGGTGGTCGAGCGTCGACATGCGCCGCGCGAACGGATACGGGTGCTCATACGAGAGCGAGCAGGTCACGCCGAAGCCGAGATGTTCGGTCACGTTCGCCATCGCCGAGACGAGCAGAACAGGATCGTTGACCGGGACTTGCGCGGCCTGGCGAATCGCGGCTTCCCCGTTGCCGTTGAAAACGTCGTAGATGCCCAGCACGTCAGCAATGAAAAGACCGTCGAACTTGCCACGCTCGAGCAGTTTCGCGAGGTCGGTCCAGTAATCGAGTTGCTTGTAACGCCACGACGTGTCGCGTGGATGCGCCCATAAGCCTGGCGACTGATGCCCCACGCAGTTCATGTCGAATGCGTTAAGGCGGATTTCTCTGGCCATGATCGGGTTCGGTTAAGGAGTGCGCCTGGCGTCAATTCCAGGGGTGGCGTGCCGGCTTGACGCCGTTCAGATAGTAGTTACCGACCAGGTGATACTTCCAGCGCACCGGATCATGCAGGGTATGCACACGCGCGTTGCGCCAGTGCCTGTCGAGATTGTGTTCGCCGAGCGTCGACTGCGTACCGGCGAGTTCAAACAGTTTTTCGCCAGCCAGCAAGGCGATTTCCGTCGTCAACACTTTCGCTTCGCCCACGGCAACCGATGCGCGCGCCACGTCGTCTTCGGTCGTTTCGGCCTTCGCGGCGATCTCGTCGATCACGCGCGCGGCCCGTTCGAGCAAGGCCTCGGCGGCGTGCAACTGGATATGCAAATGACCGATCTCCCGCACGGTCAGCGGATCGTCACTCGCGCGCTCGACCCCGCTGTCGATCCACGGCCGCGAGCGCGAGCGCACGAACGTCAGCGTGTCGTCGAGCGCCGCCTTCGCGATGCCGGCATCGATGGCGGCCTGGATGATCTGCGAAATCGGACCGTTGAGCGTTGGAAAATCGGACACGCGATGCGCCGGCAACACGTGCGAGGACGGCACGCGTACGCTTTCCAACACGACTGTGCCGCTTGCCGTAGTGCGTTGACCGAAGCCCGACCAGTCGTCGATCACGGTCAGCCCCGGTGTGCCCTTCGGAATATAGGCGAGCCAGCCTTTGCGTTCGCTATCGAGCCCCAGTACGGGGACGAAGTCGGCGAATAGCGCGCCGGTCGAATAGAATTTGGTGCCCTGTACGACGTAGTCGCTCCCGTCCCACTTCACGCTCGTCTTCAGATCGAGCACGTTTTTTGTGCCCTTCTCCGAAAAGCCGTTACCGAAACGCTTGCCGCCCAGCACCTGGGCGAAGAAATATTTCTTCTGCTCTTCCGTGCCAGTCAGCGCGATCACGTCGACCAGGCCGAAGTGATTCTGCGGTAGCTGCCCGAGCGACGGATCCGCTGCTGCAATGATCTTGATGACTTCCGTCAAGGTGACGAACGACACGCCCGCTCCGCCGTAAGCCTTCGGCACCGTGATGGCCCACAGCCCGGATTGCGAGAACCACTCGATCTCCTCGTGCGGCAAGCGGCGTTCGGTATCGCGCTCGGCCGCGCCTTGCGCGAGGCGACCGGCAAGCTCGTGCGCCACCGCGATGGCCTGCGCATCATCGGCGATCACACGGACCGCGTGTCTACTCTCGTCGCGGGTATTCGATGAAGCCGCTTCGCCAATCTCTGCCATGGGAATCTCCGCTTGAATGACTGTGCGCTCAATCTATCAGCGGACACCGCATGCGCAAACTGAACGATTCGGCAATCGATATTCCTTCGGATGGCAAACGACATTTCGGCGACCCGGTGGCCTCAGCCGCGTGAGTCCGCAGGCCGTCCAACACTGAACGTAAACGCCAGCGCAAGGACCAGCAACACACCCTTGATGAAATCCTGCATGTAGTACGGCGCATTCAGCATGGTCAGGCCGTTGAGTAGCACGCCGACGAACACCGCTCCCACTACGGTGCCGAACACGTTGGGTCGCTTCGCGCCCCACACCGCATAACCCATTAGCGCAGCCGCCACGGCATCGAGCAGCAGGGAGTGTCCGGCGCTGACGTCGCCTCGCCCGACCCGCGCGGCGATCAGCACGCCGCCCAACGACGCAATCGCCCCTGAGGCTACATAAGCTGCGATCCGGTAGCGCGCCGTAGGTGCACCCGCCAGCCGCGCGGCCGTTTCATTGCCGCCGATCGCATAGATCACGCGGCCCCAGCGCGTCGTCTCCATCACGATGCAGGCGAGCACCGTCAACGCAATGAGAATCAGGACAGGCAGCGGCACGACATCGAAAAGACGCAGACGCCCCAATGCCAGAAACGCATCGGAGAATATCCCGCTCGCCTCCGTGCCATCGGGCAACACGGTACCGGTTGCGAGCGAGCGGCCGCCCGTCGGAATCAGTTGCAGACCGGCCAGCAGGAACAGAGTGCCGAGCGTCGCCAGTTGGTCCGGCACGCGCAGCCGCGTGATCAGCAAGCCGTTGAACAAACCGGCTGTGATGCCGAGTGCGACGCATGCGGCCACGGCCGCCAGCGCGCTGCCATGCCAGACGATCAGCACATAGCTCGCCGCCATCTGAGCCGAAGCGGCCACGCTGCCCACTGAGAGATCGAAGCCGCCCGCCGCCAACGTGATCGTCACGCCAATGCCGAGCAATGCCACAATCGATACTGCCTGAAGGATGCTGAACAGATTGTCGATGTTCAGGAAGGCGGGTTCCCTGATGGCGAACACGGCAATCAGAATCGCCAGCACGAGCAGGATGCCGGTACGCTCCATGTGATCGCGCAAACTACGCCATGCTGACTGCGCCCGTCGGCCGGATTTCACTTGGCCGGTAATAGAAGGTGTGAGGGGTTTCATTAATGAAGTTCAGAGCTCGCGTCATGGATTGGTTGAACAGTTGGGCGCTCGAGCGTCGCACGATCGAAACGCACGACGCGATCGGCAATCTCCAACGCCTCTTCGAGATCGCTGACGAACACAATCGTCGCGCGTTCGTGGGCATGTCGCCGCAAGGTATCGACGATGTCGGCGCGCGCGCCGGCGTCGACGCCCTGAAACGGTTCGTCGAGCAGCAACAAGCGCGCGCGTTCGACATGCCAGCGCGCGAGAACGACTTTCTGCTGATTGCCGCCGGACAGGCGCGTCAGGCGATCGTCGGGGCCGGTGCAACGAATGCCGAAGGTTCTGATCGCTTCGATCGCGGCACCGCGCTCTGCGGCCTCGCGTACCACGCCGCGCCTGAACCAGTTCGACAGAAACGGAAAGCTGAGCGTCCCCGCAATCGATGCGAACGGCACGCTGTCGGGAAACAACGACGTGCGCCAACGATCCTCGCCGGCGAGGAACACGCCGGCGCGAATTGAATCGGCTGGCGAACGCGGACACCATGGCTTGCCGTCGAGCACCATCTGACCACTACTTGCGTGGGTCGCACCGAAGATCGCTCTCGCGAAGCGCGATTTGCCACCACCCACCGGCCCCGCTATCGCTACGATCTCGCCGCGCTGGACGTCGAGATCGAATGAGCGGCTGGCCGGCGTCAATTGAAAATCGCGCACGCTGAAACAGGGTTCGAGCGAAGCTGCGTATTTCGCGTTCTGAGTTCGGCCTTGCGGCAGAGGCCGTCCAATCATCGTCTCGACGGCAGCGTCAAAATCGATTGGCGGGTGCAGATCGGCAACGAGATGTCCGTCGCGCACGATCGCTACCCGGTCCGCCATGCGCCGCAGATCACCCAGCCGATGCGAAACCAGCAGGATAGCGACACCCTCCTCACGCAATGGCTCGAGCCGCAGGAACAGCCGTTCCGCTTCTGCGGCAGAAAGACTGGCAGTGGGCTCATCGAGAATCAGCAGCTTGGGACGCGAAGCCAGTGCGCGCGCCAGCGTCACGAGCTGCTGACTCGCGAGCGAGAGCGACCCGAGCGGTGCGGACAGATCGACATCCAGCCCGACCCGCTCGGCAAGCGGCCTCGCAGCCTCATGGCGCGCCGCGGGCGGCACACGCCATGGCGACGCTGGATCGCACAAGCGGTCGAGCAGCAGGTTGTCCGCGATCGAGAGCGCCGGTACGACCGCGTCGGCAATCGACTGGTGCACCGTGGCAATGCCGAGTTGTTTAGCCGCTTGGGGTGACGTAGGTCGATACGGCTTGTCCAGCAGCGTCAAGGTCCCGCCGTCGGGCGCATACACGCCGCTTAAGATCTTGACGAGTGTCGACTTGCCCGCGCCGTTGGCGCCCATCAACGCGACGACTTCGCCGGGATGGATCGAGAAATCGAGGTTGGATAGCGCGACGGTTGCACCAAAGCGCTTCGTGAGCGCAGAGGCAGTCAGGATCGGCTCGCTCGAACGCGGAAGCTTTTCCGTACGATCGGGAAGCGGTGGGCGGGTCAAGTTAATGGGAGCCTTCATATACCCGAATTGAGCAAGGGCAGACGTTTCATTGTTTCTCCGGCGGGTCCGGCCAAGCGGACCCACTGCAGCCGCGACATGCTCCGGCAATGGCGACGCATTGCATACCGTCACCCAGGAACGATTGTCTGCCTGAGCGGGACTCGCGGAAAACCAATTTGTTCTGATATGCAAAGCGTCGCGCATGGCGAACCGTCACCAGAGAGAGACATTGCCGTACGCTTAGTCTTCACCGGCATATCGATGTCAGAATTCATTCGTGGTCTCAAGCGATTCGCTATTCGACAATGGGCAAATCGGTCAGAGCGTTCGTCCGTTCGTTGCTGGCTGCTTCCGCATTCGAAAAGACCATGAGAACCGACCCGCCGCGCCAGCTTCATCTGAACGTCAACATCCTCCACTCCGGCTTTGTCCCTTCCGCATGGCGTACGCCCGAAGCCGATCCGCGCGCCTTCGTCGATATCGCCCACTACGTTCGCGTCGCGCAAATTGCCGAGGCGGCGAAATTCGATGCCGTGTTTCTCGCCGATAACGCCTCGATTGCCGATCAGATCGACTTCCGCCCGATCACCGCGCTGGAGCCGACCGTATTGCTCGCCGGCATTGCTGCGGCCACAACCCATATCGGCGTAATCGGCACGGCGTCGACGAGTTATAACGAGCCGTACAACATCGCGCGCCGCTTTGCCACGCTCGATCAGCTCAGTGCGGGCCGGGCCGGCTGGAACATCGTGACGACCGCCGATCTCGGCTCAGCCCGCAATTTCGGCCGTGAGGCGGTGCCCGATCACGCGCAACGCTACGAGCGCGCAGCCGAATTCACCGAGGTGGTGAAGGCGCTGTGGGATAGCTGGGAAGACGACGCCTTTATCGGCGACAAGGCGAGCGGCCGCTTCATCGACACCACGAAGGTGCATCGCATCGATCACCGCGGCAAATACTTCAGTGTCGATGGTCCGTTCAACTTGCCGCGTAGTGCACAGGGTCATCCGGTGCTGATTCAGGCCGGCGGCTCAGCCGACGGACGCGAACTCGCGGCCCGGCACGCGGAAGCCGTGTTCTCGGCATCGCAGTCGTTCGACGAAGCAGCCGCCTATGCGCGCGAACTGAAATCTCGCGCTGCGGCATGGGGACGTGGCAACAACGCAATTCGCGTGCTACCCGGTCTCACCACCATCATCGGCGCAACCGAAGCCGAGGCCCTGCGCCGTCGCGATGATCTGGTCGACCTGATTCCGTGGAGCTATAGCCTCACTCGGCTGGCCGGCATATTGGGCATTAGCGTCGACCGGTTGAAACTCGACGAGCGCCTGCCGGAAGATCTCTCATTGCCCGGCAACGGCAATGGCAATCACACGTTCTTCAACGCAACGCTCGCACAAGCACGGACCCATGGATACACGGCGCGTCAGTTGATCCGCGCGCTTGCGGGCGGTGGCGGACATCGCGTCGTCGTCGGCACGCCGGAACAGATCGCCGACGATATCGAACACTGGTTCAAAGGCGGCGCTGCCGACGGTTTCAATCTGATGCCGGATGTTCTGCCCGGTGGCTTGCAGGACTTCGCCGATGGCGTGGTTCCGCTTCTGCAGCAACGTGGTCTTTTCCGTACCGAATACGAGGGCAGCACGCTGCGTGAACACTTCCGGTTGCGACGGCCTGTCAGCCGCCACCTGCATCCACGGGAAGTGGCCGCAACCGCGTAAGCGCTCTTTTCAACACGCTGGATACCGGGACCCGGGCTTGCACAGTCACTGCTCGGACCGGCGAACACACGAATGAGATCCCGGGCGTCACCTCGGCGCGCAAACGCGCCGTGAAGTAAGCCAATTTGTGGTCCGGTTATTTCACGTGGGCAAAAAAGCGGTTCTCAGGCCGTGGCAAGCCCAGATTCTCGCGCAGCGTCGCGCCTTCGTATTCGCGCCGGAACAAACCGCGCTTCTGCAACTCGGGAATGACCTTGTCAACAAAGTCGTCAAGACCGCCCGGTAGATACGGGAACATCACGTTGAACCCATCAGAGCCCTCTTCCACCAGCCATTGCTCCATCTGATCAGCGATCATTTTCGCCGTGCCCACCATCTCGAGCCCCGAGTATCCGCCGATGCGTTGAGCGAGTTGACGAATTGTCAGCCCGTCGCGCTGCGCCCATTCAACCACCCGCTGCCGTGCTGTCCGGCTCGCATTGGTTTCGGGAATCTCGGGCAGCGGGCCGTCCGGATCGAAACCGGACACGTCGTGCCCCAATGCAATCGACAACGAAGCGATTCCGCTCTCGTAGTGCACGAACGTGTCAAGCCGCGCCCGAATCTCCTCCGCCTCTTCCAGGGTATCGCCGACGACCACGAAGGCGGCCGGAAGTATTTTCATGTGGTCGCGTTCACGCCCGAGTCTTTCCATCCGGCCTTTCACATCGGCATAGAAGCGCTTGCCGTCAGCCAGCAGGGTTTGCGCGGTAAACACCACCTCGGCGGTTTCAGCGGCAATCTGGCGCCCCGCTTCCGATGAACCTGCCTGCACGATGACGGGCCATCCCTGAACGGGGCGCGCAATATTCAACGGGCCGCGCACCGAGAAGTTCTCGCTCTTGTAGTTCAGCACATGCAGTTTCTCCGGATCGAAGAAGGTGCCGGTTTCCGTATCGCGGATAAAAGCATCATCGGCCCAACTGTCCCAGAGCCCGGTCACCACGTCGAAGAACTCGCGGGCGCGCCGGTACCGCTCGTCGTGTTCGACATGCTCGTCGAGACCGAAATTGAGCGCGGCATCGGGGTTCGACGTCGTCACGAGATTCCATCCCGCGCGGCCACCGCTGATATGGTCGAGCGAGGCAAAGCGCCTCGCGACGTGATAAGGCGCGTCGAACGTAGTGGACGCCGTGGCGATAAGCCCGAGCCGTTCCGTGACCGCCGCCAGCGCGGGCAGCAATGTCAGCGGTTCGAACGACGTGACGGTGTGGCTATGCTTGAGCGCGTCGAGCGGCATGTTGAGCACCGCGAGGTGATCGGCCATGAAGAACGCGTCGAAGCGGCCACGCTCGAGCGTCTGCGCGAAGCGCTTCAGGTGCGCAAAATTGAAGTTGGCGTCGGGATAGGCGCCGGGATAGCGCCATGCGCCGGTGTGAATTGTCGTGGGACGCATGAAAGCGCCGAGGCGAAGCTGACGTGACATTTAGCAAGCTCCATCGCAAACAGGTCGGGTCAGTTTAATCGTCCTTCGCCGACGCTGCTTGCCACCGCCCACCACCTGGCACCCGCCCGCCGAACGCGATGTGCCGGGGCTCCGGCGCTATCGGACACGCCAAAAGCTGTTCCGCAGAAATACAAAGCACAAAATCTTCGTTCGCCCCTCAAGGCTCCCTCACTAGACTGTGATGCAACTTGTCATAACAAGTACAGACAACCCACAGATCATGCAGAAACCCGACCCGGCCAACGTGCTGCCTCTCTCCGCCCCGCCGCTCTACGAGCAGATAAAGACTGCTTTGCGCTCGCGCATTCTCGACGGCACGTATGCGGCCCATTCGCAGATGCCGTCTGAGAACGACCTGTGCACTAGGTTCAACGTCAGCCGTATCACCGTGCGGCAAGCGCTCGGCGATCTGCAAAAGGAAGGCCTCGTTTTCAAACTGCACGGCAAGGGCACCTTTGTCTCCAAGCCGAAGGCCTTCCAGAACGTCAGTGCGTTGCAAGGTTTCGCCGAAGCGATGTCGTCGATGGGCTATGAGATCGTCAACCAGCTCAAACATATCCGCTTCATTCCCGCCACCGCGCACATCGCGAGCCGGCTTCAACTGCCCGAAGGCACGAAGGTCGCCGAAATCCGTCGCGTGCGGATGCTCAATCGCGAGCCGGTGTCGCTCGAAATCACGTGGGTGCCGGAAGCGTTGGGCAAACGCCTGGCCGGCGCCGATCTCGTCACGCGCGACATCTTCCTGATTCTCGAGAACGACTGCGCGGTGCCGCTCGGCCACGCCGACGTCTCCATCGACGCGATTCTCGCCGACGATGAAATCGTCGAAGCCCTGAACGTTGAAGAAGGCAGCCCGGTGCTTCGCATCGAACGTCTGACGCATAGCGCGGACGGCACACCGATCGATTACGAATACCTCTATTTTCGCGGCGACGCGTTTCAGTACCGCTTTCGCATCGACAGGCAGAAAGAGAAGAAGACCAAAAGGAACACGAAATGAATACGCACGTGATCGAGTACGACCTGGTCGTCGTGGGAGGTGGCACCGCCGGTCCGATGGCTGCCGTCAAAGCAAAAGAACAGAATCCGAATCTGAAGGTCCTGCTGCTGGAAAAGGCCAACGTCAAACGCAGCGGCGCGATTTCGATGGGCATGGACGGGTTGAATAACGCCGTCATCCCAGGCCACGCCACGCCCGAGCAGTACACGAAGGAAATCACCATCGCCAACGACGGCATCGTTGATCAGTCAGCCGTCTACGCCTACGCCCGGCATAGTTTCGAGACCATCGAAGAACTCGACCGCTGGGGCGTGAAGTTCGAAAAAGACGGCACAGGTGACTATGCGGTCAAGAAAGTGCATCACATTGGCTCCTATGTTCTGCCGATGCCGGAAGGCCATGACATCAAGAAAGTGCTCTACCGGCAGCTCAAACGCGCACGCATTGCGATCACCAATCGCATCGTCGTCACGCGTGTTCTGACCGATGCGCAAGGGCGCGCTTGCGGCGTACTGGGCTTCGATTGTCGTACGGCGGATTTCTATGTGGTGCGCGCGAAGGCTGTCATTCTCAGTTGTGGGGCGGCGGGACGGCTCGGTTTGCCGTCCTCGGGCTACCTGATGGGAACCTACGAGAACCCCACCAACGCCGGCGATGGTTACGCGATGGCCTATCACGCGGGCGCAGCGCTAGCGAACCTCGAGTGCTTCCAGATCAACCCGCTGATCAAGGACTACAACGGCCCCGCATGCGCCTATGTGACGGGCCCGCTCGGCGGCTTCACCGCGAACGGCAAGGGTGAACGTTTCATCGAATGCGATTACTGGAGCGGCCAGATGATGTGGGAGTTCTATCAGGAACTCCAAAGCGGTAACGGACCGGTGTTTCTGAAGCTCGACCATCTCGCCGAAGAAACCATTCAAACCATCGAGCAGATTCTGCACACGAATGAGCGCCCGAGCCGGGGACGATTTCATGCGGGACGCGGCACCGATTACCGGCAGCAGATGATCGAGATGCACATCTCGGAGATCGGTTTTTGCAGCGGCCATAGCGCATCCGGCGTCTACGTGAACGAGCGCGCGGAAACCACGGTCGCCGGTCTCTACGCCGCCGGCGACATGGCCGCGGTACCGCACAACTACATGCTCGGCGCATTCACCTACGGCTGGTTCGCGGGGCAAAACGCGGCGCAATACGTCGACGGCCGTGAGCATGCGGCGCTCGATACCGAGCAGATCGAAGCCGAACGGGCGCGAATCTATGCGCCGCTCGAACGCGAGACAGGGCTTGCGCCGGCGCAAGTCGAATACAAGCTGCGCCGCATGGTGAACGACTATCTTCAGCCGCCGAAGGTCACGCGCAAGATGGAAATCGGCCTGCAACGTTTCGCTGAAATCGCCACCGACATCGACCAGATCAAAGCCGACAATCCGCACGAACTGATGCGCGCCGCGGAAGTACGGGCGATTCGCGACTGCGCCGAAATGGCGGCCCACGCGTCGCTGTATCGCACGGAAAGCCGCTGGGGGCTGTACCACCATCGCGTCGATTATCCGCAGCGTAATGACGCGGAGTGGTTCTGCCACACGCATCTGAAGAAAGATGCAGCGGGCCGCATGGTCAGCGAAAAACGCGCTGTCGAGCCGTACGTGGTGCCGCTCGACAGCCACGAGAGTCACGCCTATCAGAACCTGCGCATCGGCGAGCCCGCGCTGGCGGACGCCTGAGGAGCCACCATGTCTACGACACCGCACAACATTTTCCAGCGCAGCGCAGCGCCGGTCACGATCGACGAAGACAAATGCATCGCCGACAAAGGCTGCACGGTCTGCGTGGATGTATGCCCGCTCGACCTGCTCGCGATAGACCTGACTAAAGGCAAGGCGTACATGAAGTTCGACGAATGCTGGTACTGCATGCCGTGCGAGAAGGATTGCCCGACCGATGCGGTCAGGGTCGACATTCCTTATCTGCTGCGCTAGTAGCGAATCCTCAAGACACCACTCAACTCATGACTGATATTTCGCTTCCGCTGACGTTCGACCCTGATTCCCTCGATCCGGAGGCCGCAGCACTCCTGCCACGCCTCGCGTCCGCGGACGCCGCCGTGCGCCGCATCGCTCTCCTTGCGCTCGCCGACCTCGAAGACGAAGCCTTGCTCGGACCGATTGTCGCTGCGTTACGCACCGACACATCATCGGACGTTCGGGCGCAAGCCGCCGAGGTGCTCGGTGCATGGGAGCGCGCCGACGCGGTAACGGCGCTGTGCGAAGCGCTGGCAGATCGTGCTGAAGATGTCCGCGACGCAGCCGCGCAGAGTCTGTCCAATCTGAAGGACCCTGAATCCGGGCCACTGCTCGCGCCGTGGACCACGCATGACGATCCGTTCGTGCGCCAGGCTGCGCTTCGCGGCCTGCGCGAATTACGCTATGCGGGTGCGTTGGAACCCGCGCTGGCCGCACTGAGCGCTAGCGAAGATGATGTGCGGCTCGAAGCCGTGGGCGTGCTCGGCTGGTTGAAGAGCGAGCGCGCGCTTGGCCCTCTTACCGCCATCGCCGCGCAGGATGCGAGCGCCACCGTGCGACGCGCGGCAATCGGCGCGTTGGGCATTGGCGCCGCGGCGACGGACGAAACCATCGCCGCGTTGCTGAGCGCGTTGTGCGATGCCGCGTGGCAGGTCCGTGAAGAAGCGGCGGCCACACTCGGCAAACTGCGCGCGCCGAGCGCACAGGGTGCATTGATCGCGGCGCTCGACGACGACTACTGGCAAGTCCGTCTGCAGGCAGTCCGCGCGTTAGGCAAACTCGGCAATGCAAACGCAAACGCTACCGCGAGCACTGCGGTCGCCGTGTTGCTCACGCATGCGATCAGCAATCTGCGCAAGGAAGCGGCATTGTCGCTTGGCGAACTGGGCGACACAGCCTCGTTGCCGGCCTTGCACGCAACCGCGACCGATCCCGACCCGGAAGTACGCAAGGCCGCACGTATAGCGTTGGCACAGATTGAAAGGGCGCACTGATGAACGCGCCCGAACACGTGACGATTCATGCCGCGACGGGGCGACTGTCCCTGACGTGGCGCGATGGCCAAACGCAGTGGATCGACAACGCCACGCTGAGGGAGCGGTGCCCTTGCTCGACATGCCGTCGCTTGACGCGTTCGGGCCAGGTGGCGCGAATCGAGCCGCGCCTCGCGATTGTCGACGTGCAGCCGATGGGCTACGGCGTGCAGATCGTGTTCAGCGACGGACACGCGCAGGGGATCTATCCGTGGGATTATCTGGCGGGAATTGCCTGAATGCAGGCGTAGGAAAGCGGCGACCGTTATAAACGGCCGCCGTTTTTCATTAGCGTCGCGAAGACAGCCGACGCACAACCGACACCAGCGCATCGACTTCATCGCAGGTGTTGTAGAACGCAAGCGACGGCCTCACCGTGGCTTCCACGCCAAAGCGCCGCAAGATCGGCTGCGCACAATGATGTCCCGAGCGCACGGCGATGCCCTCTTCGTTAAGCGCCTGCCCTACTTCCTCGGTCTCGTAGCCCTTCAGCACAAAGGACAACACGCTGGCCTTGTCGCGCGCCGTGCCAATCAGGCGCACACCAGGCACGGGCTGCAGCACGCTCGTCGCATACGCCAGCAGGTCATGTTCATAGCGCGCGATATTCTCGATGCCCACGCGCTGAACGTAATCGATCGCAGCACCCAGTCCTACCGCATCCGCGATATTGCCCGTGCCCGCTTCGAAACGATTCGGCGGAGGCTGGAATACGGTGCGCTCGAAGGTGACGTCCGCGATCATGTTGCCGCCACCCTGCCAGGGCGGCATATCCTCCAGAATCGCGCGCTTGCCGTAGACCACGCCGATGCCGGTCGGACCGAACACCTTGTGACCCGAGAACACGAAGAAATCCGCGTCGAGCGCCTGCACGTCTACCCGCATGTGCGACACAGACTGAGCACCGTCGACCAACGCCTTCGCCCCTGCCCGATGCGCGAGCTCGACGATCTCCTTGACCGGCACCACCGTGCCCAACGCGTTCGACACCTGCGTGACCGACACAATCTTGGTTCGGTCATTGAGCAGCCGCCGATATTCATCGAGCAGAACCTGGCCACTGTCGTCGACCGGAATCACGCGCAGCTTTGCACCGGTTTGCGCGGCAAGCTGTTGCCACGGCACGATGTTGGCGTGATGCTCCAGATGCGAGACGATGATCTCGTCACCTTCGCCGACATGCTTCACGCCCCACGTCTTCGCGATCAGGTTGATCGCTTCAGTGGTGCCGCGCACGAAGATGATTTCCTCCGGCGAGGCCGCGCCGATGAAACGCTGCGCCTTGCTGCGTGCGGCTTCGTACGCATCCGTGGCGCGGCCGGCCAGCGCATGGGCAGCCCGATGGATGTTCGAGTTTTCATGCGCATAGAAATATGCGAGCCGATCGATCACCGCCTGCGGTTTGTGCGTCGTCGCGGCATTGTCGAACCACACGAGCTGACGGCCGTTCACACGTTCCTGCAGAATCGGAAAGTCCCGGCGAATCGCATTCACATCGAACGGCGGATGCGCTGACGGCCCGGCATGCGGCACGCCATCCGTCTTGGCGGAAGTGTGCCCGGGAAACCGCGATCCCTCATTCAGATTCAGGAAATAGTGCGAGTTGCCGGTGTGCTCTGCCGGCCTGACGCTTGGCGCCGCTTGCGATGCTGCCGGCCTGTCGTACGGGAAGCGCTGCTCGGCGAGCGGCTGATCGACACCAGGGAGTCCGAGCGATTGTGCGCTGACTTCGTTCCAACCCGGCACGACGATATCCGGCGACGCAACTGTCGATGTCCGGGCTTGCGCCGTTTCGCCGAGGAAATAGTAAGGCGACGCTGAGGCGGACGACGCAGGCGCTGCACCACCCGCGGACGGACGCTGCGCACCGTGTGCTTCAGGCACGCCCAGCGCCGCCCCGCCAAAGCGCGGATCGAGTGCCGGCGCAACGGTCACCGCGCTATCCGGCAAGCCGTTCTGCGCAACTGCATGGGGAGCCAACGCAGGCGCGCGATTCCCCAACGACAGAACATGCGTCGGCGCTGAAGGCAACAAGTTGCCCCCCGGCACATGCCCCTGCGGCAACGCTGCACCAGGCACGCCAGTGCCCGCGCCGCCGGGACCCGCGAGCGGCGAACCGGCCGGGGCCGGATTGCTGATCTCGCTGGTCACAGGCGCCGTGAACGGCAGCGTGGCGGCCACGTCGGGCGCACCGCCTACCTGCGGCGCGTTGCCCGGCAGCGCCGAGAAGAACGCATTGGCCAGCGACGCTAACGTCGCCGGATCAGGCAAACCCGCGGGCGGACCCGTCGGCACATCGTGCGGCAGGACGCTATCCATGGGCTTACTTGTAGGTGTCTGGGTAGTCATGGTACTTGCCGATCTCCACGTCATCGAGAACTGCCAGCGCGTCCGGCGAATGCGCCGCGAGCGAGCAATAAAGCGAGATCAGATACGACGCGATCGCATGATTGTTGATGCCCATGAAGCGAACCGACAGACCCGGACCCTGTTCGCCGGCCACGCCCGGCTGGAACAGGCCGACCACGCCCTGGCGCTTGTCGCCCACGCGCAGCAGCAGAATCTTGGTCTTGCCGTCGGCAACCGGCACCTTGTCCGACGGAATCAGAGGAACGCCACGCCACGTCAGGAACTGCGAGCCGAACAGGCTGACCGTCGGCGGCGGCACGCCACGGCGCGTGCATTCACGACCGAAGGCGGCAATCGCGAGCGGATGCGTCAGGAAAAACGCAGGCTCTTTCCATACCTTGGTCAGCAACTCGTCGAGATCGTCGGGCGTCGGCGCGCCGGTCAGCGGAAACACGCGCTGTTCTTCGGCCACGTTCGCAAGCAGGCCGTAGTCCGGATTGTTGATCAACTGGCTTTCCTGCAACTCCTTGATCGTTTCGATCGTGAGGCGCAATTGCTCCTTGATCTGGTCGTGCGGGCTGCTGTACAGATCCGAGATCCGCGTGTGCACGTCGAGCACCGTGCTGACCGCATTCAGGAAGTACTCGCGCGGTTGCTCTTCGTACGGCACGAATGTGCGCGGCAGAATGCTTTCATCTTCACGCGCGGTGCAGGCCGCCTTGACGGCTTCAGGATTCTTCACCTGGTTCAGACGATAGATGCCCGCCTCGACCGGCAGCCATTGCAGCAGATGCGTGAGCCAGCGGGGCGTGATCGTGGCGAGTTGCGGAACGGTTTTGGTGGCATTGGCTAGTTGCCGTGCTGCGGTATCGCCGAGCGCCGTCAGGCCGCCGACTGTTGCTGTCATCTGAAGCTCCAGGATTGATAGAAGAAAAACAGGAAAGCTTATGAACGAAAGTGATTATGGGAAGACGCCCCTGGCCGTTCAACATGCTATAGACGGCAACGCAGCGGTCTAACGGGCGGACGCAGGATCGATGAGTGTGGAATGCGGGCGTGCGGCAACGCTCACGCCATCGGACGAATGGCTGAGCAGGCGTTCGACCGGCACGTTGAAAGCACGGGCCAGCTTGTCGAGCGTGACAATCGACGCGATCGCAGAACCGCGCTCGATCTCGCCGACATAAGACCGGTTGAGTCCGGCGTGCTCGGCCAATTGCTCCTGCGACCAGCCGGACGCCTCACGAAAGCGCCGCACCGCGGCGCCGAAGTCCCTGACGAGCACGCTCATCGAGCCGACCCGGCCGTGGCGGGCTCCGCGACTGCCTGATCGCGCGGCGGCCGCTCGCGGACCGCGGCGGCGCCGGTGCCTTCGTTGCGCGACACGGCCTGCGTCACGTGCGAACCGGGCGCAACGTCTTGCGTGACCCACACATTGCCGCCGATTACCGCGCCCTGCCCGAGCGTGACGCGTCCAAGAATGGTGGCGCCCGCGTAAATCACGACGTCGTCCTCGACGATCGGATGCCGTGCATGGCCCTTTTCCAGATGTCCCTGTGCGTCGCGCGGAAAACGCTTCGCGCCCAGCGTGACGGCCTGATAGACCCGCACGCGTTCGCCGATGATGGCCGTTTCGCCGATCACCACGCCCGTCCCATGATCGATGAAGAACCCCGCGCCGATCCGCGCCCCAGGATGAATGTCGATACCGGTCTGCGCATGCGCGAGCTCGGCGATGATGCGCGCCAGCAGCGGCAGCCCCAACCCATACAACTCATGCGCGAGCCGATGGTGGATCATTGCCAGCACGCCGGGGTAGCACAGCAGGACTTCATCCACGCTGCCCGCCGCCGGATCGCCGTGAAACGCGGCTAATACGTCGCTATCGAGCAAGCTGCGTATCGCCGGCAAGCGCGCCGCGAAAGCGCGCACCGCGACGCCGGCCTGCGCCTCGATCGTGGCGGCGGGCGGCGGTTGATGGCGGCTGCGGTAGTGAAACTCCAGACGCGCCTGACTCAGCAATGCATGCAGCGCGGCGTCGAGCGCATGGCCGACGTAGAAATTTTCGCTTTCCTGACGCAGATCGGGTGGTCCGAGCCGCATCGGAAAAAGCACGCCCTTCAGCGTCTCGATGATCTCCGAGAGCGCTTCGCGCCCTGGCAATTCGCGCCCGCCCGGCTCGAGCGAGCGCTTCTGCACTTCGCGCCATTGCTGGCGGACCGTCTGAAGCGCGTGAACAATTTCATCGACATCAAACACAGCCACAGCGGTTACTCCCCGTAAAGTGCAGTGTGAACGATCAGGCTGTCAGTCCTGAATCCATGGCAGCCCATGAAAGCGCCAACCATTGCTGGCGCCGCGCCGTTGCGCGCCGTCCAGCTCCCCTTCAAAGCCTTCCAGAACATTGAATACCTGCGTGAAGCCGGCTTTCGCCGCGGCCTCGGCGGCCAGTGCCGAGCGGTTGCCGCTGCGGCACAGCAGCAGCACGAGGGCGTCCTTGCCGGCTTTCGCTTCCAGTTCACGCACGAAGCGCGGATTGCGCGTCAGGCTCGTGCCCGTCGCCCACGCGACATGCAGGCTGTCCGGTACTAGTCCGACGAATTTGCGTTCTTCGGCGGTGCGCACGTCCACCAGCACGGCGTCGCCTGCCTGGACGAGTGCCCACGCATCCTGTGGCGACAGGCCACCGGCATAGGGCAAACCGGCTTCCGCGGCTCTCGAACGGGCGGCTTCAAGCAGCGCGTGGGTGGGTCCTTCTGCGAGTTCAAGCGTCATGACGTCTCCTTCAATATGGCGCGAATCAGTACGCGCTGGTCAAAGCCATCTGCGATTGCAACCGCCTATAGCCATCAGGAGACACTATGAAAGAGAGCCAGCCGAAGCCGAACCAATTAATTGTCATTTCTAAAGAAGCATCGGTTCGGATGCTCCGGCTTGAAGCAACCAGGCTAGGTCCGTGCGCCGCGGATTTGCCGCGCCACCGCCGGCACGCGCGTTATTCCCGTGGGATCTCGAGCGGCACGACAAACATGCCAGCGGTGTATTCCATATGGAAATAGCCGCAGCGCGCGTAAGCCGCAATGCGTTCGAGTCGTTCGGGCGATGGGGACGTATAGGTCGCGGCAGCGCTCACGTCGGAGGATTGCTCAGACGTAACAGGCGCGCGTTTTGACAATTGCTTCTGCAGGCTTCGCACGGGATGCCGCAGTCCGCTCCAGATTAGCGTCGCTGAAAGTGTGACCATGCGACCTCCGTCGATTCATTGCGATACTAATGAATCTAGCGACCTGGATACGGAATCGCAAACAAGCTTTTGTGGAATGGTTTTCGGAGAACGGATCGGACCGTAGCCAGACCTTGACGGCTCCGCGCTTTACTCCGCTGCACTGGCAGGTGTGGGCATCGCCGCGTTCACGCGGCATACCGTTCAGACCGATCTGGCTCGCGGCCGCCTCGTCCACCTGCTGCCCGGCTACTCTCTCGGCATGCGCCACTATTACGCCCTTTACCCGCAAACGCGGTATGTCGCGCCCAAGGTGCGAGCTTTCGTCGACCATATGGCCGGGCACTATCGCGAACGCTGACGACTCGATTATCGGGGCCGATCTGTAGGACAATAGGTTCTTAACGGCTGCGACGCTCCATCGCGCCTTGCCGGTAAAGCATCGACGCGGTTCATGGCAAACTCCGCGATGTATCGTCGGGCACGGCATATGCGTCGTGCCTTTGGCGATACCAATGCACTGAGGCGACCAGAACACCAACCAAACGGGTCAGAATGGACAGCTTGCTTATAGGGCCGGCAACGCGCAAACAGGCCGTTTTTGCAGGTACATGTGCGTTGCTCGTTCTGCTCACATTCGCGATTGCGGGTCAGCGTGCGCACCAGCCGTTGCCGGCAATCACGCCCTTCATGCCGATGTGTGCGCTCACGGTGTTCACCACGTCGGGAATCGCCGCGTTTCTTCTCGGCGCCCGCTTTAGCGTGACGCAACAGCCGATGCTCGGCGCGCTAGGCGGCGCGTACGCGTTCACGGCGATTACCGTCGCTTTGCAGCTGCTGATGTTCCCTGGCGTTTTCACGCGCACCGGACTGTTCGGCGCCGGGCCTCAGAGCGCGGCGTGGATGTGGGTTTTCTGGCATGCAGGATTTCCGCTGCTCGTCATCCTGGCAGCGCTCATACGCGACCGCCTCCCGAGCAAGCCGATCGGGCTGCCTCACATCGATTTCTGGACGTGGGCGTTACTCGGTGTTCCCACTGCGCTTGCCGCAGCGCTTGGCGTCTTTGCCATTCATGCGAATCTGTCCGCGCCTTTTCATGCGGCTTCCGAGACGAACGCGCTTTTAGGTGGCCGAACCGGACTCGTCATCTGCCTGCTTGACGCTCTAGCGATCGCCGTGGTCCTGTTCAAAGGACGCCTGCGGACCGTGCTCGATCTATGGGTCACCATTGCCCTGCTCGCCTCCCTAGCGGACGCCAGTCTGAATCTATTGAGCATGGCCCAGTTCACCCTTGGCTGGTACGTCGCGCGGATCTTCAGCATGCTGGCTCCCGGCGTGCTGGTATGCGTGCTGGTCTGGGAAGTGACCGTGCTCTACCGCGAACTGTCCGAGGCGCACGCTTCCCTGCTGCACTCGTCCACACGCGACGCCCTGACGCGCATTTATAACCGTAGCTACTTTGAAGACCAGTTTCGCAGGGAATTCGACCGTGCGACACGCAACGGTCAGCCGCTCTCGCTCGTCATGATCGATGTCGACAATTTCAAGGATTACAACGACGCCTTCGGCCATCTTCGCGGCGACGCTTGCCTCAGCGCAATTGCGAAAGCGCTGGCAGGAATAGCACGCCGGTCGAGCGATTTCGTCGCCCGTTACGGCGGTGAAGAGTTCGCCGTGGTGTTACCCAACACGGGATCGGAAGAAGCATCGGTCATTGCCGAGCAGGCCCGGCTCGCCATCATGCAGTTGGGCCTGACGGCGCCAATACCCGGCGGTCAGGTCACCATCAGTGCGGGGTGCGCGACGAACGAGCAGAACGCGCAGAGCACGCTGAGCACGCCCAACGCACTCGTGCAGGCGGCGGACGCAGCGCTCTACGGCGCGAAACGTGCGGGACGCAATCGGGTCCAGTCCGTCACGCCCGGACAATAAAGGTTCATGCCTTTCAGGCGGCAGAATCCTGAAGCCGCCCGCAAGCTCCCCACGACAGTAAAAAGGGAAAACCGCAGCGCCAGGCCGCCCTCACCCGTGGCAAAATCACCGGCACCGCAGCATTTGTCCGGGAGACCTGCAATGGGCAACAAGACACACGGCAAACGCAACGCTAATGCGGCAGGCCAGTCGGAGGCCGCCCCAGACATTCCCGGACAAGTGGTCCTCGTGTTTCAGGGAGGCGGTGCGCTCGGCGCGTATCAGGCTGGTGTCTATCAGGCAATGCATGACCGCAAGGTCAAACCCGACTGGGTGATCGGCACGTCGATCGGTGCGATAAACGGCGCGATCATCGCGGGCAATCTGCCCGAGAACCGCATTGCGCGATTAACCCAGTTCTGGAACGGCGTGGCGCGCCGTGGCGTCGATGCGGCAAGCTGGCTGTTGCCAGGGCTCGCCAACTGGTCGCGCGACCTGGCAATCGTCACGCAAGGCGTGCCGTCGTTCTTCACCCCGCAACCCGGGTCATGGGCGAATATTCAGGCGCGCGTTGGACCGGAGCGGGCGGCATTCTATTCGACCGAGCCACTGCGTGAAACCCTGTCTTCGCTGATCGATTTCGACTGCCTGAATCGCAAGGCGACGCGGCTGACAGTCGGCACGGTCAATGTCTGCAGCGGACGTATGCGGTATTTCACCAATCGCGACGCGCCGATGGACGTCGAGCACGTGATGGCATCCGCCGCTTTTCCACCCGGCTTCCCTTCGGTGCGACTGGAAGGCGAATCGTACTGGGACGGCGGCATCTACTCGAACACGCCGCTAGAAGCCGTGCTCGATGATCGGCCGCGGAACAGCTCGGTGATTTTTTCGGTGCAGTTGTGGCCATCAAGCGGCCCGGAGCCCGAGTCCATCCTGCAAGTCATGAGCCGGCAGCGTGACATTCAGTACTCGAGTCGCGCGGAAAGCCACCTCGATCGACAGAAGCAGATCCACCGGCTGCGTCACGTGATTCGCGAACTCAGCCAACACATCCCCGAAGAGAAACGCAATACGCCGGAGGTTCAGGCGCTACTCGGCTGGGGCTGTGGCACGACGATGCAAGTATTGGAACTCGACGCGCCGGCATTCGATAACAACGATTTGAACAGGGATATCGATTTTTCGTCGAGTGGCATCGAGCGACGCTGGGCCGTAGGTTATGAAGACACGATCCGCTTGCTTGAGCGTGCCCCCTGGCGCGAAACACTGGACCCTATGGAGGGCATCTCAGTCTTTCGAATGACCTCCGTGAATAGCCAAAGATAACTCATGAGCTGGCTCGCCGCTGCGGTGCTCGTCATGCACACACTGATCGCGTTTTATATTGTGGGTGCGATCTACGGCGCTTCCGTTGTGTCGAGAAGACGGGCTGCTTCACGCCGGATCTCCTCGGCCTCAAGCGGTCGTTGAGTCTGGCTCAAAAGTGCGCTCAGGTTACCGAGTGTCCGCGCTTCATCCTGACGGTAGGCCGCCGGGGCATCTCGCGACAGAGTCCGGTAAAGGTCCAGCGCGTTCCGGTAAGCGTCTTCAGCCTCGCGTGGGCGCCCGCTGTGACTGAAAAGGACACCTAGATTGTTCAACGTCCGCGCTTCGTCCGGCTGGTAGACAGTCGGGGTTTCCCCCGCGAGCGCACGATAGATCTGCAAGGCCTGCTGATAAGCTTGCTGCGCCTCCTTCGGCCGTTGTGTGGCGCGATAGAGCGCGCCAAGATTGGTCAGCGTGCGCGCGACATCGGGCCGATAGAGTGCCGGACTCTCCCGGGCAAGCTGCTGCCGGATCGTTAGCGCTTCCTTGTAGGCATGCTCGGCTTCGCGGAGTTGCTGCATCGCGCTATAAAGGTTCCCGAGATTGTTGAACGTACGAGCGAGTGCCGGGCGGTAGGCTGCGGGATTGCTCCGCACCAGAACCCGCTGGATGCTCAGCGCCTCGCGATACGCCTGCTCCGCATCGCTCATACGTTGTGTGGCGCCGTACAGGATGCCGAGGTCGTTGAGCGTCGTCGCCATATCGGGTTTGTAGGTCGCGGGGTCGCGATAGGCCAACGCACGATCGATGTCCAGTGCTTCGCGATAAGCATCCGCCGCTTCCTGCAGGCGCTGTGTATCGCGATATAGCACGCCGAGGTTGTCGAACGTTTGTGCCACAGCGGGCCCGTAAGCCACCGGGTTCTGTTTCGCCAGCAGCCAATAGGTCTCCAGCGCCCGCAGATAGGCGGCCTCCGCTTCCTTGGGTCGTTGCAGCCCAACGTAGAGGTTGCCAAGCTTGCCGAACGTGCGCGCAATCTGGGGCTGGTAGGCGGCAGGCTTCTCCCGCGCCAGCAACTGATAGCGCGACAACAGCGTGCGGTAAATCGGTTCCGCACGTTCAAACTCGCGTTGCTCTTGCAAAGTGTCGGCAAGCGCGGTCGCCACGCTGCTATCTTCCGGTTGCAACGCGTAGGCCTTTTCCAGATGCGGCAGGGCATTCTGCGGAGCGAAGCGCAGCAATTCAATCTCGCCAGCCTCATAAGAACGCGCCGCGAACACCTGCGGGGTTCCCTGTTGTTCGGCAAGCAGTTGGGGCAGCAACTGAGATGCACTCTCCAGATCAAAGCGCGCTAGCGCTTCGTCGATGTGCAATTCAAGAGGATCGGGACTTCGTGCGATCGAGAATCTGCGCAGCAGATTCTCATAACGTGCGGCCCATTGCCGGGCTTCGGCCGCGAGATCTACGTCGGGCTGCGCCCTGATTTGCCCGGCAAGGCGCTCGACTAGCGGTTTGACGTTGGAGAACGCGGTATCGGTCTTGCGCCCAACACGGCCCGATTGCGCATACGCCACGCCTAGTATCACGTTGGTTGCGCTCGCGAGCGAGACCGTCTGGGCGTCGGAGAGTTTGGCGCCCTTCACCACGCGATTCAACTGGATGGTCAGGCGATTGAGGGTTTGACCGGGGAGTCCGCAATCCACCTGTACTTTGAGGCCGTTTTTGACATCGACCTCGGAGAACGCCGGAGAACACGAACTCGCCGCGTCAGCAGCGAGGCATCCCACGGACAACGCAACCATCGCAACGCCCGACAAAATCTTGCGCGCACTCATTTCCCGTCACGCCCGCCGTTCTATGGAAAGCAGTAACGTCCGGATTACAAAACGAGCCTGCAGTCAGATCAGGCCCCCACCTGAATACGATTGACGACGCCATCGATCGCATCCAGACACCAGGCGTCCTGTTCCGCCTGCCGTCTTTCTGCTTCGGTCGCCACCCAACCTGCTAGCGTGATCCTGTGATTTTCCACATTGATGGTGATCTGCCCGGCGCGCACACGCGGATCGGTTTCGAGCACCAGGTGCAAAGCCTCGGAAATCTCATCGTCACCGTCGGCTTCGGCGGGCACCAACTCCAGCAGGTTCACCACGTCGCGGCAGCCGCCGACCCACCAGGCAATCACACTCGCGAGGCGCCTGTGGGACAGGCTGCCCACCTGGCCCGTCAAGGTCACGACACCGTCCTCGACCGTCACTTCGACGACGCCGCTGCCGTCGTTGCCCGCCTCGTCCATGGTGCCGTGCAGCACTTCCAGCTGGCCCTTGACGCGCGCACAGATCACGCAGTTGCGAAACTCCACCGTCTGCGCCAGCCGTTCGCAAAGACGCGTGCGTAGCTCGCCATCACCGACCGCCGGGTTGGCGGTAACACGCAGTTGGTCGACCAGACGCGTTCCATCGCAGTGCATCTGGGTCAACTGAAGAAGGCGTTTCTTGGATGCGATATCCGGCACCTCGCCCGCCACGGTCAGGGCGCCGTCGTCGAAGCTCATATGAATGGGATGATTCCGGAGCTTCAGGTGTGATTCACGTTCGAAGGCTGCCATCACCTGCTTCAGGACCGCGTCGCTGCGTTGCATGATCTGCCTCGCGCAAAGGTTCGGTAACGCAGCGCGCTTTATGCTGCGCTGCGCAAGCCTTGCCGCACCCGACGGGCGCCGTTCAACTCGGCGTGCCCGCCATGCGACGAGCGAAGCGTGTCCGCTCGGCCCGGTCCATCAGATCAAGGAATTGATCCGTGTCCATGTGAATCAGCGCTTCGTGATCGCCGGCCTCGAAATAGACGTCCGGCTGACGGGCGAGGCTCTCGTCAAGATAGGTGTACATGCCATAGGCAGTACACACTGGCGGAAGCGCTCCGACGTCGCAATCCTTGAACAGCTCCCGCAGATCGACCTCTTTGGCCAGCAGGAGGTGGCGTCCGGTCTGTGCCCAAAGCTCGGACAGCCGCACGGCGTAGGTCGATGGCAGCACAGCCGCCACATAGCCGTGTTCGTCTTCAAACAACACGGTTTTGGCGAGGCGATCGCCGGGAATATGCGCCGCCGCCGCGGTTTCGATGCTGGAATGGCTGTGCGGATGATGCACGATTTCGTACTGGGAGCCCTTGCTGCGCAGGCACTCCTCAAGAGTGGCAGACATCGACATGACGCACCTCCTCCGGAAGAAAGGAAACGGGAGACTATTGCTCGCGGTCCCTTAAGGATAGGTCGCTTTGGTTCGCATGTGAAAACATGCAAACAGCAGCATGCAAACAGCAGCGCCGCGACTGCGCGAGTGTGACGACGACTGGAACGGTATCAAAGCCGCAGCAGTTCGTCTTTCATCCACTCGTGGACGGCTCGCCCCAGTTCCTGCTGTGACAGGTCCCGAGGAGAGAATGCCGGGCCGACAACCACACGAATTTGTCCGCGGCCGCTGGGCCAGCCTTTCGCCGGCCAGACTTTGCCCGCGTTGAGAACCACCGGAACAGCAGGCACGCCAGTCGCGCAAGCCAATCGAACGCCTCCCGATGTCATTCTCAACGGCGCATCGTGTGGCACCCGGGTCCCCTCCGGGAAAATGACGATGACATCCCCCTTCGCCAGCCTCTCAGCGCTTTCCTGCGTCACAGCCTGATGAGCCTGTCGAGCGGAGCCGCGGTTCAGGCTAACCATGTCAAGGCCACGCAGCACCCATCCAAAAAACGGAATGCGAAGAAGCTCGTCCTTGAAAACAAAACTGATGCGCCGTGGAAAGAGCGCAAGAAATGCGAGTGTCTCCCAGGTCGATTCGTGACGGCACAGTAGTATCGCCGGCCCTTCAGGGATATGTTCAAGCCCTTCTATCGAACATGAGACTCCCGGCAGCCAGCGCATCACCGCCACCAGTGCACGACACCATTGTTTTGCCAACCAGTATCGTCCAGCTCTGCCGACGAAAGGGAACAGGAGCAGTATGGCCATTGAATAAAGTGTCCCGCTACCGAGAACGTAGACGATGAACAGCCATTTAGTGAAAGTCGAACGCATCGGGGCCTGATTAAGATTGGTTTGCGGTGGAACATTCACCGTTGACAGGTGAGACCACGCCGTGACAGATGCGTTCGTATGTCACCCATCTCCAAAGGACAGTGGAGTGGTTCGGGACCGGGCTTCCGGGGATGAAAGCGGACGCGCTGGCAAAGCCGGCGCGCGATGCCGCAAAGGCAGGAAGAGAGGTTGCTCACAAGCCTACGCTGGCGCAAATATCACTGCTCCGACGTCTGCGATGTGGGTGAAGCTTCGAACGAACCGGTACGTCTGGTCGCCGACCGTTATCCGGTTCAAGCCGGCGTGAGTCAGTTCGAGAATCTCATCAGCCACGCCCACTGCAATAGTTCCGTGACCAGTCAACTCGTTGTCCTCGTCCGCTGGGTCGCCGATGTAGACAGCGCAGACGTCTGTACCGCGGCGCATCATGACGACGCATTCTCCCTCATCCAGCGAGAGTTCGAGATATCCAACCAGCGTCAGCAATGACCCAGGCGTTTGTCCCTGCGGGTCGTAAGCCAAACCAGAATCAGCAGGCATAGTGCCGTCCCCCGTCCAATGCGTCGGTCCTGAAAAGGAAGCTCGCCCCTGGCGGGGCGATGACTCCACTATAGACGCCTACGTTCGAATGCGGGACATATTGGAATGCCCTGGTCAGGACCGCAACACGCCTTTCAGGCGTCCCAGCTCGGCGGGTCTCGTGTATGACCGATACAGTTCGCCAACTGTGCCGAATGCCAGGGCCGGTTTGAGCGTCGCGCCGGGAAGCGCGTCTGCAATCCAGTCAAAAGCATTCATTTCACGTTGAGCCGCATTGACTGCGGCAGTGAGCGCAGTGAGGGCCCGCTCTGCGGAGTGCCCGCCAAGGTCGACGAAGCAGCTCTCAAATGGATGCTTTGTTGCACTCTCGACGTACAACGTTGATTTTCGAACGGTCAAATCAATCTCCTTCGAGGATTGCCCGTCCTGTATATCAACTGAATGTGACAATACATCACGTTGCCCCGCCAAAGCTATGACTGGACTAGGACGACCGCGCGACGCCCGGTCTGCGCCGGGTTACAGCTGCGCGGCTTGCTGATCTTCTACTGTGAGTTCTGAAAGTAATTCAAACCAAGCGCACCCTTCACCTCTGATACCGTCGCACCCGCCACTTCCCGAGCGCGCATGGTTCCGCGACGCAGAACGTTCAGCACCTCGGCGCGGTCGGTCGCCAACTCGCGGCGTCGTTCCCGAATGGGTGCGAGCATCACCTGCAGCCGATCGTTGAGTGCGCGCTTGACCACGCTGTCGCCCAGCCCACCACGGCGGTAATGTGCTTTGAGTTCGTCGACCATCGGCACGTCCGGTTCGAACGCATCCAGAAACGCGAACACAACGTTGCCTTCAACCTGGCCCGGGTCGTTGACGCGCAGATGGTTAGGGTCGGTGTACATGTTGTTCACGGCCTTGGTGATTTCGTCCGGGCTCGCACCCAGCGTAATGGCGTTACCCAGTGACTTGCTCATCTTGGTTTTTCCATCGATGCCCGGCAGCCGCGCGACGTGCGAAAGCACCGCTTCGCATTCGACCAGCACCGGCTTGTCGACCGTGCTGTTGAAACGGCGCACCAGTTCGTTGGTTTGTTCAATCATCGGCAACTGGTCGTCACCGACCGGCACGCGCGTCGCCTTGAACGCAGTGATGTCGGCGGCCTGGCTGACCGGATACGTCAGGAAGCCGGCGGGGATATCCCGCTCGAACCCGCGGAGCACGATTTCCGCCTTGATGGTCGGGTTGCGTTCGAGGCGCGCAACGGTCACGAGATTGAGCAGATACTGCGTCAGTTCCGCGAGTTCGGGCACCTGCGATTGGATGACGATAGTTGATTTGGCAGGGTCGATGCCGACAGCCAGATAGTCCAGCGCGACTTCGATGACGTTGTCGGTCACCTTCTGGTGGCGGCCGACGTTGTCCGTCATCGCCTGCGCATCGGCGAGAAGCAAAAACTGCTGCGCTTCGTTTTGAAGCTGCACGCGGGTGCGCAGCGAGCCGATGTAGTGACCGAGGTGCAAGGGACCGGTTGTGCGGTCGCCGGTGAGGATAACGGGTTGTTTCGCCTGTGACATGGTGAGCTCAGTGTTTGGGGACACCACCAGTCATGCGCGCGCAAAAACAAAAATGCCGCCAGGACTGGCGGCATCACGTTGTAGATGTACGTGTGAAAACGGGCCGCCTGGGTCAGGCGTGCCACCAACGATACAGGTTCAGCAAGATCGGGTTCGTTTCCATCGGATGAGTATAGCGCAGCATGCGTCCCGGAACGGTACCGGTGGACACGGCGCACGAAAAACCTGTATATTTATACAGTACCGCAGGCGCAATTTCACAGCAACGAACTGGCACTTTTAATCGAGGGTGACCCATGGATGTACGCGTTCGCAGGCCCGTCCATCCAATGCCCGAGATGGCCGCCTTCATCGCAGAATTGCGCTCAGCCTTTGGCGACAAGGCGATTGACGATGCAGTCAGCCGCGGAAAATCTGGGGAGCCAGCCTTCTATGCCTGCGAAAACGGCACCGCTGTAGGCACAGCAAGTCCAGCGAACGACAATGTCTGGCACGTCAGCGCTGACATACGAGACCGGCATTATTGTCCCGGCTGCGATGGCGGCTGCGTCGGACAGGGGCTTGGTTGCAAAGAGTGGCTGCAACGGAAAGCAGACAAGGAGAAAGCGTGAAAAGTATTGCATTGGCCGTACTGATGGCGACGCTCACGCCGGCCGTGTACGCGGCTAGCTACACTGAAGTCTGGAATCCACCGGAGGCCCGTGCAACCGCTCCCCATAGGGTCGGTGCTGCACGCAAGCTCGCGGTTCATCGACCCGTCGTTGCTCACGCGGTGGATGTGCATGCGCGGCGCACGCCGACATCCGCACCCAGGCTCCTGGCGAAGCAAAGCCACATACAGAAAACCGCGCCGACAGACGAACCCGATATGTCGGAGATTCCGCGCCAGTTCACGCCCGAAGGAAATGTGCTTCGGGTTGATTCTCGCGGCATGTCGGCTGAGGTCACTCGCTGATGGAATTGGAGAGCTACAACGGCTATAGCGTGTGGGGGCACGCCATCCTGCAGCAGGAAGGCGTGCTCCAGCCGGAACGGTACGCGGCGAGCGGCACGATCACTCGAAACAACAAGCTCGTTGAAGCATCCGGCGTCCTTGGCTATTTCGATACCGAAGAGCAAGCCCAGCATGCCGGACTTGACTGGGCACGAGCGTGGGTCGATAGCCACGGGTAGACGTACGGTGTGGCGGTCCCCCTCACATCGAGACGGGCCGCCTTTTGTCAGAACAGGTACATGCCGGCCACAAAAATAACGCCCGAGAACAGAAGCGCGGTGACGCAGTAGCCCATGATGTCACGAACGCCTAACCCTGCAATGGCAAGCGCCGGAAGAGCCCAGAACGGTTGCGCCATATTTGTCCACGCCTCACCGTAAGCAATCGCCATCGCAGATTTGCCAAGGTCTGCGCCGAGCGCTTGCGCGGCCGGCATAACAAATGGGCCCTGCACGACCCAATGACCACCACCGGATGGCACGGCAAAGTTGATCAGTGCCGAGCTGAGGAACGCGAGCAGCGGGAACGTGTGAACGTTGGCGATATCGACAAACCACTTCGTGATGACGCCCGCCAGGCCCGAGTGGTCCATCAGCGCCTGGATACCGGCATAAAACGGAAACTGAATCATGATGCCGGACGCGCCCTTCGCTGCCGCCGCTACCGCGCGTGCATACGCCATAGGGGTCTTGTGAAGAACGATGCCCGCTGCGAGGAACACCAGGTTGACGGTGTCGATATCCAGTGCGAAGCCTTTGTTGATGAACCGGATGACGAGGAAGACGGCGCAGAGTGCTGCCACGAGGATGGCCAGTACACGGCTTTCTTCCATTCGCTCAGCGAACGTCGCGTCGGGAGCAAGCTTGCGTTCTACACTCGGCGGGTCCAGCAATAGCGCCGGGTCTACCGTGACCACGTCTTCGGGTTTCGGCATCATGAGTCTTGCCAGTATTGGCAAAAGAATAATGAGGCCGATGGTGATAAACGCGTTGTAGCCCGTAAAGATGGTGTGCGAAACCGGAATCAGACCGACGGTCTTCTCCATCGGATTGCCCTTGGTGGCGGCAACGAGCGGCACAGAGCCAGACAAGCCACCATGCCAGGTCAGGAAACCCATGTAGGCACTCGCCACGAGCAGCCGATAGTCGGTTCCCTTGACGCGTCGGGCGACCTCTCGTGCAAGCATCGCACCCAGAACGAGACCGAATCCCCAGTTGATGGCGCAGGCAACGGCGCCCACAAACGCCACCAACATCACCCCTTGCCCGGGCGTCCGGGCAGAGCTCGCTAGCGCGACAAGCACTCGCTTGACGGGTCCCGAGCTGGCCAGCGCATGTCCCGTTACAAGAATCATCGCCATCTGCATCGAAAATGCGAGCAGGTTCCAGAATCCGGAGCCCCATAGCATCACGAGGTCGGCAGGCGCTTTCGGCGTCAAACCAAGCGCGAGCGCGAAGGTAACGCCGGTAAGCAAAATGGCAAAAATCAGGGGATCGGGCAACACCCGATGCACCACCTGAGTGAAAAAAGCGGAGATACGCTGAATCAATTGTCTACTCCTCGTCACCTTTATCGATGCGGCCAACTGTCCTTGTTACGGGCCGTAAACCGTATGGACGTAGGCCGCGCGCGCCGATTTTTGCACACAACGAAAAATCCTGCGTCGAGGACGACATTGCTGTTGCAGTCGTCGAGAAGGCGGACGTGAAGCGCGTTGTAATTAAACCGATAAGACGCGTTCTGAGTCCTCCGGTGCGCTGGCAGGCAACTCGTCTTGCACTACCGTGCAATCCTCCGGCGCTCTCCTGCGATATCGTTGATTCACCCACAAACCACGCCGAACTCGAATTCGGTTTGGCGAAATCTGGAGACGACGATGGACATCAAACCAAAGGTTCGCGAAGAAGCGGTTCAAATCGATGAGATTCCGTGGAAGCCCTTCCCGGATGCGCTCTCGCAAGGAGGAATCCGCTGGAAGATGCTTCACGCCTCCCCCGAAATGGGTGCATGGACCGCAATTTTTGATTGCCCCGCAGGCTCGTCCTTCAACGCGCATTTTCACGTCGGGCCGGGCGAATATTTGCTGACGAAGGGCCGCATGGACGTCCGCGGTGGTAGCGAGCACGGCGGCGACACGGTCGTCGCACCGGCGTACGGTTACGAGTCTGCCAATGCTCGTCACGACAAAACCGCGTTCCCGGTCGACAGCGAGTTCTACATGACGTTCCTGGGACCACTATCCTTCATCAAGGAAGATGGCACGCCGATCGTCGTGGTGACCTGGGACGAAGCCCAACGTGCATACGCGGGCTGAAGGGACTGCTGTCTACGTCATGTATCGGCAACGACCATCGTTACCGATACATCCCGTTGCTCCTCTCGTGGATACTCGACATGTCAAATCTCTCTGAACAGGCAGAAACAGCAACCAGGCAGGTTCTGGACCATCATCTCGGTGCGTTCGCTCAAGGCGTTGAGGAGATTCTCAAGGATTACGACGACAGCTCCGCCATCGTTACGCCGGACAGGACCTTCCGTGGTCGCGACGAGATCGCGAGCTTCTTCAAGGCATTTCTTGACGGTGCAGACCCAGCGTTCTGGCCGGCGTTCAAGATTACAAGCATGAGCACAATCGGCAACGTAGCGTACCTCGCCTGGGAGGCAAAGCCGTGGGTCACACTCGCAACAGACACCCTTTACGTTAGAGACGGGAAAATTGCGGTTCAGACGTTCACGTCTTTTTCGGCCTGACTCATGCGTGACTTATCGGTGACCTCGTCCGTGACCACATCCGCATCGACGGCGGTGAGACGCTCTGTCGCTTCCCGGTTTAACTGAACGCTCGCGGCGCAGCTCGGCAACTGCGTCGCGCATTACGCAACAAAGGAGTAAAAATTGGCCAAAATCATTCACGCCATGGTGCGGGTCCACGACCTTGAGCGTTCGCTGCAGTTCTATCAGGACGCGCTCGGGTTGTCGACAAGTCACCGCCTTGAGTTCCCCGACTTCTCGCTGGTCTATCTTCGCAACGAAGAGAATGACTTCGAGATTGAGCTGACGTGGAACAAAGGCCGCGAGCCGGCATACACGCATGGTGACGGCTATGGGCACATCGCTGTAGCCGTTCCAGAGCTTGAAAATGAGCATGAGCGCATGACGCAGCTCGGTATCCATCCCACGCCCGTGAAGGAATTCAAGCGCGGCGAAGAGATGCTCGCCCGGTTCTTTTTCATTCAGGACCCCGATGGCTACAAAATCGAAGTTCTGGAGCGTTCGGGGCATTACGTGTAAGTGCATGCAGGCAACAACAGGCACGCGGATTGAGCGAAAAGGCTAGCTCCGGTCCGCGTTTGTCATGTCAACTCGTCCAACGAACCAACGCCCACAGTCCTGCGAACATCACCCGGCGAGGCGCCGTACTTCTCCTTGAACGCACGGCAGAAATGGCTGGTTGAATTGAAACCCCAGCGGAACGCTATCTCCGAGATGCGTTGCCGGTTGTAGGCCGGGTCCGTCAGCGCCTGCTTGCAGGCGTGCAGTCGCCTGTCCAGAACCCACCCGGAAACGGTCATGTCGCTACGCTGAAACAGCATGTGCAGGTAACGCAGCGAAATGTGATTTGCCTCGGCAATCCGGGTCGGGTTCAGGTCGTCTTCGTGCAGATGTTGCAGGATGAAGTCCTGCACACGTCTGAGCATCGCCGCGCTGGCGTCGAACGTTGCTGACGGTTGCTGGCCGGATAGCGCGATACCCAGCAGTTCGAGCGTAGACCTGCTGACGGAACCCTGAACGCTTTCGTCGAGTGTTGCGATTTCATTTGAAAGGGCCAGCAGGTGCACAGCCAGCAATGAACCGACGCCTGTGCGGCTTTCGATTTTGCCTCCTGTCGGCGGCTGCTTGCGTTCCGGTAGCCGCTCCCGCATAACCGACCATGGAATCATCAGCGTCACCTTATGCAGGCGCTCGAGAACTTCGAACTCGATGGACTGGTCAGTCGTCCAGACGACTACATCGCCGGACGCGACCTCCACGCCTGAATCGCCAATCCTGAATCGTTCGCGCCCACCCGTGGTGAGTTGCACTCCGACATACAGTTCATCATCGTGGCGAACTTGCCCTCGCGTGCGTTGACCCTTGCAAGGGTCGCATACCGTCTCGACAATCCCGGCTCCCGCGAAATCATGATGTTTGACGTGGGCGTAGAACGTAGCAGGCAGACGATGAGGGACTTGCCACTCCCTGTAGCTGTGACTGAGCACCGACTGCCAGGCGTCTGTGCGGTCACCAGCCGGGACGTCGTTGCTCGACCATTCGGTAGATTGATTTCGCACGTCGTCGCTCCTTTCGCTCGGTCTCACGATGCGCTCGATGACGCGTCCAATTATCCTCCCTTCCGGTTGAATACGTGGAACAGCGTCAACGTTCCGAGCACGTGGACCTCCGCTTAGGTGCTCTGGTCACACCGAACTAACATCTCAATCCGATTCTGCCAGCACGCGATCTGCGCCTAGCTGTTGCCGTGCCTTTGCCCAATATTCCTGGGAACGTCCCTCGGGACTTCCCTCTTTCTCCCACAGATAGAACGCAAGCGTACGAACTTGCTCCTCGGTAACAGGCATATCCATTTCAATCTCCAGAAAAATTTCTTCGATTGACTAGAGCGTCGACGCCCCGGTCAATCAACAAGCAAGTCTGAAAGCCGGGCGCAATACGGCGCCCACCTCTCGAATGTCAGCACGGTCCATTCACGCTCGGCCCACGTCACCGACTAACTTCTGTGTTGGTAACGGCTGCTTGCTGCGATGCGCGCCACTACCGGCACCAAACGCGGGTTGAACAAGGGAATTGACCCAGCACGGCCTTCAGCGCGAGCAACTATGGCATCTATCGTGACTCGTGCAACCGCCCGTTGTGCCCGTTTTGCGAACTGCTTCAAACGACGATCGCTGACCGGATGCCGCGCCCATATCAGCGCCGCGAACCAACCGATAACGGTCCATCCAAGCAGGATGTTCACCATGGTCACCGCAAAGGCGTCTTCGCGGTCTCTGGCGTCTGCAATCATTGCGGGCACCAAATACAGCATCAGCGCACCTAGCAACACCGCACCTTCGATAAGCTTCAACATTTCTTCACCTCGCTACAGTTTCGATAGGAGTTTAGATCTGGCCTATCTTTTTTCTAGACCGATAGCGTGAAATCACAATTGCAAAATGCCAGACAATGGCGCTCGCTAAAGCCCATCGCGGATTGGCGGGGATCCCTATGCTGGAGGAGGTTTGCGGCGACGCGTAGGCTGCAGCGCTCCCCTGCGCGCCGATGACGGCAGAAGCGTATGCTGCTGTAAATCATCAGGAGACGACCATGAGCCTTGCTGGCAAGACACTATTCATGTCCGGTGGCAGTCGCGGCATCGGACTCGCGATTGCACTCAGAGCCGCACGCGACGGCGCCAATGTCGTGATTTGCGCCAAGACCGCGGAGCCAGACCCGCGTCTCGAAGGCACGATTCACACGGCGGCTGCGGCTGTTGAAGCTGCCGGCGGCAAGGCGCTCCCGCTGGTGGTGGATATTCGCGACGAAGAACGCGTGAAGGCGGCAGTCGCCGAGGCCGTTGCTTTGTTCGGCGGCATCGATATCCTCGTGAACAATGCCAGCGCCATTCGACTGACAGGCACGCTGGACACACCCGTCAAACGGTACGACCTGATGCATGGGGTCAATGGCAGAGGTACGTTCGTATGCGCGCAAGCGTGCCTGCCGCACCTCCTCAATGCGCCGAACCCGCACATCCTCACGCTGTCACCTCCGTTGGTCCAGGACGCAAAATGGTTTAGCGATTTTCCGGCATACACCATTGCCAAATACACAATGAGCCTGTTCACCCTGGCGCTTGCCGGCGAGTTCAAAGACCGGGGTGTCGCCGTCAATTCGCTATGGCCTCGAACAGCGATCGCGACCGCTGCTGTGCAAAATGAAATTGGCGGCAAGGACATGATTGCAGCATGTCGCACGCCTGAGATAGTCGCTGACGCGGCCCACTACATCGTGACGCGCCCGGCCAAAGAGTGCACAGGAAACTTCTTCCTCGACGACGAAGTTCTGCTGGCCGCCGGTGTGCGCGACTTTGCACAGTACGACGTGCAGGCTGGGGCCGCATTGCAAGCGGATTTCTTTGTGGAGGCCTTGCCGGGCATGTTGCCGGCAGACAATATGACGAAGCGTGCATCCCGCACCCCACCCCGCTAAAAAGTTAGGGTGTGTGGATACGGATGCAGTCACACACGCTGGAATTGCTAACTTCGCTCATACGTGGCAGTTCCAGTCCCTGTTGAATCCGGAGGAACCGTGAGTCGAACTGAGACCGCTTTGATTGTGGGCGCAGGAAAGGGATTGAGTGCTTCGCTCGCGCGACTGTTCGCAGCAGAGGGCATGCAGGTTGCGCTCGCTGCCCGCGATACCAGCAAGCTGACGGACCTCGTCGGCGAGACGGGCGCTCTGCCCTTACGTTGCGACGCCAGTCAACCGGACGATGTCACCGCACTTTTTGACCGCGTAGAAGACGCATTCGGCGCGCCCGACCTCGTTGTGTACAACGCGAGTGGCCGCTACCGCGCGGCAGTCGAAGACATCGACCCAGAGAAACTTGAGGACGCGCTTAAAGTGACCGCCGTCGGTGGCTTTCTAGTCGCCCAGGCCGCAGCCGTTCGAATGCTGGCGCGCGGCAGCGGCACCATCCTCCTGACCGGCGCTACGGCAAGTGTGAAAGGGCTGCCTGGTTCGACGCCATTTGCGATGGGCAAATTCGCGTTGCGAGGGATGGCCCAATGTATGGCGCGAGAACTCGCTCCGAAAAATATTCATGTCGCGCATTTCGTCATCGACGGCGGCATTGCGAGCAGCCGTCCTCAAGCGGACGATGCCAGCCATGAGGACAAATGGTTGGACCCTGACGCCATCGCCAAGGAATACCTCCATATCCATCGCCAGCATCGTAGTGCGTGGACATGGGAGGTTGAACTGCGACCCTGGATAGAGAAGTTTTAGCGCGTCTTGTCTTTCGACCGCAGTTCAGTAGCTCGTCATTTGCTGGCATGCTGCCGTTCATATAGAGTCAAGGGCGAGCAGACCCGGAATGGCTCCAGGTCTGCTCGCTCCTCGCTCGCAGCGAACGCTTATGCGTCAAACACCGGATACGACGCGTTGCGGATTGCCGTGATGGTGTCTTGCGTGGAAAGCACTCCGGACTCGTCCAGAATCGAAATCAAAGAGCGACCTTCAGCCACGGATTGGCGCGCAAGTTTGCTGACTCGGGCGTAGCCAATCTTCGGAACCAGTGCCGTGGCAACTGCCATGGATTCCATCAAATGCTGCTCGTTACGCGCAACATCCGCCTTGATGCCCTTGACGCACTTCTGCGAGAAACGCTGAATGCCGTTTGTGAGCAGCGCAATGCTGTCGAAAACGCGCGACGCGACCACGGGCTCAAAATGGTTGATTTCCAGTTCGCCGTACTGCACGGCCTGCGCAACTGCAACGTCATTTCCAACAACCGCAAAACTTAGCTGAATGATTGCCATCGGCAGGACAGGGTTGACCTTGCCCGGCATGATGGACGACCCGGCCTGCGCTTCCGGCAGCTTCAACTCTCCGAGGCCGCCGACAGGGCCCGAGGACAGGACTGTCAGGTCAGATGCGATTTTTGCGAGGGATACAGCACAGGTACGAAGCTCAGCCGAAACGCGCGAGAACACATCCATGTTCTGCATTGCATCGAACGAATTTCCCGGTGCCTGGTATTCCACGCCTGTGATGCTGCCAAGGTGCGTGTACACGGCGGCACGATAACCCGCGGGAGCACCGAAGCCGGTGCCAATCGCGGTGCCCCCCAGAGGCAGTGTTCGGAGCTTGTCGCGGACTGCCACGAGTTCCTCTGCCAAACGGGCTGTCAGAGACGCATAGCCTCCGAATAGTTGGCCCAGACGCATCGGCTGGGCGTCCTGCAGGCAGGTGCGGCCCAGATGCAGCACGTCGGCGAACTCGGCGGCTTTGCTATCAAAGAGAGCTGCAAGCTGCGTGACCTCTTTGATTAACGGTTCGAGCATAGCGTATGTCGCAATTTTCAACGCCGCTGGATAGGCGTCGTTGGTGGATTGGGACTGGTTGACGTGGTCATTTGGATGAATCAATTCGTAGTTTCCGGCAGCGTGACCCAATAGCTGCTGGGCGCGATTGGCGATGACCTCGTTGAAGTTCATGTTGGTGGACGTCCCGCCCGACCCTTCCATCAGGTCGACCACGAGCGAAGAGTCGAAGTGCCCCTCGATGACTTCCTGGCAAGCTTTGACGATAGCCTCACATTGCTCTTTGGTGAGTACTTCGTTGTCGCGGTTGGCCAAAGCTGCCGCCCACTTGACCCGGGCGAAAGCGTCGCGAAACTGCGGGAAGTGAGCGATATTCAGGGATGAAACCGTGAGGTTCTCAACGCCACGAACCGTGTTCACGCCGTACAGCCTGTTAGCGGGAATGGTGACCTCGCCGACATAGTCACGTTCAACTCGCTGTTCACCTTGAGTAAGCTTATTCATAAGAATTCCTTTCGCCAACGGTAATAAGTTTCTCTATTTCTCCGCCGAGAGCTTTCAGCCTCGGCATGAATGATGTTTCAATTACTTCGCGCGCTGTCTCGCACGCATCATCAAAAAAAGCGTTGTATTCGTCCCGGCGCGCTACCAGATAAAGAGAGCGCTCGAGACCCAACTTTTCAACCACATGGGTCGCAACGTTGCCCGCATGCGTGACACCCTGAAGAAGACACATCGGCGAGGTGATGGCCCATCCAATTCCTTCCGCAACCATCGAGGTCAAAGCATCGGCATTGTCCAGTTCAAGCCGGTTTGGAAGCCGTACTTCAATCCGCCGCAAATACCGCTCGATCTGCAATCCAACCTGTGATGTGCGATTGAACCGGACGATGGGTAAGCTGCTGCCAAGCGCGCGTACATCCTCGATGGTTCGCACAGGCTTTCTTAGCTCCCTCGGCGTGATAACAAGGTAGCGCTCCGAGAAGAGTCGGTACCGGACCACGTCATTGGCGTCAGCCAGCGGGTCGCTCGTGACGATCAGGTCCAGGTCGCGGCGCAGAAGCGCTTCACCCTGCTGGGGACTCAAACCGGTACGTATCGACAACTGCGACACTTTCCCCAGCAGGTTCTTGGTGAAAACCGAGCCGCAAGTCGACGCAAACGAATCGACCAGTCCGATACGCAAGTCCGGTTTGATGCCTCGTCCGGCTTCGACTACCTGTGCCTTCAGATTGGCAATCTCTTCGCTTAACACGGTGCCCCGGTTCCGAAGTGCGATGCCAAAGGGTGTTAGCGCCAGCGGCCGGGTCGTGCGGTTCACCAGCACGACGCCCAGTTCTTCTTCGAGTTGCCGAATGATTTGCGACACGCCTGATTGAGATATGCCCAACCTGGTTGCCGCCGAAGACATACTTCCCGCTTCCGCCACGGCGACAAAGACCTGTACCGCATGCATATCGATTGGTTTGTTCGGCGACATGGCGTGTCCTGATAAAAGCGTACTGGCTTATGTTCACGCGTCCGGGCCGCTGCCTTCCAAAGGGCATCAGATGCGTGGCTTGCTGCTACCCAACGCTGAGGCAGCGATGGATGCGTCATGTCGCTCTTCAGCTATCGGTTGGTCATCGGTTGCGGAGTCGGACTTTACGTCCGCGAGGCTTTCCCCACCTGTTTCGGGCGCCAGCATGTGACAGAAGACTCCGCCGAAAAGCAGCACCGCGACACAGACACCCAATGAAGCGTGAATGCCGACGTGCTGAACGGCGAGCGGCAGCAGAAACGTGCTGATGGCTGAACCGAAGCGGCTCGCGGCGACCGCGAGGCCAACGCCAGATGCTCGAAGGTGCGTCGGGAAGAGTTCGGGCGGATAGACAAATTCGAGGTTCGCCGCAGCCGAGAGAATGCATGCGAAGAGGCCGAACGCCAGCATCGTGCCGATGGGTCCAAAGCTGGCATAGGCGAGCACAGCCAAAGCAAGCGCCGCAAAGTAGAAGGTCCCGATGAGGAACGTGCGACGGGAGAGCTTATCGATGAGCAACAGGCCAATCACGGCGCCGGCAAAGAGCAGGATGTTGTAGACGAGGCCGCCCACGAACTTGTCTTTTACTTGCAGCGCCTCGAGAACCTTCGGCGAAAACGTGCCCAACGCGAAATACGGAATGACCTGGCACGTGTAGAAGACGCAGCCAACGATGGTGTTCTTGCGCCAACGCGGCGAGAACAGCTCCGACCAGGCACCGCGATGCTGTTGAGACGCACCAGCCGGCTTAGAAAGCATGACGTCAGGGCCGAACTTGCGACGGATGATCGCAAGCGCTTCGTCGCCACGTCCACGTTTCATGAGCCACATCGGCGACTCAGGCACGATGAGGCGGAACGGAAGAATCAGCAGGGCCGGAATTCCGCTCGCGGCAAGCATGAGCCGCCATGCGTCAGGGCCGATGTCCCGCATGGCGAAGCCGGCAAGATAGGCACCGACATACCCCGCTGCCCACGCCGCAGCGAGCACGCTAAGCAGACGTCCGCGATAGCGGCGCGGCGAGTACTCCGTCACAAGGGATTTGCTGACCACATAGTCGGCGCCGAGGATGAACCCGAGCACGAGGCGCAACACCAGCAACTGTGCGGGTGACGTCACGAAATATTGAGCGGCCGAGACGACCGCGAAGAGCAGCATGTCGAACGCAAAAATCGTCCGGCGGCCGTACTTGTCCGCAATCGGGCCTGCCAGCATGCTGCCGAAGAAGAGCCCCGCCAGCGACGCCGCTCCAAGCAACCCCATCCAGACGGCATTGAGATGTAACGGACCGGCAGCCATGCTGACGGCAATGCCGATAATCCCCAGCACAAAACCATCGCTGAACTGCCCGCCTGTTCCGCTGAAAGCCACCCCTATGTGAAAGGGGCGGAGCGGTAAATCCTCCAGCAACACCTGTTTGTTCACAATCGTCTCCTGTCTCGTTCTGGTGCTCAATCAGACTGCACCTTGGAAACCAGTGTATGGTGACGACTTCAGGAAAACAGCATGTCACAAGTCAGTATCACTAACTCTAATACTATGCCGCATTGGAACTGAATCTGCGAGCTGCAGATAGCTCGAGGCTTATGGCGAGATCTGCGAGCACACTTTGTTGTGTGCGCATAGCCAGTGACAGGGTGTCTGGACCGTCAAAGAACTGCAGCGCGCCGTCGGGATGCCCGCCGTAACGCCAGCAGCGAATGACGAACTGGTGCAGATGTGCGTCGTTCCAGCCCATGGCGAGCTGCATCACATGATGCAGTTGCGCGATCGTAATCTGCTCGGGAACCAGCAGGCGCCGCCAGACCGGCGGGCTGACGCCCCGTAGACTGATTCGCAACTGGAGCACGGAAGTGGTTTGGGAAGAATCACCGAACATCGACCCACTATAGCTGCTCCCCCGAGCCATATTCACAGGTCAGACTTCAGCCCCCACTTTGGCGCGGTCTCCGAGTCGGGGAGTTGCCGAATGACCTCTTCGAGACTCGATGCGCCTGCCGCAACCGCACTGAGGAACATGCTGATTGAAAACTCCACCACCTGATCGATTGAAAGCGGTTTATCGGATCGAGGCATGCGATCTGAGAGGATCAGCGTCGCGAGTCCGTGCTCCACGCTCCAGGCAGCATGGGTGACGAGCGTCAGCGATTGCTCTTCCCATTGCTTTTCCAACGCAAATTGCTCAACAGACGAAGCGAAAAGCCGGAACGACTTCGTGATCTCCGTGCTGAGCTCCGGGTAAGAATCGCGCGCGACGATCCGAGGACCGACCATCAATTCGAATAACCCGTTATAGCGCTGGGCAAACTCGACATAGACCCTCATCATCCGATATGCCTTCGAAAGCGCCGTCTCGTCGGATGCCGCTATTGTGGCGCGCAGCGCCGCAATATCGCGAAAGCCATCTGCTGCAATGGCAGCCAGCAGGCCTTCCTTGCCGGCGAAATGGTGAGAAGGCGCCGCCTCCGACACACCTGCTTTACGTGCCAGGTAACGCAGACTGAGTTCGTGCACGCCTATCTCCTCCAAAGCGCGACGCCCCTCTGCAATCAGTGCATTACGCAGATTTCCGTGGTGATATGGCACGGACACGTCAGTCGATGCTTTTGAATTCACGATGGCACCATGAAAGTGGTCAGACTATTAAAAGTACAAATCTGCTTCGCAACACGCCTCGCACGCCGCTTGCCGATATCCCGGCGCACATGCTAATCGCACTCTCCTCTCCCCCAGCATCGGGAATACCCTAATTTTAAACCAACTTATCAGTGTTAGGATCAAGTCATTGATTCGCACGGCACAAGGCATGGACAGTTTTTGCGCGGCGTAGGCGCGGAACGCACAGCCAGATCGTTGAAAACGGCAAACCGGCCTGGCCTGACACGCTCTCAAGGTAGGCATATACCTTGTATTTCGCATTCCTATATTTTTTACAGTCTTCGTAACAATTCGTCCGGCAACCCATCGGACCAACACGCAGGATAAGACATGAGCATCGTTCTCTTTGAAAAAGACGGCGCCGTCGGCGTCGTCACCATGGCAAAACCGCCCCACAACCTGCTCGACGATATCTTTATTCAGGAACTGCTCGCCGCATACAGCAGAGCCGTCGAGGAAGGGTGCCGATCGATTCTCCTGCGTAGCGGCATGCGCCACTTCTGCGCGGGCGCGGACGTGACAGCATTCGCAGCGGGCGGGCGACGCCGCGATCAGACTAACCTCGAGGCGCTGCTCGATGCCCTCGAGAATATCCGCATCCCTGTGGTAGCGGCCGTGCATGGCGGTGCGCTCGGCGGTGGCTTCGAACTGGCATTGACCTGCGACATGATCCTGGCGGCCGACACGGCTTTCTTCGGTATGGCTGAAGCGTCTCTCGGTCTGTTGCCGCTGCTCGGCGGCGTTCAGAGAGTCGTGCAGCGTGTGGGCGTGGCACGCGCCAAAGAAATGGCAATGTTCGGCCGGCGTCACGATCCGGCAGCACTCGAACGCTGGGGTGCCATCAACCTCGTCGTCGCCGAGGCCGAATTGCCGAATGTGTCGATGTCATGGGCCCGCCAGCTTGCAGCCGGCCCCACGGTCGCCCTGGGCGGTATCAAGAAATTGGCGAATCTTTCGGCGCGCCGTGGCATCGAAGGTGCCGATGCACAGCAGACCGAGGTGAACAACATGATGTGGGCAAGCGCCGACCAGAAGCGCGGTCTGCAGTCCTTCGCGAAGACCGGTCCGGGCTCCGCAGTATTCGAGGGGAACTGATCATGAACGCACCACTCGACGGGCTGAAAGTCATCGACTTCACACGCGTGCTCGCGGGCCCGCTGTGTACCAAAACACTGCGCGATCTCGGCGCCGACGTGACCAAGATCGAACCGCCCGGTGGCGACTCGGGCCGCGGAGGCGTGCCTCACATTGACGGGATGTCGGTCTACTATGCGCAGCAGAATGCGGGTAAGCGCAATCTCAGCATCGACCTGAACTGGCCCGAAGCACGCGAAATCGTGATCGACATGTGCCGCGACGCCGACGTCATCGTTGAGAATTTTCGCCCCGGCACGCTCAACCGCTTCGGTCTTGGCTATGAGCAGGTTCGCGAGTTTAATCCGGGAGTCGTCTACGTTTCCATCAGCGGCTATGGACAGACCGGGCCGTGGCGCAACCGACCCGCGTTTGCCCCGACGGTGCAAGCGGAAACCGGCTTGACCGACATTCTGCAACAGCACTACGGCGAATCGCTTTCTGAACTCAAGAACGATGCCTGCAGCCATGCGGATGTCTACACCGGCCTGCATGCCGCAATTGCGGTGCTCGCCGCAATCCAGCATCGCAACCGCACCGGGGAAGGACAGCACGTCGATGTCGCGATGGCCGCGACCATGCTCGCGGTCAACGAGCGCGCTGGCGCGCAACTGTCCGGGATTGACACACAGGGCGAGCCACCGGCGCTGAGCGCGCCTGAATCCCATATCTTCAAGCTACCGGACGGACGTCAGTTGACCATCGCCGCGAGTCCCATCTACTCGCCGATGTTCGTCCGCTACTGCTCCATGATGCGTCGAACGGATCTGCTGCTCGACCCGCGCTTTGCGACCGCGCCACTGCGCCGCCTGAACCTCGATGCCCTGCTGAGCGAAGTCCGCGCCTGGATTCTCACCTTCACCGACCTGGAGGAACTTCAGGCGCAGGTGAGCGAACAAGGCCTCGCTGTCGGTGTGGTCCGCAGCACGAATGACCTCGCGGAATCTGAGTGGGCGCAAGACTGGGGCGCGATTGTCCAGGTGGACGATCGCTCGGGCGGCACGATGCGCATGCCGGGCGTGCCATGGCGCTTCAGTAGCGCAACCTTGCCGCCGCCTGGCGTCCCTGCTTTCCAGGGCGAACACAACGTCGAGTTACTCGCCGAGCGCGACGTCGATCCCGCTTTGATCGAGGAACTGCGTCAACGCCGTGTGCTGCTTAGCCGCCGGAGCCTGCGGGGTGAATTCGATGAACCTTGACCGTACGCACGATGCGGCTGTCAAGAGCTGGCTTGCATCGGCCAATGAGCCTCACTGCGACTTTCCGCTGCAGAATCTCCCCTACGCGATCTTTCGCCGCAAGGGAGAGTCGGAGGCGTTTCGCGCAGGTATCGCGCTGGGAGACCAGGTCATCGACCTGGCCGCCCTCCTTCGCGAACGCTGCCTCAGCGGCCTCGCCATGCAGGCGGCCATCGCCTGCACGCAACCTTCGCTCAACGAGTTCTTCGCCATGGGCCCGGGCGCATGGCGAGCCTTGAGGCACGCCGCCTTCGCGCTTTTCGAAGCGCCAGCGGGAAACGTGTCGGCGACGCCTGATACCGACGTGCTGCGCCGGTGTCTCGTTCCGCAGGCGCTGGTCGAATACAGCTTGCCAGCCCGCATCGGCGACTACACCGATTTCTATACGTCGATCGACCATGCCCGCAACATCGTCAAGCTGCTGCGCCCTGACCCGGTACTGTCGCCAAACTTTCAGTGGATGCCTATCGCCTATCACGGACGTGTCTCGAGCATTGGAATATCCGGCGAGGAAGTCCGGCGACCGCTTGGACAACGACTTGCTGCGGGGCACAGCGTGCCTGAGGTATCCGCGTGTGCGCGGTTGGACTATGAGCTCGAACTGGGAATCTTCATCGGCGTTGGCAACCAGCAGGGTGAGCCGATTCCCGTCACGAGTGCCGAACAACATGTGTTCGGCCTTTGCCTGCTGAACGACTGGTCCGCTCGCGACATACAGATGTGGGAATCGACACCTTTGGGGCCGTTTCTCGCGAAGAATTTCGCTACCACAATCTCTCCGTGGATCGTCACCATGGAAGCGCTGGCGCCGTTTCGTCATGCGTGGGAGCGGCCCGCAGACGAGCCTCAACCGCTGACGTATCTCGATGCGCCCGCCAACCGCAGCGAAGGGAGTATCGACATCCAACTCGAGGTATGGCTGGAGTCCGAGCGGCAGCGTGCAAGTCAGGCACCTGCCGCACGGCTGTCGCACACGAGCTTCCGTCACCAGTACTGGACGATCGCGCAAATGGTCGCGCATCACACCATTGGTGGCTGCAATCTGCAGAGCGGTGACCTGCTCGGTAGCGGCACGATCTCGGGACCAACGGCCGCTGAGGCTGGCGCCTTGATCGAACTCACTGCCGCAGGAAAGACACCCGTCGCTCTGGGCAATGGCGAAACGCGCGGCTTCCTGGAGGACGGCGATGCGGTCGTCATGAAGGGTTGGTGTGAGCGGCCCGGATTTGCGCGCATCGGGTTCGGAGAGAACCGCGGAGCAGTACTGCCCGCGCGAACGGTGGTGTAGAAGCCGTTGCTGCACCATCGCGGAAACGCGGGCAACAACGCCCGCTCCCGCACTGAAACTGTCATGACACCGGCCAAACAGATCCGGGCATATCACCAAGGAGACACTTCATGAACTCGCTCTATGACGCCGATACGAACGCCTTGAGCGACGCATCCGAAATCACGCTACGACGCGCCTATTCGGCTTCGGAATGGAGAATCATTCCACTTCTCTTCCTGCTATGGCTGCTCGCGTGGGTCGATCGTGCCAATGTCGCGTTCGCGAAATTGCAGATGCTTTCCGATCTGCACTTCAGTGAAACGGTGTACGGCTTCGGTGCGGGACTGTTCTTCCTCGGTTATGTGGTGTTCGGCATACCCAGCACGACAGTTCAGCAAAGGCTCGGTGCAAGACGAACGATCTCCGTGATTGCCATCGGTTGGGGACTCACCAGCATTGCAATGATGTTCGTCCGTAGCGCGCCGCTCTTCTACTTTCTGCGGTTCCTGCTGGGCGCGTTCGAGGCTGGCTTCTATCCGGGCGTAATTCTCTATCTGAATCTATGGTTTCCAACGAAACGGAGAACCCGAAACTTCAGCATTTTCCATTCGGCCGCTATTTGTTCGACTGTCGCCGTAGGCCTGTCCGGCGGCTTCGTGCTGCAACATATGAGCGGCGTGTTGTCCCTCGCGGGCTGGCGCTGGATGTTTCTGGTGCAGGCAGCCCCCACCCTGCTGCTGGGCTGCCTCGTACTATTTGTCCTCTCCGATGGGCCGGAGACAGCGTCCTGGCTGTCCCCTGAAGAACGGCTGCTCATCGGGGCCGACCTCGCTCGCGACCGCAAACGCGCCTCTGCGGAAGTGAACCACCAGCGACCGCTGCTTGCCAATCCGGTTGTCTGGGTACTGGTTGCCGTCTATTTTTGCATCCTCAGTGCCAATACGGCGCTGAGCTTCTTCATTCCGACCATTCTGCGGGATGCGGGATTTGGTGGCTACACAGCGATCGGCAACGCTATCGCGGCCATCTGTATTCTTGGCGCTGTCGGCAACATTGCATTCTGCACATACGCGAGCCGTCATGGTGACCTCCGCTACCACTGCTCGATTGCCTCTGTGGTGAGCGTCGCGAGCCTGCTTCTGCTGGTACTCGTGTGGCACAGCAGTCGCACCGCCACCTTTGTGACGCTCGCCCTCGCGCTCGCAGGCACAGGTGCCGGCATCTCTCTTTTCTGGCAGATTCCGATGCGGTACCTGAAGGCTAGTGGGGCCACGGTCGGAGTGGCCTTCATCAGTTCGGTTGCGAACCTCGCAGGTTTTCTGACGCCGTGGCTTACCGGGTACGTACGGGAAGCTACCGGCACCTATACAAGTGGCTTTGTCACCGCTGCGTGCATGCAAGCATTGGCCGCGGTCATGCTCGTTGTGATCTTGCCTATTGCTTCCCGTAAGAATCAGCCTCTCCTTTCCAGTGAGGGATGATGCTGCCGCCCGCGACCGTACTACCCCGTAGCGAACCGATCGTTGCGCCGGATTTTAGCCAACCCGGCGTAACCCTTTAAGTCCAGAAATCGGCTTCCGTGCCCGGGCACTTGACACTCGCTGCGCAACGCTTCATACCAAATTAATAGCATTACTAAACGACTATATTTTTACCAATTATGGGCGCTCTCAATCATATCCGTGTGCTGGATCTCACCCGCGTGCTGGCCGGTCCGTGGTGCGCACAGACGCTCGCCGATTTCGGCGCCGACGTCATCAAGATCGAACGACCCGAAGTCGGCGACGACACGCGTCACTGGGGCCCTCCGTACCTGAAGACGCCGGACGGCGCAGATACGCGCGAGGCAGCCTACTATCTCGCCGCGAACCGCAACAAGCGCTCGGTGACCGTGGATATCGCGACGCCCGAAGGGCAGCGCATTGTCCGCGAGCTGGTCGCCCACAGCGACGTGGTGCTGGAGAACTACAAGGTCGGCCAGTTGAAGAAATATGGCCTCGACTACGCCTCGCTGAAAGAAATCAAGCCGGACATCATCTATTGCTCGGTGACCGGATTTGGCCAGACTGGACCCTATGCGCAGCGTGCGGGCTACGACTTCATCATCCAGGGAATAGGCGGCTTCATGAGCATCACCGGGGAGCGTGACGGCTTGCCTGGCGGCGGCCCTCAAAAGGCAGGGGTGGCGATCACAGACCTGATGACGGGTATGTACTCAAGCGTCGCCGTGCTGACTGCCCTCACCCATCGCGACCGTACCGGCGAAGGCCAGTACATCGACATGGCGCTGCTCGACGTGCAGGTCGCCATGCTCGCGAACGTTAGCTCGAACTTCCTCGCCAGCGGCCAGCCGCCGGTGCGCTGGGGCAACGCGCATCCGAACATCGTGCCCTACCAGACCTTCCAGACCAGCGATGGCTGGATCATCGTCGCGGTCGGCAACGACGGGCAGTTCCGGAAATTTGTCGAAGCCGGCGGCCGGCTGGAACTGGCCGACGACGAGCGCTTCGCCACCAATCCGGCGCGCGTGCGCAATCGCGAGACCCTGGTGCCGATTCTCGCGGAGATGGTCCGCGTACGCGGAAAGCATGAATGGATCGCTGCACTCGAAGCTGCCAGCGTGCCCTGCGGCCCAATCAACGATCTCGGCGAGGTATTCGAGAACGAGCAGGTGGTGGCGCGCGGACTGCAACTCGACCTGCCCCACCCATCCGGCGGCACCGTGAAGGTGGTGCGCAACCCGATCAACATGAGCGCAACGCCGCCTCAGGCGCTCATCCACCCGCCTCAGCTTGGCGAACATACAACTGACGTTCTGCGCGTCGTCCTGGGCTATGACGATGAACGAATCGCGGCATTACGCGAAAACTTGGTGATCTGAAGGGCCGTCCGGGTGCTGCCTCGATTTGTGCGCGGTGTCAGGCAGTGAAATGCCAGCACCGCGGGTTTTTGAAGTGAGCCGTTCCGCCGCTCAGGTCGCCAGGAGACCAACGGCACATTGCTGAATCAATATTTACCTATAACGCTTCGATGGGGAAATACATGGAATTGAGGAAGGCGATTTTTCTTGCGACCAGCGGACTGGCTAGCGCATCGGCCTGCGCGCAAAGCAGCGTGACGCTCTACGGTCTGGTTGATGCAGGTATCGGTTATGTGAACAACGTGGCCAGCCGGCCCGGAGCCATCGGTGCCCGCAAAATACAGGAAACATCCGGTGTCGGTGCCCCGTCCCGATGGGGCTTTCGCGGGGTCGAGGATCTGGGTGGCGGCAATTCCGCCATCTTCGTGCTCGAGAACGGCTTCAGCGTCGCCAGCGGCACGCTATTGCAAGGTTCACGTTTATTCGGCCGCCAGGCATATGTTGGACTGGTCAACAAGGATCTGGGGACCGCGACCTTCGGGAGACAGTACGACTCGGTCGTCGACTTCGTCGGACCTTTTGTTTCTTCCAGACAATGGGCGACTCAATATGGCGCGCACGTCGGTGACATCGACAATCTCTACACCACCTTCCGCATCAACAACTCCGTCAAGTACACCAGTCCCACCTATCGTGGGCTGGCCTTCGGAGGGTTATACGCCTTCAGCAATCAGGCTGCCGGTTCAGCTGGCACCGGCTTCTCAAACAATAGCGCATGGAGCGTCGGCGCGAGCTACGCAGCGGGACCTGTAACGCTGGGAGCTGGTCACCTGCACCTCTCAAGCCCTTCGGCCGGGGGTACGGGAGGAAGCAATACTGGCGGCGCCATCGTCGGCGATTACACGAGCGTCACCGATATCTTCTATGCACGTCCGGTCAAGACCCAGGACGTCACCGGCGCAGGCGTGGCATACCAGTTGGACGCAGCGACGCTGGGGTTCGCATATACAGTGGCCAAATTGCGGTACGTCGACCATTCGAGCTTTTCTCTTTCGAACTATGAGGCCAACACAAAGTACCAGATTACCCCGGCCTTTCTTGCTGGCGTCGCATTCATTTACAGCGACGGAAAGGTAGGTGGTGCCTCGAAAATAGCTAACATTACTGATGGGACCCACCCTCGTTGGGCGCAGATAAACCTGGGGGCGCAATACCTGCTTAGCAAAACTACGACAACGTATGTCGCCGCGGTCTATCAGAAGGCCCTGGGCGATGCCCTGACCGCAACGATCGACAGCGTGGGCGGTCCAACGGGCTCCAATTCGAAATACCAGCTCGCCGTTACCGCTGGCTTGCGCGTCAGGTTCTAGTACAGCTTCCCCGATAGCAAAGTTATTGCTATTCGAACGCGACGTCCCGTCAACCGACAATCGCCCGCAGAACCGACTGCGGGCGGGATCGACAGTCACTTACCCATCCGGAGTAAATATGAGTTCCCTACAAGACGCCCAACTGCTGGGGCGTGGTTTCTACTGGCAGGAGATTCAGGCCGGTCAGCGCTTTCGCACGTATCGTCGCACGGTAACCGAAACCGACCTTGTCAATTTCATCTCGGTGACCGGCATGCTCGAGGCCATTTTCATCGACGCGGACTACGAGCACGGCGCCATGCGTGGCCGTGCGGTCCCCGCTGCGCTGACGAGCGGCCTGATCGAAGGACTGTTATTCCAGACGATGATACAAGGCACCGGTCTGGCACTTCTGGATCTGACGTTAAAGGCTCACGGTCCGGTTCTCGTCAACGATTCGATCTATGGGATAGTGGAAGTCGAGGAAGTGAAACCCACATCCAAAAACAATCGTGCAGTCGTGACGAGCCGCATCGACGTGTTGAATCAGCGTGATGAGCGCGTTCTTTCATACACCGCGAAGCGGTTGCTGGCCGGTCGCCCCGCTTAAGGTCCGGAAGCACGGCACCGCCGTGCGTTGCTCGTCAACGCATCCGCGTCTTCAAGTCGTGCACCGTGATCGATCAGCTTTGTCGATGCAATTTCCCCCGAAGACGGGCCCAAGGCAGGGACACATCAGGCTACATCGTCGGGATGCAGACCGTTTTTGAATCCAGGCGCGAGTATTCCCCGTATATGCGGTCAGAGCCGTGCAATTACGCGTGGCAACTCTGGGGAGTGCACCATGAAATGCAAGCCTATGTTCGTCGCTGTCGCACTGTCAGCAGCCGTCTCTGGCGCCTTTGCGGCCAGCGACACGGTCATGGTCGGTGGTCAGGCGATGTATCCGAGCAAGGACATCGTGGACAACGCGGTCAACTCGGCTGACCACACCACGCTCGTCGCTGCAGTCAAAGCCGCGGGCCTCGTCGATACGTTAAAGAGCCCAGGACCGTTTACGGTTTTTGCACCAACGAACGAGGCGTTTGCCGCGCTGCCGGCTGGCACAGTCGACACGCTCGTGAAGCCTGAAAACAAGGCGACGTTGACCAGCATCCTGACATACCACGTTGTTCCTGGACGTTATGACTTCCGCAAGCTCGACCAGGCTATCAAGGCCGGTGGCGGCAAGGCGGAACTGAAGACAGTCAATGGAGAGCTTCTGACGTTCAGTGAAAACGGCCCGCACAACATCGTAGTAATGGATGCCAGTGGCCACACTGCCGACATATCGACCTACGACGTCACCCAGAGCAACGGCGTCATCATGGTGGTCGATAAGGTACTGATGCCGAAGTAAAAGGGCAAATGCGCACGACAAGAAGTGCGAATTCAGCGCAGCGTTGTCATTTTCGGCGCTGAGTCACGACTGACTCACATGTCTCGCATCTGGACGCAGCAAATGTCTGCCCTGTTCAGATGGGAGTAGCTGCTTGCGCTCCGCCGCTGCGCAATCAGTCAGACTTTAGCGGTATATGAGACTTCGGCGCTGCTAACGCACGGGTCGACATCACAGGAGAAATACCATGGACAAGTTGACGATGAGGGCTCTGTTCGCGCGTGTCGCTGTCGCGTCACTCTGCGCGTGCGCCGCGACGTTTGCGCAGGCTGGCGGGAATGGCAACGGTGGAAATGGCAGCGGCGGTGCTCACGGTGCCGCAACCGCTGGGATGACGTACCACGGCGAGCCCGTCTCGAGCCCGTGGAACCGGGTTCCTGGCGACATGAGCAAGAGCGCGGACACCACGAGTGGCATGAGCATGTCCACTATGCGCCACGAAGACAGCAGCATGTCAACGAAGACTGTCCAGTAAGACCTTTCAGAATTGCCGGCATGCGGCCATTCCAAGGTCAGGTCGCTCGCGAATTGGAGCTTCGGTACCTCCGTGGTGCTTCGGTTTTGGTGATATCGGCATCTTTCGTCTTGCCGGCGGCGCATCTGACTTCTGTCTCTGCGCCGCCTGCTTTGCCTGCGGTTTAGCCTCGGTGTCCTTATGCCGTGTATCCCGGACGTTTAAGGAGCGTGCTTTCCTTTTCAAACCTTATCGAAGCGAGTACACCATGCCTGAAAAAGCACTTCTTCGGGAAACGCCTTTACCTCGTAGCGGACCGGCAGATGCTCGGTAGGTTTCATCAGGTGCTCACACTCCTTAATCAGCTCGGGCCATGGCACGTAGGCTGATTGCTTAGGCTCGTGACGGAAAAGCACTACGATGTCTGTGGCTGGCAGTAAGCAGCGCGATGCATTGGTTTTCATCCTCGCTGCGGCATCGGTGCCGCGCGATTTGCGGCTTTCAGGCGTACCTGCCGAGCTAGCGCGGCCACGACGACGAAAGAGAACGAGATGAGCGAGCAGAACGACAGCCGTCCGCGGCTTGCCCCCGTGGGCGGATGCGAGCGTGTCCGTATCAATCGACGAGAAGCCAAGCGTCCCGTTTCCGGCCGTCTCCGAGAGCAAGTTCGATGTTTTGTCATGGAAGCGCTGCTTGACCCGCTGGGGCGAACGAAGGCAGTATCAGAGACGCGGCGCATTGCCATACCGGCGAACTGGCAGTGGACATGTACCTGCCGGAACCCAACTCCATCGGTGAGGAGACGTCCATGATAGAGGTGACGAATACGTACGACCTGCAGCTAGGCGTGAATCTGGAGTCTTACGCCGAATGGGCCAGGAAGGCGGCGGAAACGATTGTGCAGCAGCCAGGTCTGGTCGAACTTCGCGCGAACCGGAATATGCTGGGCGCCCCGCAGATTCGAACGACCACCTGCTGGAGGTCCACAATCGACTGGGCGACGTTCGCAGACGGGCCATGGCGCGCGCTGGAGCAAGAACTACGGACCTTCGCGACCAATTTCAAGGTCGAGATGTGGGGGCCGTCGCCGCTCCTGCAGACGCCACTCCGTCCGGACCCAACCGGCGGTGCTGGTGCATGAGCAGACCCACGCGCGTCGTCACTATCGAAACCGGTCGCGGCAGCAATAGCATTATCTTAAGTCGTGGAGCCACAGGCTCAGAAAATTAACGCACCCATTCGTTTGGGTGACCACATGCACCAGGCTTGCGGCTCCATCAGCCGAATTATCCAGCGGTTAGTATCCGCAACACGGCACTTCCATCGTCACCCCTGGTTCGGGTCAAACGGACATCTGGAAACCACGGGTCCCCGTGATATTCACGAGTGCCGCATCGACGGAGTAATTGTTAGGCCAACCAGCAGTCCTTCCGGAGAAAGAAATCGTGTGACCGTCTGACCCCAGGGTTCCTTCTTGTTCTTGATGAGAATTCGATAGCCTCGCGATTCCAGTTCCGCGGTTGCTCCTTCAACGTCCTCGACATCAAATTCGAGCCATGCCTGGGGAACGGGCGTGTTGTCCGGCCAGGAATCTTTGCCAAAGCAGGACTGTGCCGCCTGCTCGAGCGGCCACAAGGCAAAACTCTGAACTCCTTTCAGAGCCTCAGTATGCAGATAACCGCCCGGCTCCTCCTTGAATGAGATGTTGAACGTCTCACCGTACAAGTTTCGGCCCGCGATTTTATCGCGGACGATTGGTCCAAACCCGGCAACGAACAGGACCTTGATACGCTCAAACTCTTGCATGTGAACTCCTCCTTTGGCTGCAGATGCGGCAGGTGGTAGACGCGTTTCTGCCCGCTCGGGCCTATGCCCCCTTCTATGAGCAGGAAGTTGTCAAGGCCGCTTACAAAGCGTCGATCAATTTCTTCCGCATCTCCTTGCTAGAGCGTATGGCGGGGTCAAG